>NZ_JAQJCJ010000051.1:0-10503 GCF_030182485.1 Rhizobium atlanticum
GCGGCTCTTGCAGCGCGTCAGCCCTCGCGCATCGGTTCGATGACGCTGATCGCACCGATTGGCCTTGGCAAGCAGATCAGCCGGGACTTCCTGACCGACTTCATCGCCGCCGAGCGCCGGCGCCCGCTGCAGAACGTCCTGGAGCGGCTGTTTGCCGATCCGTCCAAGATCACCAACGACATGGTCGAGGGCACCTTGCGCTTCAAGCGGCTGGAAGGCGTTCCCGAAGCGCTGTCGGCCATTGCGGACGCCATTGCCGATAACGGCGGTCAGAAGCAATCGATCGGTGCAACGCTCAGCGGTCTGTCCTGCCCGCTCACGCTGATCTGGGGCGACCAGGATCAGATCGTGCCCGTGCCAGAGCAAGGCGAAATCCCCGCCAGCGCCACCTTCGTCAAGCTGCAGGCGATCGGCCACATGCCGCAGATGGAAGCCGCGGCAGCCGTCAACGACCAAATCAAAAAGACCATCAAGCAGGCCGGTGCCTAAAAGGCGCCGCAAGCGCAGTCGGCAATCATCGAACAACAGGAAAGGGAATGCGATGTCAGGACGTCTTTCAGGAAAACGGATCTTGCTTACCGGTGGGGTTGCAAACATCGGCCTCGCGATTCTTGAACAGTTCGTTGCCGAAGGGGCAACCGTCAGCGTCGTGGATATCGACGCTGAGCGCGGCGCGGCCGTCGAGAAGCGTTTTGGCGGTGCGGTGAAGTTCATCCGTGCCGATCTCTTACAGGAAGCCGAAATCAAGGCGGCGATCTCTCAAGCAGCTGAATGGATGAAGGGCATCGATACGCTATGCCTCAATGCCGGCATCCAGCTTTCCGGCAGGCTGGAGGATTTCAGCACCGGTGACTGGGACAAGGTCTTTGCGATTAATGTCAGGGCGAATTTCGTCTTTGTTCGCGAGTCGGTGCAGGAGCTTCGCAAGTCCGGCAAAGCGTCCGTGGTGCTGATGTCGTCCCTTGCAGGCAAGCGTGGCGCCGCCGGTCTCCTCGCCTATTCATCATCCAAGGCCGCAGTGATCGGTCTGACGACCACGCTGGCGATTGAACTGGCGCGTGACGGCATCCGCGTCAATGCCGTATGCCCTGGCTGGATCGATACACCTTTCAACCAGCCGGTCATCGACTTCATCGGTGGGCGCGAAAAGCAGGAAGCGCTTGTTCCCCTGGTCATTCCGCTCGGCCGTCAGGCACGGCCCGACGAGGTTGCTCCCCTGTTCGTGTTCCTGGCATCGGACGAATCCTCCTATGTGACCGCGCAGGCGATCAACGTGGATGGCGGGATCTACAATTAGGCATGAACGAGGATGCGGCGGTCCGTTCGAGCGGATCGCCGCACGCATTGCTTTCCCATAGGCCCAGATCGAGGAACTACGATGGTCAGAATCATCACGCATGAAGAAGCCTTGAACGCCATTGCTGCGGGCGCTGCAAAGGTTAGAGAGATCAAACAGCCGTCGTCCCTGGCAGTCGTTGATCTCGGCGGCAACTTGCTGGCTTTTCTGCGGGTCGACGACGCAGCACTTTCAACGGTACAGATCGCTCAGAACAAGGCCTGGACAGCGCTCGCTCTGCGTTCGCCTTCCGGCCAGTGGATGGAGGCGGTTCAGCCGAATGGCCCGCTTTATGGCCTGGAAGCGGTCGGCGCGCGGCCGTTTGTGGTTTTCGGCGGCGGTCTGCCTATCATTCGTGACGGCAAGGTCGTTGGCGCCGTCGGCGTTTCAGGCGGTCCGGTAGATGACGACATCACGATCGCCGATACAATGCTGGCGGTCTTCGGCTAGGGCAATTCCAGCAAAAGTGTGCAGCGGTTTTCTTAGGCAAAGCGCGAGCGCTTTTGCCGGGAATTGCGTGAAAAACAAAGAGATAGAGCAATTCCGCGATTCGAAGAAAAACGGAATTGCTCTAGCGGGAAACATGTCCGCGTCCTTAAAGGCGCAAATGGGGTAAAGGGTGACAAGATGTCAGAACACATCGTTCGTCTTCAGTGGGATGCCGTCCCACACGAAAAACAAGAGAAAACCTACAGCCGCGACCATAAGGCGATCATCAGCCCGACGGTCACCATTCCAGTCTCCGCCGCCGCCGAGTATCTCGGCAACGCGTCGCTCGCAGATCCGGAACAATTGCTCGTGAACGCGTTGGCGAGCTGCCATATGCTGTACTTCCTCGCCATTTGCGAGGGCAGTGGTTATGCCGTGACCGCCTATCAGGACGAAGCTTCCGGGAGGGTGTCGAAGAGCCCCGAGGGCGGCATGTGGGTCTCCGACATCGCCCTGCGTCCCAAGGCGACCTTCAGCGGCGAAAAGCAGCCCGATCGCGAGACGCTCCGGCGCCTTCACGATCGCGCGCATAAGGGCTGCTTCATCGCAAATTCGATCAAGTGCCACGTATCCATTGAGATTCAGTAATCTGGAGGTAGAAATGAAGAACAAACTCGTTGTAGTGGCGACCATCGTCGCCCATGAAGGCAAGGAAGATGCAGTAAGGGATGCGCTACAGACGCTCGTTCCCCTTGCAAAAACAGAGCCTGGCTTCGTCCAGTATGATCTCCACCAGTCGAATGATCGGCCGGGCGAGTTCGTATTCTACGAGATCTGGGACGATGAAAAGGCGCTCGACGTCCACAACAACACGGATGCGATGAAAGCCTTCGGCGCCAAGAATGGCCACCTGTTCAAATCGGTAGCGCTCGAGAAATACACCCGCATTTCCTGACGCGTGCCACGACTGGCCGGCATCGCTGGCCAGTCTCCTAACAAACGCCAAGGGTGCTACCGGCAAACAGCGCCGTCGTCTGCGACTTCCTGTGCAAGTTTGGCGACCACACCGCTCAGAGGCATGTCCGGGCGAGGAATGAAGCTTGCCGTGAATGAGAGTAGCGGCAACGCCTCTTCGTGGGCCAGCAGGCAGAGACGGCCGCTCTCAAGATGTTCGACCGCGACTTCTTTTGGAATTGCGGCAATTCCCAAGCCGTCGAGCGTCATGCGAATGATCGACGACAGCGATGCGTTTGCGAATAGACGGACATCTGTGACACCAGCCCGGCGAAAGAGCTCTTTCAGTTCCGAGTGGGGTCGCGTGTGGCGGGCGAAAGTGATGATTGGATATTCGGCGAGCTTTCGAAGGCTCATGCTGGCGCCAAGCTCGGGGAAGTCTGAGCGGACGATGAAATCCAGGGGATAGGTGCAAAGATGAATGTTCGTCACGTGCCCTGCAGTGATCGGGCCCATCAACAAGGCGATATCGATCGCATTGTTAAGCAGTGCATCGGCGAGCCCCGCCGAAGCGTCGACATCAATCGCAAGCGTTATTCCAGGATATTCGGCACTGAGCCGCTTCAGAAGTTCGGGTAGCCAAGTGTGAACGATGGTGTCGGAAACGCCGAGATGCAGGTTGCCGCGCAGGGCACTATCACCCGCGATTGCCGAGACAAGCTCCACGCGTAGCGCGATCATTTGCTCGACGTATCGTAAAAGGTCCCGTCCTTTAGCCGTCAGATGACTGCCGTGCTTGTTACGATCGAACAGCCTGACATTCAGATCGCGCTCAAGC
This sequence comes from Rhizobium atlanticum, assembly GCF_030182485.1. Taxonomy (NCBI): domain Bacteria; kingdom Pseudomonadati; phylum Pseudomonadota; class Alphaproteobacteria; order Hyphomicrobiales; family Rhizobiaceae; genus Rhizobium; species Rhizobium atlanticum. The sequence continues at coordinate 3,558 of NZ_JAQJCJ010000051.1, forward strand.
TGGGCGATCCGCGCCGAGACCGCGGGTTGCGTGGTGTGGAGCTTCTCTGCCGCACGATTAAAACCGCCGGTCTGCGCGACGAAGTAGAAAGTCTCCAAAGTACGAAGATCAATCATGCTGTTCCCCCGGTGCCGTGCGCTGGCGCGGAGAGCATACGACGATTATGTTCCTTGCTGTCCACGGGCGGGCGCGCCCAGGAGGCAGACCCGATTACGCTATCACCAGTCTGGCGCAGAAAAGCGAAATTTTCCAGTTATTAGATCATCATCGGGTATATCGGTGAGCAGCATGCATCCCGGCGAGTGGGTGATCGCGATCGGTGGCTTTGCGTTGGCGAGCGCCACCTGTGGTGTGACACCACATGCCCAGAAGACCGGGATTTCTCCTTCTCTGACTGGCACCGGATCCCCGTAGTCGGGACGAGTTATGTCTGGGATCCCGATCGCTGACGGATCACCGAAATGAACCGGCGCACCATGAACCTGCGGCATCCGAGAGGTGATCTCGATTGCGCGAATGGCGTCTGCGGGTTTCATCGGGCGCATCGACGCGACATACTGGCCCGAAAAGCGCCCTGCCGATACACATTCGATATTGGTCTTATACATCGGTACGTTCGTGCCGAGCTCGATATGGCGGACGTTGAGACCGGCACTCAGCAGCGCCCATTCAAACGAGAACGAGCATCCGATTAGGAAGGATACGAAATCGTCCTGCCAGAGGTCCGCGATGTTCTCCACTTCGCCGACCAAATTGCCGTCGCGGAAGATCCGGTAGCTCGGCACGTCGGTACGGATATCGATCTCCCGCCCCGCGCCAGGTAGCGACGGATCACCCGGCCGACCCACTGCCAAGAGCGGGCAGGGCTTGGGATTTGCCAGGCAGAAATTCAAGAAATCCTTCGCCCATTCTCTTGGCAGGATAACAAGATTACCTTGTGCGAACCCTCGGGCCATTCCGGAGGTCTGGCCGCTCATGGCGCCGGATCTCGCCGCAGCACGAACGGCATCCGGCGGATGGTCCGCAGCGCTATTTGAAGACAGTAACACCGATTGTTTCCTCGACGGTAAAGAATGTCCTGAATTGTTTGCTCGTTAGAGTCGCAGCCGTCAAATTATGAAATTGAATGGTCCGTGATCAATTTTCCTTATAGAACTCGCGTTAGGTCGCGTGCCCTCTGGTGATCAGAATTCGTTATTACAGGTCATCGTGAATCGCGATTTGACCGCTGGATGCAAGAGCGGGAGGATGTTGAGGCTGAATGGTTAGGAGGCCCTTCGGCAACGACCTGCCGGACGAGAGGACGTCCGAGCAGTTCCAAAACATCCCCGTTAATATTTCGCTGGGCCGCAGACATGGCTGGCAGCGACATTTGGATCAGTAACCGAACTGTCGTTAGTTAGGCCGTCTTTGACAGGCTCCCAGATCGACAAAAAGGGAACTCTCACAATGACCAAAGATTCGACACGCTTTACCGCCAACCGTCGCCAAGTCCTAAAAATTGGTGGCGGCCTCGCCGCCGCAAGTTTGTTTACACCCTTCCTTTCTTCCGCCGCCGTGGAAGAGGAGCCAATCACGCTTCTGACCTGGGAAAGTTACGACGAGCCGGACTGGATCGCCGAGTGGGAAAAGGCAAACGGCACGAAGATCAAGCCGGTCATCATTTCTTCGCTCGATGAAGTTTTTGCCCAGCTTCAGTCCGGTGCGGTAAAGCCGGACGTAGTCTATTCAGAGGCCTCAACGGCGGGTCGCCTGAAGAAAGCCGGTCAGATTGCGCCGTTCGATCTGTCGAAAGTCCCCAATGTCGCCAACATTCTTCCTGGGCTGAACTGGAAGGATCCGCTTTCGGTCGATGGTACGTTGATGGGCATCCCGCTGCATTGGGGTACACAGCCGCTTCAATATAATGCCGACGTCATCAAGGAAGCTCCGACGAGCTGGGCGGCTCTCTGGGACAAAAAATATCAGGGAAAGGTCACCATCTTTGACGACGCGACCGTCACGATCCCGATGATCGCGCTCTATGTCGGAGTAAAGGACCCTTTCAAACTAAGCGAAGACGAGTTTGGCGCGGTTACGAACGCACTTCGCGAACTGCGCCAGCAGGTTCGCGTCGTCACCCGCGGCTTCGACGATGCGGCGAACGTCTATGCTTCAGGCGAGGCGCTTCTCGGTTACTGCCATAACGTTACGGTTGTGAACACGCTGAAAAAGAAGGGCCTGAACGCGAAGTATTCGCTTCCAAAAGAGGGAACCCCTTCCTGGATCGAGGGAACCTATGTCACGCCGAAGGGACAGCGGGATATCGTCTACAAATTCCTGAATGACACGATGTCCGTCGAGTGGCAGACCCGGTTCATGAAATTCTCCGGCAGCAATGGCGTTCTGACGCCCGAGGCGGCGCGCAAGGGCGGCCTCACCGAGGAGGAACTCAAGAACACGAACATTCTCGACTCCGAAGATCCGGCGTTCAAAAGCAACCTGGTGTTTTTCCGAGAGCCGGAAGACGTCGAACGGCGCATCCAGATCTGGAATGACTTCCTTGCTGGTACGCTTTGAGCCGATACGTGAACGCGGAGAAGACAGATGGGTACCTCCCAGGCAACGGTGCTTTCGCTTGAAGGCGTCTCGAAAACCTATGACGGTGCAAACAAGCCTGCGCTAGACGACGTTTCCTTTGCCGTAAGAAGCGGAGAATTTTTTTCAATTCTCGGCCCGAGCGGTTCTGGAAAGACCACCATCTTGCGGACAGTTGCAGGGTTCGAGCATCCGGATCGGGGTGCGATCACGATGTCGGGGCACGCCATGAACGGCGTTCCTCCGTTCAAGCGCGACGTGCGCACTGTCTTCCAAAGCTACGCTCTTTTCCCGCACCTCACGGTGCGGGAAAATGTTGAATACCCACTACGGATGCGTGGCGATGCGAAATCTGGCCGATCTGCCTCGGCGATGGAAGCGCTCTCGCTCGTCGAGATGTCGGGGTTTGCCGACAGGCTTCCCCATCAGCTGTCGGGCGGTCAGAGGCAACGGGCGGCATTGGCAAGATCAATTGTTTCAAGGCCGAAGCTGCTGCTTCTCGACGAACCCCTGGCGGCGTTGGATTTGCGGCTGCGCCAGCAGATGCAGCACACGCTCGTGGCTCTGCAAAAAGAGCTCGGTATTGCGTTCATGTATGTGACGCACGACCAGGGCGAAGCGCTGTCGATGTCGGATCGCGTAGTGGTGCTCAATGAGGGAAAGATCGCGCAGCTTGCGACGCCGCGCGAAATCTATTTCGCGCCGAACAATGAATTCGTTTCTCGGTTTGTCGGCCGGTCCAATCTCATCCCCGTGACGTTTGAAACCGCTGGAAGCGGTACGGTTGCGCGCGTGGAGAATGTGACGCTGCCAGGTCTCGTCGCTTCACGTAGCGGCGCAGCGCGCATGGCAATCCGCTATGAGGCCGTTCAGGTCAGCGAAAACGTTGCCATGCCATCTCCGGGTACGCTTCGTGGAACGGTTGAAGACGTTCTGTTCATGGGAACGAGCTGCGAGGTCAATGTCCGCTGTGGTGCGATAAACGTGATTGGCCTGGTGCCTGCAGCTCACAATTCGTCGCTCGAAGTCGGTCAGCCGGTGCAGGTCAAGTTCGATCTGCAGAATACGCAGGTGTTCTATGACTGATAATATCGCATCCAATCTCACGAAACCTTTGCAGGCTTCACCGCTGGGCTTCAAGATCAGCCTCAATCTGGCCAGCGTGCCGGTCCTTGCCTGGCTGTTCCTGATCGTTGTCTTGCCGAACGTCTTATTGATCGGGGTGAGCTTTCTCAAGACTTCGGGCGGCGTCATCCTTCTTGAACCATCGCTTATAAACTACGCACGGATCTGGAACTCGGCCGGCTTTTGGGTTTTGCTAACGCGCACCTTATCATTCAGCTTTCTTGGCTGCGTTCTTGCAACTGTCATCGCCTTTCCCCTGGCCTTTTACGTCGGTCGGGTGGCAAGGCGGTATAAGACCCTCTTGACAGTGCTGGTTGTTCTGCCGCTCTGGATCAGCCTTCTGATGCGCATTTTTGCCTGGCGCATCATTCTTGGCCAGTCGGGTGTTCTCAACGCAGCCCTGGTCTCCAGCGGTATTCTCGATCAGCCGTCAGCTGCCTTCCTTTATAGTCCAACCGCAGTCGTCATCGTATTTGCCTACATCTCCGTCCCATTCATTTTCATTTCGACAATGGGCGCTTTCGAGAAAATCCCCCGTGATCTGATCGAAGCGTCGCAGGATTCCGGCGCGACGCCAATCCAGACATTTCTCCACTTGATCTGGCCTTTGACCCGTCGCAACTTCGCCATCGGTTTTTCACTGGCGTTTCTCGTGACGGTCGGAGATTTCGTCACGCCGGCCATGATCGGCGGTATCGACGGCACAACGCTTGGTGTGGTGGTCTCCACTCAGTTCGGATTTGCCAACAACTGGCCATATGGCGCAGCAGTTGCGGTTGCGCTCATGATGAGCGTGGCTCTGCTTCTCGGCACTATCATTACAATGCTGCCGACGAAGGGCGTGATGCTCAGCGAGGAGGCCGAAGGTACATTGCCTGAGAGCAACTCTCTACAGCGTGGCTCCGGTCGTCGCCTCGGAACCGTTGGCGTTGTCGCGTCCATCATCTACCTTTATGCACCGCTCGTTATCATCGTCCTGTTTTCGTTCAATTCCGCTAACCTGCAGATCTTCCCGCTGCAGGGCGTTACCCTTCACTGGTATCAAGAACTCCTCCAGGATCAATCGTTGATGGAAGCAGCCCGGCGATCGGTAATCGTGGCACTCTGTGTCGTGACGATGTCGGTAGTGCTGGGAACCATTTTCGCGTTGATCATTCATTACGCCAGGTTGAAGGGCGCTCGTTTTTTCGAACTCGCCTTCGCACTGCCGATCGCCACGCCCGGCGTCGTTCTCGGGATCGAGATGGTGCTTGGCACAGAAATATTCTCAATTCCCTCCGGCGTCGCGCGGATTGTCATTGGGCAGATGAGTTTCGTGATGCCGGTGACAATGCTGCTGCTGCTTGTACGGCTGCGACGTCTCGATCCGAGCCTTATGGAAGCCTCGCTCGACCTTGGCGCCAATCGCTGGCAGAGCTTCGTCCATATCCTGTTTCCGATGATCCGCGGAACCATAGTCGCCGGTGCCTTTCTCGGGCTCACGCTGTCGGCTGACGATGTGATGGTCACCTTGTTCTTGTCGGGTGGTGCGCCAACCCTTCCGATCTGGGTGTTCAACCAGCTCCGCTTCGGCTTCACGCCCTCGGTGAATGCAATCTTCTCGCTGCTCCTCTTTGCGTGCCTCTTGGTCGTTGGTTTCGCTTCGTGGAGAACCAGCGCCAGAAACGCCAGGACAGCGGCTTAGTCGCTCGATATTCGATAAGGAGGTTCACAATGGATATGCAGGACTGGCGCTTAAGCGGAATTGAAGGTTTCGTGCGCGGCTTTCTCACAGTCGAAGGTGTTCGAATTCACTACGTTTCAGGAGGACGGGCAGACGGAGATACGATCGTCCTTTTTCCCGGTTTTCCGCAAAGCTGGTATGCTTGGCGTAAAATTCTGCCTGTGCTTGGCGAGCGCTACCGGGTCATTGCGCCAGATCTTCCAGGGCAGGGCGATTCCGATCGACCTCTGCGTGGATGTGATACGCTTTCGATCGGGCATCTGATGCGGGAGTTCACCAAAAAGCTCGGGATCGAGAAGCATTATCTGGCCGCTCATGACATTGGCGCATGGGTCGCCTATCCTTACGCGGCTTCCTATGGCGAGACGGTCCTTGGCCTCGCAATACTGGACACCGGCATCCCGGGGATTAGTCTGCCTGACACACTACCGTGGTCTCCCGATACGGCGTGGCGAACCTGGCACGTGGGCTTTCATAATCTGCCTGATCTGCCCGAAGCTCTCATCAGGGACCGGGAAGATATTTACCTCAGATGGTTTCTGCAGCGCAAAGCCGCGAGCCCGGCATATTTTTCTGAAGACGATTTCGACGAGTATCTGCGGGTTTTTCGCAGCAATGGCCTGAAGGGCGGCCTGGCCTACTATCGCGCGATTTCCCAGTCGGCGGACCAGAACAGAGAGCTCAGCAGTCGCGGCAAACTGAATATGCCGGTTCTGGCAATTCGCGCCGATCAAGGCTCGATGCCGGATCTCGTGGCGCAACTGCAGAAGATTGCAACCGACGTCTCGGGCACCGCCATCGAGCATTGCGGCCACTATTTGGCTGAAGAGCAACCTGCGGCGCTTGCCGATGCATTGACGCGTTTCTTTTCCTGACGCGTCGCCGAGGCATTGAATGCGTCCACCTCTCCCAAGACGGGTGGGACGAGCCGGATTGCGGATGTCGGCGGATATCCGCAATCCGGCGCCGCGAGAGATGATGAACAGCAGGGTCCCAACGAAGATCTGCCGGAGGAACACATGTCAGGCTTACAACTTTCACAGGACAAGCTGATTGAGGTTTATCGAAGCATGCGGATGATCCGTCGCTTCGAGGAGCGGGTGATGGAGGAGATGGCGACCGGCGACATCCCGGGCAACACGCATCTTTATGCCGGGCAGGAGGCGAGTGCGGTCGGGATCTGCCTGCATCTGCGCGAGGACGATTACATCTCCTCGACCCACCGCGGCCACGGCCACTCGATCGCCAAGGGCGTGGACATCGACGGCATGATGGCCGAACTGTTCGGCCGGGCGACCGGAACCTGCGGCGGCAAGGGTGGGTCGCAGCACATTGCCGACCTGCGCAAGGGCATGCTTGGAGCCAACGGGATCGTTGCGGCCGGCGCTCCGATCACCTGCGGGGCGGCGCTCAGCGCAAAGCTGCTTGGGACCGGCCAGGTCGCGGTCGCATTTGCCGGCGACGGGGCGATGAACGAAGGCGTCATGTCCGAGAGCTTCAACCTTGCCAAGATCTGGAACC
>NZ_JAQJCJ010000052.1:0-9905 GCF_030182485.1 Rhizobium atlanticum
CCGTCTTCGACATCGATAATTTCAAACGCATCAACGACCGGCTCGGCCACCACGCCGGCGATCTCGTGCTGCGCGATTTCGCCCACCGCATCCACCAGAATGTCCGCCGCAGCGATTGTTTCGGCCGGGTCGGCGGCGAAGAATTCCTGCTCGTCATGCCGGCCACCGGCCCGGAAGACGCGCTTGCCATGGTCGAGCGCATGCTGACAGTGATCCGCTTCTCCCGGCCGCTGCCGGACTCTCCCGACTTCAGCTACACCTGCTCCGCTGGGATCGCCGCGTGCGTGCCGACGGACAGCGCGTCGGAGCTTTACCGGCGGGCCGATCAGGCGCTGTATGACGCGAAGATGAGCGGCCGGGATCGGGTACGGGCGGCGTAGGATAAGATGCCGAGGTCCCGGCCGAGCGGCTCTGGTCGGTGCGCATTCCAGATGCCGCTCTTGAATTGGTCGGGCGTCCTCTGCTAGGCGTCATCCTGGCTTTGAAGGCCGGACAAGATCCAGCGGGGACCAGGGAAGTGGCGCCAAAGGCAGTGACGCTGATAGACGTTGCGCGCGCCGCGAACGTGTCGCGCGCGACCGCCGCCCGCGCATTGAACGGTTACGGCTATGTCGGCGGAGACGCGGCAGAGCGTGTGCTGGCAGCGGCCGATCGGCTCGGCTATCGCAGCAATCGCGTGGCGCAGGCCTTGCGGCGAGGGCAGCTGCCGCTCATCGGCTTCATGCCGGGCGACATCCAGAACCCGTTTTTTGCCCGGATCGCCCATGACGCCGATGTCGATCTGCGCGCCTTTCGCCACAACCTTTTGATCGCCAGCAGCGAGGAGGATCCGGAACAGGAGGTGGAACTGCTCGAAAGCCTGAGGTCCCTCAATGTGCGCGGCTTCATTGTCGCTCCGACCTCGGCCGACAACAAGGAGCACCTGGACGGGCTGGTCCGGGACGGAACGCCCCTCGTGCTCATCGATCGCGCCTTGCCGCAGGTTGCCTGTGACAGCGTCACCGTCGACAATGAGGGCGGCGCCCGCGAGGCCGTGAGCTATCTGATCGCCAACGGCCATCGCCGCATCGGCCTCATTCAGGACGATTCCCGCATCACGACTGCCCGCGGCCGTTTCGCCGGCTATATCCAGGCGCTGCAGAGCCATGGCATCGAGGTGGACGAATCGCTGATCATCGTCTCGCGATCGACGGTGGAATATGCAATCGATGCCACCATCCGCCTGTTCAGCCGGCCGTCGCGCCCGACAGCGGTCTTCACCGTCGACAGCCTGATGACGCAAGGGGCGCTTCTCGGGCTGCGCTCGATGGGCCTTGCCGTGCCGCATGCCGTTTCCCTGGTCGGCTTCGACGACTTCAACCTCGCCACTTTCACCGACCCGCAGATCACCGTCGTGGCGCAGCCGATCGCGCAGATTGGCCCGCTTGCGGTGAAGCTGCTGATGCAGCGGATCAACGGCAGCCGGGAGCCGCCGCACCGGGAGCAGTTCCCGACGCGCCTGGTCGTGCGCGGCTCCGTCTCCCGGCCGTCCCGCGCGCCGGGACGCTGATCTGCTCGCGCCTCTGCTGGTCTGTCCGAGACAGGCGCGTTCCGACATCACGTGAAATTTCTGCAAAAAGTGGCTTGCCATGCCGGCCGGACCATGCATTAATCCGCGTGTGAGATCGGTCTCTCATCACTCCAGAGGAGAAACCGGTCTTTCTTTTGATCCATGTGTGAGATCGATATCACATTTTTGAATTGGCGACTGCATGCCGGCGCGCCGCAGTCTGCCGCCTGAAGTGGGGGACGTGTGCGTGCTTACTACTGATAGACAAGGGACCCGAATGTTGAACTTTGACCAAGCCCGCTTCCTGAATATCCAGACGGGCGCCGTTGCGATTGCTGACTGGATCCGCCCGCTGATGCGCGACCTGCTCGATGCGGGGATCGAGCGGCTTTACTTCATGGGCACCGGCGGCGTGCAGCTCCTGACCCTTCCCGCGATCGAGCTCGCCGCCCGCCATACGACCTTCCCGGTATCGGCCTGCTTCCCGGCCCAGGTGATCCTCGATCCGCCGGCCGGCCTTGACGAAAAGGCGCTGGTGGTGATGCCGTCATTGTCGGGCACGACCAAGGAGAGTGTCGCGCTTCTGCCTTTCCTCAAGGAACGCGGCGTGCGCCTGTTGACGCTCACCGGCCATGCCGACACGCCGCTCGCCCAGCAGGCCGATCACACCTATACCAACTTCGCCGAAGACGACACGTCGTCGGAGTCGTTCTACCTGCAGACCATGATCATCGTCCTGGCGCTGCTGGCCGAAACCGGCAGGATCGCGAATTTCGACGCGATCGTTTCCGAGCTGAAGAGGCTGCCGGGGCTGCTGGCGGAGGCCAAGGCCGCCTATGAAGACGAGGCGGCGAAGCTCGCCCAGTCCATCAAGGACGAGCCTTATCATATCTTCACCGGCGCGGGGTCGGTCTGGCCCGAGGCGCATTATTATGGAATGTGCATCCTGGAAGAAATGCAGTGGATCCGCACGCGGCCCGTTCATGCCGCCGATTTCTTCCACGGCACGCTGGAACTGGTCGAGCCGGGCGTCAGCGTCTTCCTGTTCAAGGGCGAGGATGCGCTGCGGCCGCTCGGCGAGCGGGTCGAGCGCTTCGTCCATCGCTACACCGACAAGGTCTGGATCCTCGATTCCGCATCCGTTGCCCTTCCCGGCATTTCGCCGCAGGTCCGCAGTCTGATCTCGCCGGTGGTTCTCGCCACCCTGCTGGAGCGGCTGAGCGCCCATCTCGAGGTGCTGCGCCAGCACCCGCTGACCACTCGCCGCTACTACAAGCGGGTCGAGTATTGATGCATGCCGCGAGCCTCTTCGCCGCAGCGGCGAAAGAGGCTCGCCGCTTCGCACCGGCGGATGGCGGACGGTAGGACACCGCGATCTGCCGCACGATCAACAAGCAAAAGGGGAATGAAACATGCAACGGTCCATCCACTCCACTGCGGCGATGATTGCGGCAGTATCGGTCATCTCGATTTACTGGGGAGCCTTCCCGGCAACGGCCTCTGCGGCCGGCGATGCGCCGGTTGCCGATCCGGCCGCCAAGGTCGACTACAGCGGCAAGCTGACGATCCTGACCAAGTTCGGCCTGCAGCTGCTTTCCCCCTATTTCGTCAATGTCGCCAAGGCCTACGAGGCGCAGCATCCCGGCGTGAAGATCGAGCTCATCCAGGAGAACGACGACAGCATCAAGGGCAAGACCAAGACCCTGGTCGCCTCGAATTCGCTGCCGGACATTTATTTCTCCTGGACGGGGACCTGGGGCGAGAACTTCATCCGCGGCAATCGCGCCGTCGATCTGTCCAAGGTCATCGGGCCGGAGACCGAATGGGGCAAGACGCTGAGCCCGGCGGCCGTGAAGGCCTTTTCGTATAACGGCAAATATTTTGGCGTGCCGCTTTATCTCGACGCGAAATTCATGGGCTACAACAAGAAGATGTTCGCCGATCTCGGCATCGAGCCGCCGAAGGATTTCGACGCGCTCTTGAAGGCGTGCGATGCGCTGAAGGATTCGGGCGTCGTTCCGATCGCCATCGGCAACAAGGAATCCTGGCCGCTCGTCCATTATCTCGGGCAATTGCTGGCCTATAACGTGCCGACCGACACGCTGGAGCGCGATTTCAACCCAAAGACGGCGACCTTCGACCATCCCGGCTATGTCGCGGCGCTCGAGCAGTACCGCTCGCTTCAGGAGCGCTGCGCCGGCGGCGCCCAGGTCAACGGCCTCTCCTACCAGACCGCACTCCAGTCGATGAGCGACAAGAAGGCGGCCATGTACTACCAGGAGATCATCGAGTTCGATCAGGCTGCGACCAAGGAGACGGCCCTGAAGCCGGAGGAGTTCGGCTTTTTCAAGCTGCCGGCGCCGAGCGATGGCAAGGGTTCGGCGACGGCGCTCGAAGGCGCGCCGGAGGGTTACATGGTCAATGCCAAGGCGAAGAACGTTCCCCTGGCGATCGACTTCCTGAAGTTCCTCACCAGCCAGGAAAACGGCAGGACGCTGTCGGCGCCGCCCTATGGCCAGCCGAGCGCGGTGATCGGCGGCGCGGATAAGACCAGGATCAATCCCAATGTCGCCGAAGGCATGGAGGAGATCGCCAAGGCAAGCTACCTCATGCCGTGGCTCGACACGGTCAACCATCCGCGTGTCGCCGCTGCCTGGCTCTCCGGCCTGCAGGCCTTCGCCGGCGGCTCCATGTCGGCGGACGATCTTCTCGCCTCCGTTCGCAAAGCCGCCGCGGCTGCCGCCAGACAATGACGATGGCGAGCGTGACGACAACCCCGACAAGCAACGGTGCCGCCCTCAGCGGCGCCGTCTCCAACCGCAGCAGATGGCTGCGGCACGGCTTGCTGCAGCAGCTGGCGGCGTTGCGCTGGGGCATCGTGGCGCTGATCATCGTCGGCTGGTTCGTCTATTATCCGATCGTCGACAACCTGTTTGTCAGCACGACCACCCAGGACATCTTCACCGGCGAGGTCGCTTACGTCGGGCTCGACAATTACCGCCGGCTGCTGGACGATCCGGTCGTCTGGCGGGCGCTGACCAATAACGGCCTCTATGCCGTGCTCTCCGTCGTCTTCCAGGTCTTCGCCGCCTTCGTGCTTGCCGCCATCATCGAGGGGCTCAGGAGCCGCGCCTGGCGGAATTTCTGGCGGGCCGTCTATTTCATTCCCTCGGCGATTTCCACCACCGTCACCGGTCTGCTCTTCTATTTCATCTACCAGCCCGATATCGGCCTTCTCGACGCCCTGCTGCATCTGCTCGGGCTGCAGAACCTGTCTTACACCTGGCTGGGTGACGAGCGCACGGCGATCTACGCGATCATCGCGATGAGCCAGTGGCAGGGCTTCGGCTATTCGACGCTGCTCTTCACCATCGCCATCCAGAAGATCCCGCGCGAACTCTACGATGCCGCCACCGTCGATGGGGCCGGGCCGCTCCGCCAGCTCTTCTGCATCACCTTTCCGCTCACCCGCGAAATGACCGGCATGATGATCATCGTCACCATTGCCGGCGCCTTCCAGGTTTTCAACGAAGTCATGGTGATGACGGGCGGCGGGCCGAACAATTCGAGCCAGGTGCTGGGCACATGGCTCTACGAGCAGGGCTTCAACCAGAACGACATGGGCTATGCGGCCGCGATCGGCGTGGTCATCTTCCTCGCCACCCTGACGACGGGCCTGCTCCAGCTCTGGTACACCAAGCGGCGGAGGGTGGAGGCATGAGCGCGGTGGTCATTCCTGCCGGCGCGTCGCTGCGCAATCCCTGGCTGGTCATCGGCAAGGGCGTGCTGATGGCGCTGCTGGTGGCGGCGGGCGTTCTCGTCGTCTACCCGCTGATCTGGATGGCGCTCGGCGGCTTCAAGTCGAACAGCCAGATCTTCAGCGATCCCTTCGCGCTGCCCGACCGCTGGTCCTTCGACAATTACGCCGCGGCCTGGAACCAGGGTGTGCGCAATTTCCTGTTCTCGAGCCTGCTGGTGACCATCGTTTCCACCATCACCACGGTCTTCATCAGTGCCTGGACCGCCTATGGCCTGACCCGCACGCCGATGTTCGGCAAGCCCGTGATCGTCGGTTTCGTGCTCGGCGGCATGATGCTCAGCCCGACGGTCGCGCTGGTGCCTCTCGTACAGATGATGCAGAGCCTTGGCCTCTACAATACGCATTGGGCGCTGATCATCCTTTACACCGCCTTCCGCGTGCCCTTCACCACCTTCCTGATCCGCGCCTATATGCTCGATCTGCCGCGTGATCTGGACGAGGCGGCCATGATCGATGGCGCCAGCGAAGGGCAGATCTTCCGCAAGATCATGCTGCCGCTCTGCCGCTCGATCATCGTCTCCTGCATCATCCTGCACATCCTGTTTGCCTGGAACGAATATATCTTCGCGATGATCTTCACCAACCAGATCGACGTGCAGACCCTGCCGGTCGGCCTGACCTCGCTGATGGCCAAGCATGGCACCAATTTCGCGGAGGTCTTCGCCGCCATGACCATCTCGGCGCTGCCGATCGTCGTCATCTTCTTCTTCACCCAGCGTTATTTCATCCGCGGCCTCACCGAAGGCATCGGCAAGTGATTTCATGAGGAAACCGGAAGTGCCAAAACTCTCGGCCAGGCAGCTGATCGGCGCCAATTTCAGCTTTCAGCACTCTCCCTTCGAAAAGGTTGCGGAAGTGATCCGCGGCTTCGGCTTTGCCGAAATCGAACCCTGGGGGATCGCGCCTTATCTCCAGCCGGCAGGGGAGGTCGCGTGATGGCGGCGATGCGGCTGATTGCGGTTGGCGACAACTGCCTGGACGTTTACCTCAGCAAGAACAGCATGGCTGTCGGCGGCAATGCGCTGAATGTGGCGGCGCAATGGCATCGGCAAGGCTGCGATGCCCGCTATTTCGGCGTTGTCGGCAGGGATGCCGAGGGCGACGTGATCGCCACCGCGATCAAAGCCGTCGGTCTGCCCGGGGCGGACCTCGAACGGCGCGACGGCGCCACCGCCGTCACCTTGCTCCTGGAAAAAAATGGTGACCGCAGGTTCCTGCTGGAGGATCTCGGGGTCGGGCGCAATTACGTTCCGTCTCCGGAGCGCTATGCAGCGCTGCGGCGGGCCGATTGGGTTCACCTCGGCACCAATTCCAGCGCCGAGCTCATCGAGCGGCTGATCGAAGACCGCATTCGCTTCAGCATTGACGTCTCGACGGTGCACCAGTCCCTGGATCTCAAGGGCGTGCCGCTGGTCTTCGCATCCGGGCCGGATGAGCCGAACGTGCCGGTCGAGCCCGTCATAGGAACTTTGAAGGATCGTGGCGGCGCGAGAATCGTCCTGACCTGCGGCCGGCGCGGCGCCTTCTTTGACGATGGTACAGAGCTCGTCCATGTGCCTGCGCAGGCAATCGATGTCGTCGATACCTGCGGCGCCGGCGACAGTTTCATCGCCACCTTCGTTGTCGCGCATCTTCTGAAAGGCATGGACGCCGGGGCGGCCATGCGCCTCGCGACCGATGCGGCCGCCGGGACCTGCCTGCACGAAGGGGGCTTCCCGCAGAGGCTGGGTGCCATTCCGCCATGGCTCCTGCAGAAATATGCCGCCGAAATCTCTGCCGCGGAGGGCTGACATCATGCGCTACACCTTGAGACCGCCGGTACTGGCGCGTGGCCCGGACCGCTCCTTCTGGCTCCAGGACGCCGGTGCCGCCCCGGCCACCACGCCGCTCGAGGGCGATCAGGCCGCCGATGTCGCGATCGTCGGCGGCGGCTATACCGGCCTGTGGACGGCGCTGCGCCTGAAGGAGCAGGATCCCGGGCTCAAGATCGTCCTGCTCGAGGCGGATTGCTGCGGGGCAGGGGCATCCGGCCGCAATGGCGGCCAGGTCCACTCCTGGTTTGCCGAGATTGATCTCCTCGCCGCCGTGGTGGGAGAGACGGAGGCGCTTTCGCTCTGCCGGGCGACCGCCGATGCGATCGGGGAGCTGGAGGCCCTGCAGGCAAGCGGCGCGATCGACATGGATCTCAGGCTGGACGGATGGCTATGGACGGCAAGCGCCAGGGCCCAGGAAGGCGCATGGCAGAAGGCGCTTGACATGGCGGAGGCCCAGGGCGAAGCGCGCTTCACCCGGCTCGATGCCGGCGAGATTGCCCGCCGCACCGGCTCTCGCGCCTCCTACATGGGCATTGCCGAGATGCGGGCAGGAACGGTGCAGCCGGCAAAGCTCGCCACAGGCCTGCGCCGGCTCGCTCTCGCGCGCCATGTGATCATCCACGAAAAGACGCCCGTCACCGCAATCGAGCCGGGAGCCGTCACCACCCTGCACACGCCGCAGGGCCGCCTTCGCGTCGGCCGCGTCGTGCTGGCGGCGAATGCCTGGCTTGCATCCATTCCCGAGCTCCTGCGCCACATCTATGTCGTCGAAAGCCAGATCGTCGCCACGCAACCTGTGCCGGATCTGCTTCAGCGCCTGGGGTGGACGGGCGGCGAATCGATCTGCGACGCGCAGGCGCATGTGCTCTATTACCAGCGCACGCCGGAGGGGCGGGTCATCTTCGGCCGCGGCAGCGGCAAGATCGCCTACGGCGATCGGATCGGCTCCTCCTTCAACCGTGGTACGGAAAAGGGGGCCGACAACAGGCGCGAGCTGGACCGGGTCTATCCCGAACTGAGAACAGTGAAGATCGAGCACGACTGGTCGGGGCCGATCGACTGCACCGCAGATCACCTGCCGATCTTCGGCCATCTCACCGGCCAGCCCAATATCTTCTTCGGCATCGGTTTCAACGGCACCGGGATAGCCCAGACCCCCGTCGCCGGCCGCATCCTCGCCAGTCTGGTTCTCGGACGAGACGATCAATGGAGCCGCAGCAGTCTTATCGGACTTGGCAAGCGCAAGCCGCTGCCGCCGGAGCCGATCCGCTATCTCGGCGCCAGGCTCGTCCGCAAGGCGATCCGCCTTCGCAACGATGCCGAAATCGAGAACCGGCCGGTCAACCCGATCGTCCGCTACATCTCCGAATTGAAGCCCGGCGGCTGATGTGATGCGCCTGCCATTAGGCGGCCGCCGAAAGGGAGCACAGGAGCGGCACGCCCGCCGCTTGAGTTCGCGGCCAGACCTCCGAGATGAGTGTCGGGGGGCAGATCGCCGGCCGACCGCACCGACGCCGGGCTCACGCCCGATTTGAGAACCGAACAAGGATCTACGGCCGCTTCGCGCCCTCATTCCGGCCATTAATGTCCAAAGCCGACGTTCCGCTGGACGCCTGAGCCACCTCCTGGATGGGCGGCGAGCAGCCATTCCGAACGCCGAACCATAGTACCTGCTTTGTCGCGCAGCCGAAACAAGCGAGGCTCTAGAGCCACCTTCTCACGTTACGCGCGTATTCGTCGAAAGCCGGGCCGAACTGGCGGCGCATCTTGGCTTCCTCGAAGGGGATGTGGACCCAATTGGCGGTAGCAAACACCAAGACGGGGGCGACGAACATAAGAATAGCGCCCGTCGCCACAGCCACACCGAGGCTGAGGACAACGAGGCCCAGATACATCGGATTGCGGGTGAACTGAAAAGGTCCGCCGGTGACCAGCTTGTTGTTGGTTTCCGAGGTGGGATTGACCTGGGTGCCCTCACGTCGGAACAGTATCAAGGCCCAAACTGGAGCAATGAAACTCACCGCGATGAGCCCGATCCCGACGAAGAGGCTATGTACCCAAGGTACGGCGGGCCACCCGAACAAGTAGCTGGCGCCCGCAGTGAAGATCAAGAAGAGAAGGGCCCATATCGGTGGTGGAAGTTTCAACATATTCGTTCACCTCGCGCAGCGCGACCGGCGCTCTGTTGCCGGCACCGGGAGCGACTATAAGGAATATTGCCCCTCAAAGCCATTTGCGGCCGCTATGAGTCGGAAGCGGCCGATCAGCAAAGTGCCTCATATCGGTCGTAAAAGTCGCCATCGCGCTAGCCCTAAAGCCGACATAGCTCCGCAGCGGCGACCTGTCTCCTGCGCGCCAATAGAGGTCAAAAGCCAGATACGGTGGTTACGCGACGGCGAGGTCGTATCCGCTGGTTCAAGTAGTTGTGCCAAGTTGTTCCTTACCCCTGCCGAACTGCCTGGGCGGCCGGCCCATAACACGCTTGAAAGCGGTATTGAAGGAATGCTCCGACGCATATCCGAGCGAAGCCGAAATCTGTGCGATGGACTCCCTTCCTTGAGAGAGTCTCTCTGCCGCCGACATCATGCGTCTCTGCGTGAGATATGACATAGGGGTCTCTCCGACGCGTCTTCGGAAATGATTTGCGAAACTCGAACGCGACATTCCGGCCTTGTCGGCAAGCGCTTCCAGAGTCCAGGCGCGTGACGGCTCGGAATGCATC
>NZ_JAQJCJ010000053.1:0-9608 GCF_030182485.1 Rhizobium atlanticum
GCGGCTCTTGCAGCGCGTCAGCCCTCGCGCATCGGTTCGATGACGCTGATCGCACCGATTGGCCTTGGCAAGCAGATCAGCCGGGACTTCCTGACCGACTTCATCGCCGCCGAGCGCCGGCGCCCGCTGCAGAACGTCCTGGAGCGGCTGTTTGCCGATCCGTCCAAGATCACCAACGACATGGTCGAGGGCACCTTGCGCTTCAAGCGGCTGGAAGGCGTTCCCGAAGCGCTGTCGGCCATTGCGGACGCCATTGCCGATAACGGCGGTCAGAAGCAATCGATCGGTGCAACGCTCAACGGCCTGTCCTGCCCGCTCACGCTGATCTGGGGCGACCAGGATCAGATCGTGCCCGTGCCAGAGCAAGGCGAAATCCTCGCCAACGCGACCTTCGTCAAACTGCAGGCGACAGGACACATGCCGCAGATGGAAGCCGCGGCAGCCGTCAACGACCAGATCAAAAAGACCATCAAGCAGGCCGGTGCCTGACTGACCCAGTCAAACAGTATTTGAAACCCACAACTCAGAGAGCACTATCATGAAAGACTACGAGAATAAGGTTGTTATTATTACGGGAGCGGGATCCGGCATGGGACGAGCCATGGTCGGGGAATTCGTCTCCCGGGGCGCACGGGTCGCTGCAATGGACATCAATTTGGAGCGCGCCAAAGAAACCGTCGATGGGCTGAGCGATCCATCGATGGCTTTTGCGCTTCAAGTCGATGTCAGCGACCAGGACAGCGCCAAGAGAGGCGTGGACGCGGTCATCGCCCGCTGGGGGCGTGTCGATCTTCTTTGCAACAATGCGGGTATTCTTGATGGCCATGCGACGGCTCACGAAGTCAGCCTCGCCGAGTGGAACAGGGTCTTGGCAGTCAATCTGACCGGTCCGTTTCTGATGGCCCGCGCGGTCATCCCGCAGATGCTCGCTCAGGGGAAGGGCGCAATTATCAATACCTCGTCAACGTCGGGGTTCAGTGCGGCTGGAGGCGGTTCTGCCTACACGGCCTCAAAACACGGCGTGATCGGCCTCACTCGTCAGCTGACGTTTGAATATGGTGCGCGCGGAATCCGGGTTAATTCTATCTGCCCGGGCGCGACGGCAACGCCTTTGGCGTTGCCCGAACACAACGCCGCCTCACCCGACATGGATCTCGCGATCAGCAAGGTGCCTGCAAGACGCTGGTGCCAGCCGCAGGAGATCGCAAAGCTTGCCGCGTTTCTGGGAAGCGACGCAGCGGACTATGTTCACGGGAGCGAATATGTCATGGACGGAGGGTGGCTGGCGGCTGCGCGCGATCCGTTTTGAGCTGAGCTGAGAGAGGGACGTGAATGGGAGAGGGTGTCGTGGTGGACAAATTCCGGGGGCGGTCGAAATCGATCTCGGCTACGGGGAACCGTGGTCGTTGCGCCGGATTGGAAATTCGATGACCCTCCCCACATCATTATCCGAGGCTCGGAACCGCTTCAAACGGCATCTGGACAATTGCAACTGGTCAGAATTGACGGCAGGGCGGAAGAGAATCCTCGAGGTTTTCTTGAGACTTGCAAGCATCGAAGGTTATTCGGCCGTCACAATGAGAACCCTTGCGAAGGAAGCAAATGTCAAGGCTGCAAGCATTTATTTCCATTTTCCTGATGGTCGCAGCGAAATTGTCGCCCAGTCGCTCCGTTGGCATTACTCGAATTGGGGATACAGCATCCTAGAAGCTATCGATAAAGTCTCCGAACCCGAGCAATTTTGGGATGCGTTGGTATCGGCGGTAGCACGGTGCCAGATAAGCATCCCGGCCAGCGATCTTTGGGATCTCCTGGTGCGGATGGATCGAGTTGGCGGCTTTCTGGAAGCGGAGTTCCGGCAGGAAATCGATCATTGGCTCGATCTTTGCGCTGGCCTTTTTCAGGCGAGCGCAGCGGCGATCGGATACGCGGTTGATCGCGGCAGGGTCAATATGATCATGTCCATGCTCGATGCCGGCAGCAATTGGAGCCAATGGAATGGCGATGCCGCGGATCTGGATGCGATTGCCGAACAGGCAACCATCGTTTCGCGCGCCATGCTGTCGGCGCCTATGGGCAGGTTGAGGCGCACGACTGCGGCAGACGAAATTCCAAGCAGGAATAGCCGCTGAGGGCGGCCACTCTCATTTCTCAATTGACCAGCTCAACGATGGCTTCAATCTCAACCGCCATTCCTGACGGAAGAGCATGAGTTCCGGACGCAATTCGCGCGTGCGGTCCTCGTTCGCCAAAGAGTTCGCAGATCAGGTCTGATGCAGCATTCAAAACCTTCGCTTGGTCTTCGAATTCAGCTGTGCATCGGACCAAGCCCGCCAGGCGAACGAACCGCTTCACCTTATCAAAGTCGCCGTCGCAAGCAGTCTTGACGTGGGTGACAATATTGAGGGCGCACAGTCTAGCGGCCTCGCGCGCATCATCCAACGTTATCGTATCGCCCACAGTGCCTTTGAAAACGAGTTCGCCACCCTTGCGAGGGCCTTGCCCGGCAATGAACAGGAGTGATCCGGCTCGCACGAAGGGAAGATAGTTTCCCTGCGGCGGATTGCTTTTGGGAAGCTCGAGACCGAGCTTCGCCAGTTGCCTGTCGACGGGGTTCATCGGCCACCTGCCTTCATTTCAGCTGGCGCCAGTCGCCGCTGTCACCTTTCCAGCCAGTCACGCGACCGGCCAGCCGCTCAAGCGTGTTCCTGAGGGTCGTTACAAGTCCTGCCCATTCAGCCGCGGAGATGCCATCGACCGCCGGTTCTGGCCCCATGAACATGCCGTCCACACCACCGAAGGATACGCATTGCTCGATGCATCTCCGTTCGAGATCGCCGTCGTGAAAAATGGATGGCTTCTCAAGGAGCGCCGACAGGGCGGCGATAAGACCGGTCGCCCCCCAGTTGGACACATTCGATACAATCAGATGATCAGCGGCGGTCGCAGCCGCAACCCCTCCGCGCCCCGGATGGCCGCTGTCCTTCGCCTTGGGAGAAAAGCTCTTAAGGTCCTCTCCGATGACGCCCATGCCGAGTTCGTTGCCGCCGTCGCCGATCGCCAGGAACGGTATTTTTTCGGCTTTTGCGCGTAGGAAGAACTGATCGAGATCCGCGACCATGCCGTCGAGAGGACGACCGCCGAGACCGTGATACAAGCCGCGATCGTTCCGGCCCGGTCGCTCTATGGCGATGACGAGCGACGGTCTGGTGACGTCTAGAAGTGCATCGGTGATTGCCTGGCAGCCCGATGTGTCCTTCGGGACGGTGCGGATATAGACCGGACGGACGAAATCGACCGGCTTGATGATGCCGTCATCAGGAAAGGGAAGGGGGGCCAGGCCCGCACCCCGGCAGGTCCCGACGGTCATCTCGAGCCAATCATTGTCGGTCAGGATAATCGTTTCGACGCCGAGGCCCAGAAAAAGAGCACGTGCCAAAAGGGCTGCGCCAACGGGGCCGTCGGTTTCGGGCACCCCGGCGCCTTCGGGAAAGCCGGTCGCGATGATCACCGGGCCGCGATGTTCGCGAACGCGATCGCAAATGATCTTGGCACCCGCCACGCAGGCATGCCCTGGCTGGCGCGCCTGGAGTGCCTGATAGATCTTGCCGATCAGACCGACACCGGTCAGGTCGAGCGTCATGAAGTCTTCGATGGTTCGGGCAATGTTCCTGCCCTTTGCACTTTCCAAATCAAGCATGATGGGATCCTTCAATCCTGACCGTCGATGATGTTCGCAAATTTGTTCGCATCCACATTGCCGCCGCTCAGAAGAATGGCGACGCGCTTGCCGGCAACGTTGACCTTCCCTGCCAGAAGGGCGGCCAGAGCCACTGCACCGCCCGGCTCGACGACGAGCTTGAGTTCGCCATAAGCGAACCGGATCGCTGCTTTCACCTCCTCGTCGGTCACCGAGAGGCCGGCCGACAAATGCTTGCGGCCAATCGGAAAGGTCAACTGGCCGGGGATTGGCACGAGCAGGGCGTCGCAGATCGATGCCTCCTGTGCAGGCGCCTTCGTGGCCGCTCCAGTGGCAAGGGAAAGGGCCATCCCGTCGAAACCGACGGGCTCGACGCTATAGATCTCCGTTCGCCGCATCAGTGCATGAATACCGCAGGCAGCACCCGAGACGAGGCCCCCACCCGAGCAGGGAAAGAGCGCCAGATCGAGTTCCTGCCCGATGTCGCGCGCCTGCTCGGCGATTTCCGCGCCGAGCGTGGCCTGGCCTGCAATCACGAAGGGATCGTCATATGGAGGCACGATGACGGCGCAGGTGTCCGCAGCGATCTGCGCGCCGATTTCCTCGCGGACCTCTCTTGTTTTATCGTAGAGACGAACCGTGGCGCCGTTCTTACGGACACCATCGATTTTGGTCCTTGGAGCCTCTTGCGGCATAAGGACGGTCGCCTTGATGCCGAGCTTTCTCGCGACATAGGATATGGCGAGGCCGTGGTTGCCCGACGACCAGGCAACGATGCCGCCCTGACGCTGTTGCGGCGACAGTTGAAGCGCCCGGTTAAGCGCGCCCCGCAACTTGAACGAACCCGAACGCTGCAGATTTTCAGGCTTGATGAAGACGCGGGCGCCGACGGCTTTATCGAGGACCTCATTGGTGAGCAGCGGCGTCTTCAATGCATGCGTTGCGATGCGCTCGCGTGCGGCCTCGATCGCAGCTTCGGTCGGTTCGTCATAGGATGCGGAAATTTGTACGGTCACTTCAAGCTCCCAGATGCGTACCGGATTGAAGCGCGCCGTCCACTTAATGTGAAATTATATTATTGCATCGGCTGGCATAACGGAAATGAATGATCGCGCGTTACCTCACGCCACGGGCATATCTGTCGGCAGTCGTTTCAGCGATCCGCGCAAGTTCACCGAGAATTTCTCCGCCCACGCCGAGAGGGTAAAATGCATAGAAGCTCAACGGCGGCAGGACGATGTCGGTCGAAAGCTTCCTGAGGTCACGGTCCTGCACATCGGTACGCAAGGAGCCTTCCGCCACAAGTGCGATGCCGACGCCGTCGAGCGCCATCTTTTCAATCGTGGAGATCGACGAGTTGGTGAAAATCCGTGGCGGCCGCTCGGTATTTCGGAGCAGCATGTCGCGCAGATATTCATAGGGATAGGTGTTGCGGGGATAGGTCAGTATCGGAAAGCCCGAAGCGTTCGCGTAGGTGAGCGCCTCGCCCTCAAGAAGCCCGGGCTTCGCATAGAAATGCAGCGGGAAGTCATTGAGCTTTCGCTGCGTGAAACCATCCACGATGGAGGGCCCGAGTGCGAGGGCCATATCGATTTCGCCTTCCTGCAAAGCCCGCAGCATAGGGGGCGTCACGTCGACGGTGATGTCGAAGTCGATGTTCGAAAACTCACGCGACGATTGTTCGAGAAACGTGGCAAGCCATGTCTGAACAATTGTTTCCGAAACGCCAAGCCGAACGCGACGTTGGTTCTTTTTGTTAAGCGCGAGATCCTTCTCCATCGCGGAAACCTGCCGTAGCACCACCTCGGCGTGACCATAGAGAACCCGTCCGACGCTTGTCAGCGTGATCGGTTTGTTCGATCTATTGATGAGCGGCTCACCGACCAGATTTTCCAGAGCGCTTATCCGTTGCGAGACACCCGGCTGCGTGGTGTTCAGTTTTTCCGCGGCCCGTGAGAAGCTGTGAAGGTGGGCCGCCCAATAGAAGACCTCCAGACTGCGTAGGCTAAACATGATCCCGCTCCATCAGAAACAGAATGTTATCGTTGACATCCGAGCAAAATCTGATTGACTAACTCAAATGACGTCAGCTGCTCGGAAGCTTCCCCCAATATGTAAACGTTAACATTGCGCCCGTCAAAGGCGTTGTGGGCTTTGGTTGCCGTAGACACTTTTGCGCACAGAGATATCGATCATCCGAAGGAGTATGCAATGAGTTTGGCCGTTGGAGTGATTGGCGCCGGCGTCATGGGGTCGGAGCATGCCCGTATTCTGAAGGAAGCGACGCCTGGTGCGCATCTTTCCGGCGTTTGCGATGCTGACGAGACGCGCGCCCGCAAGGCTGCAGGTGACGCCTGGGTGACGGCGGACGCGCTTGAACTCATCCGCTCCGACCGGACAGATGCGATTGTCATCGCTGCGCCGGACGCCACGCATGCCGGTCTCGTTCTGGCCTGCATCGAACAAGGCAAGCCGGTGCTTTGCGAAAAGCCGCTGGCAACGACGGCCGCGGAAGCCCGCAGCGTCGTGGAAGCTGAGATCAAGGCTTCGCGCCGGCTGGTCCAGGTTGGTTACATGCGCCGCTTCGATCCGGCCTATGTCGAAATGAAGCGGCTGAAGGACGAAGGCGCGATCGGCCCACCTGTCATCCTGCACAATGTGCACCGCAATCCGATTGTGCCCACCTGGTTTGCCGGACCAATGTCGGTGACAAACGCTTTCGTCCACGAAATCGACGCAAGCCGCTGGCTGCTCGGCTCGGAGATGGTCTCTGCTCACGTGCGTTCGCTCGGCGCAGGCGATCCGCTGCTGATCACAATGGAGACAGACAGGGGTGAACTCGTCTCGACCGAGGTGTTCATGAACTGCAGATATGGCTACCACGTCCATGCGGAACTGGTTGGCCGGAAGGGAACGCTGCAGACGATCACGCCGCGCCTGGTAACGGAAAATCTCTCCGGTTTCACGAGAGGCACATATCCCGATAATTGGATCCCGCGTTTTCGAAACGCCTACATTGCTCAGCTCGATCGCTGGGTCAAAAGCACACGCAGTCAGGTTCCCGGCGAGGGGGCGAGTGCCTGGGACGGCTATTTGACGACGAAGATTGCCGATGAAATCGTTGCCGCCATGGCGAGCGGCGTTGATGCAAGACTGGCCCCGGAAGCAGCTCCGGCGCTCTATCGCTGACCCATACCGATCAAAGACGAGGTGCGAGAATGCTGATGCCGGTAAGATATGCCGTGGTCGGAGCCGGATGGATCTCTCAGGAGGCATTCCTGCCGGCGGTGCCGCAAACGGGCAATTCTCGCGTTACGGCGATCGTCTCGGGAAATCGGGAGGGCGCCGGCCAGCTTGCGGCGTTTTTCGGCATCGACCATGTATGTGACTATCGAGACTTGGACACAATGCTCCGGCAGGATCTCGTCGATGCCGTTTACGTTGCGGTTCCCAATCCGATGCACCATGATTTTGCCGTGCGTGCCGCCAACGCGGGCAAGCATGTGATGGTCGAAAAGCCGATCGCCACTTCCGAGAAAGAGGCGATTGCGATGATTGACGCAGCTGCGCGAAACGACGTGCTTTTGATGACGAGTTACAGGCTTCACAACGAACCGGCGACATTGGCAGCTCTCGATGTCCTGCGCGCGGGGAAGATCGGAGAACCGCTCTCCTTTACTGCGTCGTTCGGCTTCCAGTCGCAAACCGGCAATCATCGTCTGAAGAGCGAGTTCTGGAGTGGGCCGCTTCAGGATATCGGCATCTATTGCATCAACGCGGCCAGGCACGTTTTCGAGGCGGAGCCTGTCGAGGTGTTTGCGATGGCGGCAAGACCGCAGAACGATCAGCGGTTCACGGAGATCGATGCGAGCATAACAGTCACGTTGCGCTTCCCACAAAACCGGCTGGCACAATTCTTCTGCAGTTTCGGGGTTTTTGATGTCGACACGTATCGTGTCGCTGGAACCGAGGGCGAATTGATCATGGAGAACGGCTTTCGCTTCGACACGCCTTCGCGGCTGATCGTGAAGACGACGCGCAACATCGACACGATATCCTATGACATTCACGACCAGTTCGCCGGGCAGATCCAATATTTCTCACAATGCATCCTCACCGGAACACGGCCGGAACCGGACGGCGAGGAGGGATTGGCAGATCTCAAGGTTCTCGTCGCAATCGAACAATCGCTGCGCGCCGGCGCCCCACAGCCCGTTTCCAACCCTCCAAGGCCCGGGCATCCCGCTCTCTCCATGGTGAGGCGTTTGCCGACGACAACGAGACGGCTTCTCCTCTGACGGATGGACTGACCGGTGCGAAACCGGTTTCCGATTGTTGACGGGCTCCGTCCTAGCTGGTCAAATGTGCAGGCGGTGCGCCAATACGCGTCGTCGTTGCACTGTGACATGTTGGATGAGCGATTAAAAATGAAGAAGCCCCCCACGGTACGGGATGTTGCGCGCCTTTCAGGCGTGTCGACGGCAACTGTTTCGCGGTATTTTAGCGGCAAGGCCAGCGCAATAGCCCCAGACACGCTGGAAAGTGTTCGCAACGCTGCGGAAGCGCTCGGCTATACGCCCTCAGAAATCGGGCGATCTCTGCGGCTTTCGAGGAGCCGTGTGGTGGTGATGCTGGTTCCGGATGCGACGAACCATTTTACCGCAGACGTCGCGGCGTCCGTCGAAAAGGCGCTCAAAGAATACGGGCTGTCGATGGTTTTGGCGAATGCCGCTGAAGATCCGAAGCAGCAGGATCGGTTGTTGACCGACGCTCTCGGTCTCAGGGCACGGGCCATCATCCTCCAGGGCGCGATCGATACGCCGCAACTGCGTGAGCTGGCCGGACGGCAGAATAATCTTATTTTCGTCAACCGTCGCCCGGCAGAAGGGGTGTCGGCGCCCTATGTCGGCATCGACAATTATGCCGCCGGTCACGACGTCGGTCGCTACTTCCGGGACCGAGAATACGAAAATTGCGTCGCGATCTCGGGCCCCCGAGAGTTTTCGGGAAGCAGCGAGCGTCTTCAGGGATTTCTCGACGGGCTCGGACGGAAGACGACCGTACAACATTTCGAAACGAGCTTTACGATGGAGGGCGGCTACGAGGTTGGTAGACAATTGTTCTCTCAACCGCGGGACCGCTTCTCCATATTCTGCGGAAACGATATGATCGCCTATGGCGTGCACCGTGCGGCGGTTGAGCGCCAGATGCGCTTCCCAGATGACCTGGTGCTCTTTGGTTTTGACGACAACAGGTTGAACGAGTGGCTGGCGCCGTGGCTTTCCACCGTTAAGGTTCCTGCCTTCGATTTTGGACCTGCGATTGCAAGCCTCGTGTGCGAGCCGGGCGACCCCGCCGAGGGGACGGCAAATATCATCCTGCCCTTCGAACTCAAGCTGCGCGACTCCGCCTAGATTCCGATGGCAAAGTGCGCCTGTGTCTGAGCCGCTGTCGGATCATGATCGACGCTACTGGCGGGCGCGCTATTGGTTTTCCTGCCTGTCTTTTGTCGGCCGGTGATTTCTCCGATCACATTTCCAATGTAATCGTTGACATTGGGTTTTTCTCGTGTTGTATACGTTAACATTACAGTTTCTTGACGGGCCGGCATTGTGTCCGGTCTCTGGTTTAGCAGGTGCGGGACGCCTTTCCGCGCCATAAGGAGGCTTTTGCGGTGAAGAAGTTGAATGTTGCGCTGATCGGTACGGGCTTCATGGGGAAGGCTCACTCGATTGCGACCGCGGTTGTGCCGATCCTGTTCGGTTCTCCGGTCGAGATCGAACGCAAGGTGGTTGTCGACATCGACGAGGAATTGGCGCAGAACGCCGCCAAACAATATGGCTTTGCCGAATACGCGACCGACTGGCGCGAGGTCGTTTCGCGCCCGGACATCGACATCGTCGACATC
>NZ_JAQJCJ010000054.1:0-9005 GCF_030182485.1 Rhizobium atlanticum
AGACGATCCCCAGTGCCGGGGGCGACATCGAATGTGCACGTCGCCAGTCTTCCTTCAAAACGTGACGTTTGGCCAGCATCCCAAGAGGCGACGGCTGTCGCATCTGAGGTGTAGACAGATACGGATGCGGGAAGAGCCTCGGGTGCGAAGGATGCTGGCGCGGTCGCTGAAGTGCTTAGTGCCGTCTATGACGGCCTACCCTTTGCGGGTTCTACTATGGCTTCAGGCCAGGACGAAACCCGCCCATGGCGCCGGATGCATTTCATACAGCGATCATGAGCCAACGTGTGAGTTGGGTACTCGATGCCGACCACGTATCCTGCAACTATCAAACTATGCCTGCGGGCGGGTGCCGCGGTGGACCGACTTGTTCATCACGCAACGATCATTCGAAATGAACGTCGAAAGCTATCGACGACGTTCCACCCATGGGGGTCAAACGCCGGCGCGGCAGGCCAGCCTCATTCGCGACAATCAAAGGCACCGCACGGTTAGTCGCGGAGCGGCAATCAGACCCACGATGAAGCTCTTGCCAGCGACAATCAACATGATAACTTCATCCCGACCGCGACATGAGAATCTCATCCAGATTGTCGCGCGCGTCTCATCCTGATCGCCGCCCCATAGGTCGCATAACTATCAGGCGCGCAACGGGTTCTGTCAGCAGCTACACCGCAATGGTTCCGTTGCCTGAGGCGGCGAAATCAGAAAGGCCGGCGGAAAGATTGGTTGGAATCGGAAATTCTGACGGCACCCTTCACGCTGCATGTCCAACACATCACTCGAACTGCTTAAATGAAGGCCAATTTTAGCGGGCTCCGCATGGCAAGCGGCAAGCTGGCGAGCCTCTCAAGCCATGTGCCGGCCTTGTAACCGGTGTTCTGCTCCCACATTGCTCGCTGTCGCCTGATCTGTGATCGACGTTCCATGGACGAGCGACAAGGAGTTTCTCCATGGAGACTACGTTGGAGGTTCTCACGACGCGGCGGGGCCGACGTGAGGTTCATCGCCAATGGCCTGACGAGGTCAAGGCAAGGATCGTTTCGGAGAGCTTTCGACCGGGCGTGACGGTGAACGAAGTGGCGGAACGCTACGGTCTGAAGGCCAACCATCTGTCATCCTGGCGAACACTGGCGCGGCGGGGCAAGTTGGTTTTGCCTGAGCCGGAGGACGTAGTCGAATTCGCGGCCATGGTTGTCGAGACTCCCGCGCCGGAGCCGCCAGCCGCCAAGCAGACCTCCCGTGCCGAGATCGTCGTCGGTGCGGTCACCATCCGTCTTGAGGAAGGAGCATCTGCCACCCGGATCGCCGTTATCGCGCGTGTCCTGGCGGCCACGGCATGATCTTTCCATCGAACCGCGTACGGATCATGGTGGCGACCAAACCCGTGGATTTCCGCAAGGGGCATGACGGCTTGGCGGGACTGGTGAAGAACGAGCTGCACAAGGACCCGTTCACCGGAACGGTCTTCGTGTTCCGGTCGCGCAAGGCAGATCGGCTGAAGCTGATCTACTGGGATGGCTCCGGTATCGTCCTGGCCTACAAGAGGCTGGAAGAGCACACCTTCACCTGGCCCGGTATCAAGGATGGACTGATGACGCTGACCCACGCCCAGTTCGAAGCCCTGTTTGCAGGCCTCGATTGGCGGCGGGTTCATGCCGTCAAGACGAGAACGCCGGAGACCATCGAATAGCTGCGGCACGATGACTCAGGACGGCTAATTCCAAAGGCAAATGGGTGCGGGATTTGCTAGGTTCCGGCCATGCTGAACACCGCCGATCTTCCCGATGATGTGGCTGCCCTGAAGGCGATGCTGATCGCAGCCAAGGCACGCGAGGCAGGCAAAGACGCCCAGATGGCCCGCAAGGACGAGCGGATCGAGCGGCTTGAGAAGCTGGTCGCGGCCTTCAGGCAGGCAGCTTTCGGGCGCAAGTCCGAGAAGAGTGATCCTGACCAGTTCGATCTGGCACTAGAAGACTTGGAAACGGCCATGGCATCAATTCATGCCGAGGATGAGGCGGATACTCCTACCGGGAATAGGGCCATCAGGCCGCGCGCGATCAATCGGGGCTCCCTTCCAAAGCATCTTCCTCGTGTCGAAGAAGCGATCGAGCCGGAAAGCCTGATCTGCGCCTGCGGCGGTTGCCTGCATTGCATTGGCGAGGATGTCTCCGAGCGACTGGATATAGTCCCGGCGCAGTTCCGCGTCATCGTCACACGCCGCCCCAAATATGCGTGCCGTGCCTGCACCGACGGCGTTGCGCAGGCTCCGGCTCCGGCACGACTGATCCAAGCCGGCTTGCCGACGGAGGCGACCATCGCGCATGTGCTGGTGTCCAAATACGCCGACCATTTGCCGCTCTACCGGCAGGCTCAGATCATGAGCCGCCAGGGCATCGATCTCGACCGCTCCACGCTTGCCGATTGGGTCGGTCGGGCAGCTTTCGAACTGCGTCCGGTCTTCGACGCCTTGATTGCCGACCTGAAGCGCTCCACGAAGCTGTTCATGGATGAGACCCGTGCGCCAGTGCTTGATCCCGGTTCCCGTAAAACCAAGATCGGGTACTTCTGGGCGCTTGCTCGTGATGATCGACCCTGGGGCGGTGGTGGTCCACCAGGAGTCGCCTTCACCTACGCGCCCGGCCGTGGCGGGCAGCATGCTGAACGGATATTGCAGGGGTTCGCGGGCGTCCTTCAGGTTGACGGCTACGCCGGATATAATCGCCTGACTGCACCGGACCGCGTCGGTCCCAACATTCAGCTCGCCTATTGTTGGGCGCATGCGCGGCGCAAGCTGGTCGAGATCACCCGTACTGGCACAGCGCCCATTGCTGAGGAAGGCGTCAGGCGCATTGGTGAACTTTATCGCATCGAAGCTGAGTTGCGCGGTCTCAATCCCGAAGCTCGCCTTGCGGGAAGGCAAGAACGATCAGCACCGCTGATCGCGGACATGCGGACCTGGCTCACTCATCATCGTGCGCGTGTTGCTGGCAAGTCGCCACTTGGCGAGGCTCTCAACTATATTGCCAAATACTGGGATGGCCTGTGCATCTTTGTGGCTGACGGCCGCATCGAGATCGACAACAACAGTGTCGAGAGAACCATCCGACCGATAGCAATGCCCCGTTCATTCTGCCCATGTCGGCGATGAAGTCGAGGTTCACTATCGCTGGCATCCGTATTTTGGCCAGAGGGTTTCAATTCGCCGCGTCGAAGAACGAGCGACGGGTCGGTTTCTGAAGGTTTTGGGGCCGACAGGTGTCGTGGTCTCGATTTCGGGCTGGATGATTGATCCTGTGGTGTGCGGCGTCATGACCATGGGTCTTGCACGTGTCGATCTTGCGGCGCTGATCGAACTGAACAGGCTGGTCACCGGCGGCGACAAGCCTGCACTCTTCCGAGGTGGACGTAGAATCACTCAGGAGGAAGACGATGAGATCCCGCAATACGCTGGTGCCGGCGTCACGCCGGCAGCTCGACCTGATATTCAAACCTCGGACGCTCGACGGAGTGAGCGACAAGGACCGCAAGAAGGCGGTAGCAACTCTGGCTTGCCTGCTGATGCAGGCGGCCGGTCTGGTCGTCGAGGAGCTCAACGATGACCAGCACTGATTTGATTCCGACAGCGCTGCTCGCGCGCAAGGCCGTCGTTTATGTGCGGCAATCCACGCAGTCGCAGGTTATAACCAATCTGGAAAGCCAGCGACGGCAGTATGATCTTGTTGACATTGCGCGACAACGCGGCTTCAGCGACGTCGAGGTGATCGACGACGACCTGGGTCGCTCTGCCAGCGGAACGGTCGCGCGCCCCGGCTTCGATCGTCTTGTCGCCCTACTGTGCGCCGGCAAAGTTGGTGCCGTTTTCTGCTTCGACGCCTCACGGCTCGCACGCAACGGCCGCGACTGGCACCATCTGCTCGAACTATGCGGCCTCGTTGAAGCCCGCGTCATAGACCACGACGGCGTCTACAATCCGTGCCGGCCCAACGACCGTCTGTTATTAGGCATGAAGGGAAGTATCAGCGAGTTCGAATTGGGCGTGCTGAGAGCCCGCATGCTCGATGCCGCCAGATCCAAAGCGCGCCGTGGCGAATTGCGACTTTCCGTTCCGTTCGGCTACATCTGGCATCGCGAGGCCGGGCTCGGGCTCGATCCTGATCTGCGTCTGCAAGAGGTAATCCGATCCATCTTCACCCGCTTCCACGAGCTTGGAAGCGCGCGCCAGGTGCTGCTGTCGATGACGAAAGATCAGATTCACTTCCCTCGGCCCAGGGATGAAGGGCGCATGACCAACTTCGTATGGATCCCAGTCCGTTATCGCAATGTGATCGGCATCCTCAAAAACCCTTTCTACGCCGGCGTTTACGTCTATGGGAAGAGCGAGAAGCGGACTGCCATCGTCGATGGACGAGCTCGGCGCAGTTACGGGCACGGCAAGCCCGTCGGTACCTGGGAGGTGATGATCCGGGACCATCACGAAGGTTACATCAGTTGGGACGAATACGAGCGTAACCAACAGCAACTGGCGCTCAATAATTATGGCCGCTCGGGTGGGACTAAATCGGGCCGTGGCGGCAAAGCATTATTATCGGGTCTCCTAACTTGCGGACGGTGTGGGCGGCGGCTGAGTGTTGCCTATACGGGCAATCCGCAAAGCCCTGTCTATCGTTGCTACAAACAGAATCTGATGATGGGCTTGCCCCGTTGCATGACGTTCGGCGGCTCGAAGGTCGATGCGGCGGTTGCGCGCGAGTTGTTGCGCGCGGTAGAACCATTAGCGATCGAGGCGACTTTTGAAGCAGAGCGGATGCATCGGGAGCGACA
This sequence comes from Rhizobium atlanticum, assembly GCF_030182485.1. NCBI lineage: Bacteria > Pseudomonadati > Pseudomonadota > Alphaproteobacteria > Hyphomicrobiales > Rhizobiaceae > Rhizobium > Rhizobium atlanticum. Next base: position 4,825 of record NZ_JAQJCJ010000054.1, read on the forward strand.
GGAAGACCAGCGCCACATTCACGATTTGGAGCGACAACAGGCCCGCTACGAGGCTAGCCTCGCCGAGCGCCGCTATGCGGCATGCGATCCCGACAACCGCCTGATAGCTGCACAGCTTGAGAAGAATTGGGAAACGGCGCTACGCCGCGTCCGTGATCTGGAAGTGCGCAGGCCTGCCGAAAGTCCTTCAACCATCGAAGTTGACCCAGGCACTTTCGCAAACCTCGCCGACAATCTGCAGGCGGCCTGGGAGTCGCCGGATGTCACCATGCGCGTGCGCCAGCAACTGCTGCGTACATTGATCGCCGACATCGTTGTCGATGTTGATGATGAGGTGCGCGACGTGGTGCTGACCATCCACTGGAAAGGCGGTCAGCATTCGGAGCTCAAGGTTCGCAAGCCCCAGACGGGGGAACACGGGTGCGCCACAACGGAAGATGCTTTGGCAGTGATGCGGAGCATGGCAGGACGCTGGTCCGATGAACATATCGCCGCCTCGCTCAATCGAATGGGAATGCCCACGGGGCAAGGAAAAACCTGGACCGCACACCGGGTCGCTTCTGTAAGGCGCGTCCGCGCGATCCACGCGTACAAATCAGCCGGCAAAGATGGCGAATGGCTGACCATGACAGAAGCTGCGGCGGTTTTGGGCGTGACCAACCACCGAATACGCCACCTGATCAACACGAACGTGTTGTCTGCCGAGCAGGTGGTTCCCGGCGCGCCGTATCAAATCCGGGCCAGCGACCTGACTTCGGCGACCGTCCAAGCCGCGATAGCCCGAAAGGGCCGCCCGTGTCGCATTCCCGACACGGAGACGCTTCCAATGTTTACAGATACTTAAAGAGGGAGTGCACAATGACTCAGGTCCGGCGCTAAACCGGAAGAATGCTCTCTTCGCTGGTCATCACACCGGAGCTGAGAATTGGGCGACCATCGCCTCGCTGATCGAGACGTGCAAGCTCAATGCCGTCGATCCGTTTGCGTATTTGACCAGCACGCTCACCGCCATCGTTAACGGCCACAAGCAGAGCCAGATTGAGGGTCTCCTGCCGTGGAATTACCCGGCAGGGTGATAGGTGCGTAAAGGCGTCTGTCGGCCCGCAGCGATCATTCAAAAATCTAAAGTATATGGTCCTTGGTCTTGATGTCGCCGCCTATGCATATGCAAGCTGCTCGGTGAAGACTGCAACAGATGTTTTACGGCTGGATGCGATGCTGAGCCGTTAAGTGATCTCTTACTGGAATCGCTTAATAGTGTGCTTCCATCTCGGAGCGCCTCGTCTGATCAATGCCGTATACTCGAAGGACGCTCATTGCCTCATTGGTTTCGCTTCCGCTCATGGGATGCCAGGGCGAGAGTGCAACGGTCCGTTTTAAGGTGATCGCTTTGGCCACTGTCGACGGGCGGCCGGTCGAAAGTTCATCAGTCATGGAAGTTTCCTATTCGAAGGTGACACAGAGTCTGATCGGCAATGGGGGCACCACGCGGCTTTACGGCGAGGCTTTGATCTTCGATCTTGGGGGCAAAGGCACCGTATATATCCTGCCGATCCGCAGGCCTCCAAGCGGTAGCATAATTTACAATATTTATGAATTTAACGTACTGCGTACGTTCGGTGTTAAGAACAGCGTTGGAAGTTTGGCACCCGCTGACTTCGATACACTGCGGATCGCCAAAGGTCGTCGACCGTATAATGTTGACAACAGTCAGCTACCCACCTTTGTCGCCTTTGCCGATAAAGGGAATCCTAAACGGTTTACGAGATCGATCCCGCAAAGCTAGGGACGCGCTTCCCTGGTGTAGTTTTTAAGCGGCTTGATATTGAAATCACCGATGAGCCCTTGACTGCGAAGTTGAGAACGCGGCTGCCTTGGCTTAATTCATCTAAGCGTGTCTTCCAGAGTGATCCACCTGGACATCTACGGCCTATCGGCGAAAGGCCGGCCGATCGGCTTTGTGCTAACTAAGGATGATTTTTTTGGAGCTGGTAGCAGATGAGCCGCGACCAAGTAATGATTTCGATCTCACGTCATTCAGTGGTCAACGGGCAGCATAACTGCAATCGGCGCGAAGCTCCGTCTCGAACATGGCGACGCTATTCGAAACGGCATAAACCTAGTGGTCAAGGTGCGAGAGGGAGAGCGCTTACGCCGGCCTGATGGTCGAGTGCAGACGATTGTCGGCAGGCCGTCGCCATATAGCGTTCGGCCATGCCTTGAGGGCATGATTGGATCTGGGTTTAGCATGCTGGGCGGCGGCCGGCAGGCATTAGGATCGAGGTTCCAAATTTGATTTCCGGAGGACCGGCATCGATGTACCCAAGACGGAACCAGCCGCGCGATGACGATTCTCGCGAAGTAAGTGGGTGGATCGAAGACGTGACCGGAGCTTTCGAGACGGACGCCTGGATCGACGACTACTATTCAGAGAGCCGAGAGATGGAACAGGATCCGACCGACTTGCGCCTCGGTTCGCACGATAGTGACGCCGGCGACCGTGTGCCGCGTCGCAGTTCCGTGGGCGGTTCGATGCGAGTGACGCCGCAGTCGCTGGCGCCGGAGAGGGGTTCGGGGCAGCAAGACGTCGATGCCGCAACGGAGACTCACGTGGCCTCAACCAAGGTTCGCAAGCGTGGTCGCCCCGCCGACCGAGACATGCATCCTGATGACGAGACCCGTATCAACCAGTTCGCGGAAGCAGTCCGAAACTACGAAATTCTACCCGACGGTAGCATCGGCCGAGGGGACGGAAGGGTTCCCGAGGCTACCGTCGAGAACAATTTAGGGATTCTTAGGAGGTTCGCTCGTTGGCTCCGAGCAGCAAACAGAGATTCGATGGCTTCTCGGTTTTTAAACGATCCAGATTCACTAGCCGTTGATATCGCGGATTATTGGGCAAGCGGTGAGGACGATCAGAACCGTCTTAACTCAGCGCTGTCTCATTTCAGGAGGCTCGGACCTGAGGGGCAAGAACTCCAAGCCGTTGGAGCTGGGCCGCGCCTGATGGGCCGCCGAATTCATGATCCCTATCCCGATGACGCCCGCGTCATTGATAGCTTGGCCAAGGAAGAGCTGAGTAAGTTCGGACCGGTCTCGATTTCTCAGAAAAATGCCAGTAACCAACGAAAGTTTAGCGATTGGCTCAAAAGGGAGGGTAGGGGGAGCATAGTCAGCCGACTCACGGGTACTGATCAGCAGCAACGGTCGTTGCAGGAGGATTTTAGGAAATTTACCGAGGCCGAGGGAAAAGTGGTCGTGAGTTTCGATCGGCTGCGGCAGTATCTAGGCGCCGAGTCGCAGTTGAAACAGCATCATCCTTATCCCGACGACGCCCTCATGATTGATGGCTTGGCCAACGAAGAGCTGAGCAAGCTCGGACCGGACTCGACTTCCAAGAGGAAAGTTGTCCAGAATATGGCGATAAATCAACGGAGGTTTAGTGATTGGCTCCAAAAGAATGGTCGGGGGAGCATAAGCAGTCGCCTGACTGGCAGTGATGAGCAGCAACGGTCGTTGAAGGACGATTTTAGGGAATTTACTACTAACGTTGAAGTAAAAATAAGCGTGGGTTTCGATCGGCTGCGACAGTATCTAGGCGCTGAGTCGCAGTTGAAACAGCATGATCCTTATCCCGACGACACCCGCATGATTGATGGCTTCGCCAATGAAGAGCTGAGCAAGCTCGGACCGGACTCGACTTCCAAGAGGAAAGGCGTCTTGAATCTGGCCAGCAATCAACGGAGGTTTAGTAATTGGCTCCGAAAGAATGGTCGGGGGAGCATAAGCAGTCGCCTGACTGGCAGTGATGAGCAGCAACGGTCGTTGAAGGACGATTTTAGGGAATTTACTACTAACGTTGAAGTAAAAATAAACGTGAGTCTCGATCGGCTGCGGCAGTATCTAGGCGCTGAGTCGCAGTTGAAACAGCATGATCCCCATCCCGACGACGCCCTCATGATTGATAGCTTCGCCAACGAAGAGCTGAGTAAGCTCCGACCGGACTCGACTTCGCAGAGGAGAGTCGTCTGGAGACTGGCCAGCAATCAACGAAAGTTTAGTGATTGGCTGCAAACCAGGGGTAGGGAGAGCATAGCGAGCCGGCTCAACGGCAGTGATCAGCAGCAATGGTCGTTGAAAAAAGATTACCAAGACTTCACCGAAGACATGGGAAAACACAC
>NZ_JAQJCJ010000055.1:0-8327 GCF_030182485.1 Rhizobium atlanticum
CTGCCGGGGCATGGCATGAGGTCGGGAGGAACGATCGAGCATCGCCTCTCGACCACCGGCCTTGAAACGCTCGACCCAACGGGCGACGATCTTGGCCGCGACGCCATAGGCCTGTGCTGCCTGAGCCTGGGTCAGATGCCCTTCGATAACAGCAAGCGCCATTTGTTCCCGGCGCAACGGCGTCAGTCGGGCATTCTTATGAATGTTCATTCGCGGCGATCCTTCCGACTCGAGGTGTGATAGCTCCAGTCTCCTAAATCCGCTTTGAATGGACAACCTCCCGAAAGCTCACATCTAGCGATAGGAAGGTCACCGTACCGGTGAAGCCGGTCTCCGAAATCCTCGCCGGGCTTTCGATCGACCCGGCCGCGATCGGGCTGGTGTGGATGGATATTGAAGGCTATGAGCCGGTCGCCTGCCGCTCGATGCAGCCGCTGCTTTCCCGCCGCGTGCCGCTTCATATGGAGTTCACGCCGCTGTTCTACGGGCGCGAGGGCACGAATGCCTTCATAACGATGCTGTCGAGGTTCTACGAGGATTGCGTCGTGCTCTTCGAGGACCGCGAGGAAGAGATGAAGGTGCGGGATCTGCCTGGCGATATCGATCAGTACAACGTATTGTTTTTGCCCTAGGCTCTGCAGGACACGATTACTGGCGCCTTGCCGCGGACGTCCGTGTTGCCCCCCGGGGCGTGAGCTCAGGAACGTCTTGTGCAAACCCGAAAAAAGCGGTTAGCTGCACAGTTGGGGGCACTTTTCAAGCACAGTCAGACGAGCTTCGGGCGTTAGATGCGCTGAGAGGTGTCCGCATTCGAGGGAAGTCTCGTGCGCTGGTCCAAACCGCTCAGAGTGCATCTCGGTGTCCTGGTCGTCGCATCGCTGCTTTGCACGTCGATGCCGATTATCTGGTTGGCGTTCAGGCAGGGAAGCAATGCTGCCGTGAGTGCCGGCGCGCAGCAGATGCGCGAGATGAGCCTGCGGCTGATCGAGGGATATCGCCACACGCTGGAGGGAGGCTACGAGGCGGTGGCGCTGGCATCCACCCTGCCGCAGCTCGTTTCGCCGCCGCCTCAGGATATCAAGGCGAAACAGGACCTCTTTCTCGAAGTTCTGCGAAATGTCCCCGAGGCAACGAGCATCTATACCGGATACCCTGACGGCTCGTACCTGCAGGTCATCAACGCTGGAAGGAGGGATGTCCGCCAGACCCTCGCAGCGCCTGACGAAGCGGCTTTCGCGATCAGAACGATCGCCGGGCGACAAAGCGCGAACGTCATATCGACGCTTGGCTTTCTCGACGGCAAGGCAAGACTGATCGGCGAACGGGATGTCGACGACGCGTCTTTCGATCCGCGGCAACGCCCGTGGTATCAATCGGTCGTTCAGGACGGCGCCCCGGTCTCCGTCGGCCCCTATGTGACTGGAACGCTCAAGGTGCCGACGCTGACGATCGCGGCACCGATGAAGGACGATGGGCGGGTGGTCGTCGGCATCAACGTTCACCTGCAGACCATCGGCCGCCTGCTGGATGCACAGAGCATTTCGCCGCATGCCCGAGCCTATGTCATCGACGGGGGCGGCAATCTCGTTGCTCATTCCGACCCTGATATCATGAGCAGGATCATCGCAATATGGTCGAGAACCTCAGGCGCCTTCGCCATAACGGCAAACGCCTTCGATACCAGTCTCGAAACGATTGTCCGGCTGCGGCAGGACCCTGCCTTCGCAAACGGCGGCCTGGCGCGGATCGAACTTGATGGTGTAAGCCATCTTGTCCAGATCGCCCCGGTCAGCGTGTCCGGCCTGTTCCGGGGAAGCACGGCCGCAATCGTCGTGCCGCTGGACGACCTCGTTGCTGAGGCCAACCGGCTGCTCGTGCGCAATCTCCTGATTGCCGGCATCCTGTTGATCGCGGGTGTTGCGGCATCGGTGGTCCTGTCGCGCATGGTCAGCCGCTCTCTGTACCGCCTCGCCGACGAGGCGCGCATGATTGGCGATCTCGAGGTCAGCGAGAAGGCCCTGTCGCACTCCTGGATAACGGAAATCAACACATTGGCGAGCGCGCTCTCGGCAAGCCGTCACGCCATCGGCCAGTTTGCCCTCTATGTTCCGCGTGAAGTGGTCCGCCGGATCGTCAGCCCTGACGGGCGAACGGTCGTCAAGGCGAAGCGGCAGGACGTGACCGTGCTGTTTACCGATATCAGGGACTTCACGACCATATCGGAGCAGAATTCGCCCGAGGACGTGGTCGATACGCTATCGGCCTATTTCGAGCTGCTGAACACCATTGCCGAGAGCCATGACGGCACAGTCGTCCAATATCTCGGCGACTCCATTTTCGTCATGTGGAATGCCCCTGTCCCGGATGCCAGGCATGCCGACCACGGCTGCCGATGCGCGCTTGCCATGAAAGCCGCCGTCGACGAACTCAATGGGAAAAACCGGAGGCACGGCCGACCCGAACTCTTCACGCGATTCGGTCTCCATACTGGCCCCGCCGTCGTCGGCAGTTTCGGAGCGATCTCGCGCCAGCAATACACGGCCATGGGCGATACGATCAACGTCGCCTCCCGGCTGGAAGGATTAAACAAGGAATACGGCACCTCGATCCTGGTGAGCGCCGCTATCCATAACGCCGTCGGCGATCGCTTCCAGTTTCGGCCGCTGGGTCTGGTGCAGGTGAAGGGGCGGGCTGAAAAGGTCGATCTATGGGAGCTGGTTGGGGATCTCAGGTGCTAGGTGTTGGCGCGCCTCTCCCATCTCCCAACGTCGCAAGCACCTATCCGGCGGGCGGCATCACCAGCGACTGATGGCAATGCACGCCGGCGAGCACGCCGGAGGCGGAGGCGAGCGTGCCGCTGTGCATGGAGCTTGCGGCATCGCCGGCGGCGAAGACGCCCTTGACGCTGGTCTCCTTGTTTTCGCCGGTGCGGATGACCGGCCCGAAGGCGCCGTCGTCGAAGGCGCAGCCGAGCTGGTCGGCGATGGGGCTCGCCATCACCGTCTTCGGCGCGACGAATATGGCGTCGAGCGGAACGATACGGCCATCGGCGAGACGCACCGCCTGGAGTTTCGGACTATCGCCCAACAGCTCCACGATCGGGCTGCGCTCGATGCGTACCCCACGTGCTGTCAGCCGTGCCAGCTGCTCTTCATCGGGCTCAAATAGTGCCTGGGTGAAGAAGGTGGTCGTACCCCAGTCCGGGATCATCATGGCGGAATGGGCCGAATGCGGATAGTTAGCAAGGACGCCGAGTTCGCCGCCGCTCACCTCATAGCCGTGGCAATAGGGGCAGTGCAGCACCGCTCGGCCCCAGCGGTCGCTAAGGCCAGTTATGTCGGGCAGCGTGTCGCAGACGCCGGTTGCGAGAATGAGGCGGGCAGCACGTTCTTCACCGCCGCCTTCTATGGCGATAGCGAATTCCTCGCCCTCCTTCCGGGCGCGGATAACCTTGCCGTCGCACAGCTTTATGTTCGGATAAAGCGAAAGCTGCCTCTTCCCCTCACCCATGATCGCCGCGGGCGCCTGGCCGTCCTGGCCGAGGAAACCGTGCGAGGCCAGCGAAAACCGGTTTCGCGGCGCGCCCGCATCGACGAGCAGAACCCGTCGGCGCGCCCGGGTGAGCTGCATGGCTGCCGACAGGCCGGCAAAATTGCCGCCGACGACGATGACTTCGTAGGACATGCGATCACTCCTTAGACATTACCTGTCATGAATCAACATAAGTTACATGAAACAACGCCGTCAAGGCTCATGTTACTTGTCTTGTTACAAATTGCTTGCGATAATGCCGCGCTCGATCGACAGGATAGAACCATGCGCAACGACAGCCGCCTTTCCCGCATGCTGCACGTGCTGATCCACATGGATCGGCATGAACATGCGGCAACCTCCGAGGTGATTGCGAAGATGCTCAACACCAATCCCGTCGTCGTGCGCCGCACCATGGCCGGCCTTCGCGACCAGGGCTATGTGCGTTCGGAAAAAGGCCATGGCGGCGGCTGGACGCTGGTGCGGCAATTGTCCGAGATCACCCTGCTCGACGTCTACAACGCGCTTGGCGACCCCCACCTCTTCGCCATCGGCCCCGCCGATGATCAGCCCAAATGTCTGGTCGAGCAGGCGGTGAATAGTGCGCTGGCCGATGCGATGAAGGAGGCGGAAGAGCTGCTTCTGAGGCGGCTGGGCAGCGTGACGCTGGAGGAAATCGCGGCTGACTTCGAGACAAAACTGAAGGCGCGCTCGGCCGCGGCTTATTCCTGTGCCTCGTGAGCGGAAGCTCCTAGGGCTCAGCCGTCACGCCCCCTCACCGTCCACGAGCCGGTATCGCGATCGGGGTGCTGGTTGTTGCTTTCCCTGATCGCCGCAGCCCAGTCAGCGCCGTTGGTTTCGGTCGCGCCGGTATTTTCTATGTCCGTGATCGTGTCGAACCATGCCACCATGTTTTCGGTGCAGGTATTGGCATGCGGCGGGAAGGCGTTCGGATGGTCGAGCGAACCGATCATCAGGTTGGTGCGACCGTTTTCCAGGTGATGGAAGAACAATGGCGTGCCGCAATTGGCGCAGAAGCCGCGCTCGACTAGCTCCGAGCTCTTCCAGACGCTCGGCTTGCCACGAGTCCAGGTGAGCGCATCATCGGGCGCGGCGACGAGCGCGGCAAAGATGTTGCCGGAAGCCTTCTGGCACATGCGGCAATGGCAAAGATGCGAATTGTCGAACATGGCGGTTGCGTGGTAGCGCACGGCGCCGCACTGACAGCCGCCGCTGACTTCCATCTCGATGCGTTCCATTTTTCTCCTCCTTCAAAGGCGGGTGGGGCTTCCTCTCCCCTCACATGCGCCGATACAGAAAATACCGCCCTTCCTTGATTCCCTCCGGCAGCGGCAGCTCCGTGAGCTCCGGATGCTCCAGCGGCAGGCCGCTGACGGCGATGCCGTTCGGGGCGAGCACGCCGGCTATCAGCTGTGGCAGCCAGGTCAGCGTCACCGCATCGATCTCGTCATGGCCGGTGCCGATATCGGCGTGGGCGAGGGCTGCGCCGATGCCGAGGAAGGCCTGACCGGAATCGCGGATGTTGCCAGTCACCATATCTTGCGGCTCTGGGGTCGAGGCCGAATAGGAGCGGACTTCCCAGTCGAAGGCGATGATGCGGCGGTCGGGGAATTTTTCGCGCAGGTGATCAAAGGTGCGGCCGTTGCCGAGGCCGAACTCCAGCACCGGGCCTTCGATGTCCTCGACCAGATCGGTGATTGCGTTCAGAATGTCGCGTTGGGCCGTCAACCGGCGAATGAAGCTGTCGAGGCGGCTCATGGCAATCCGAATCCGTGATGAAAATCGTGAGCGCGTGCTAACACATGAAACCTTGCCAAGTCGATTGCCATAGATGTGAATTGGCGTTGCAGCAGCGATATGGGTCTGTGCTAAGGTCAATGACATGACAACCGGGACCGACGAAGAATTCTTTGCGAGCGTGCCGCGCTTCAGCGCCTTCGAGGGCGTGACCGATGCCGGCAATTACCGGCCGTTGCCGGAGGGATGGGTGCTGGCGCTTGCCGATATCGTCGGTTCGACGCAGGCGATTGCCGGCGGTCGCTACAAGGACGTCAATATGGCCGGCGCCAGCGTCATTTCGGCGGTGCTGAATGCAGTCGGCAAGGGCGACTATCCCTTCGTCTTCGGCGGCGATGGCGCGCTGATCGCGCTGCCGGGTTCGCTGGAGAAGACGGCGCGGGATGCGCTCGCCGCCGTGCAGGTCTGGGTCGAGGAGGATCTCGGCCTGATGCTGCGCATCGCCATCGTGCCGGTCGCCGATACCCGCGCGGAGGGCCTCGACGTGCGCGTCGCGCGCTATTCCGCAAGCCCGCATGTCACCTATGCGATGTTTTGGGGCGGCGGCACAAGCTGGGCGGAACGACAGATGAAGCTCGGCCGTTACGGCGTCGAGCGCGCCGCGCCGGGCACGCGGCCGGATCTAACTGGCCTGTCCTGCCGCTGGAGCCCGATTGCGGCGGAGAATGGCGAGATCGTCTCGATCATCGCCGTGCCCGGCGAAGGCCGGCCGGGCGAAGAATTCCGCGATCTCGTCAACGGCATCGTCGCCATCACCGCCGAGCAGAACCGCGGCAGCCATCCGGTGCCGGCCGACGGCCCGAAATTCGCCTTCTCGCTGAAGGGCATCAATCGCGAGGCCAAGGCCACCGCGCCCGCGGGAAGACGGCTGTGGCAGAAGCTGATCATCTTCCTGCAGCTCGCCATCATCCTCGCGTGCTACAGGCTCGGCCTTCCACTCGGACGCTTTGATGCCCGCCGCTACAAGCGCGACGTCGCCGGCAATTCCGATTTCCGCAAGTTCGACGACGGGCTGAAGATGACGGTCGACGTCGACGCCGGCCGCTTGAAACGGATCGAGACGCTGCTGGAAGACGCGCGGGCCAAGGGCATCGCCCGCTACGGCCTGCATCGCCAGTCCTCAGCGCTGATGACCTGCTTCGTGCCGACGCCGATCTCGCGCGACCACATGCATTTCATCGACGGGGCGTCAGGCGGCTATGCGGTGGCCGCCAGCCGGATGACCGGCAAATCGCTTTCGGCCGTTTCCGTCACGCCTTGATGACGTGATCGGCCGAGAGGCCGAGCCGGTCGAAGACATTGCGGGTATCGACGATCAGCGCAGCAGTTTTGGCGAGCGCCGCATAATCCACACTGTCATGATCGGTCGCGACCAGCACTGCGTCATAGCCGCTCAAGGCCTGCGGCATCAGCGCCACCGACTTGCGGCCTTTCAGGGCCAGGTATTCACGCGTCGGCGGGATCTCGGCGACGAAGGGATCGTGGTAATCGGCGCGGCCGCCGCGCTCCTCGATGATTTCAATCAGCCGCAGCGACGGGCTCTCTCTGATATCGGCGACGTTCTTCTTGTAGGCGAGGCCCAGCACCAGCACACGGCTGCGGCTCAGCGCCTTGCCGGCGCGCATGTCGAGCGCTTCGGCTAGTTTGCCGACGACATAGCGCGGCATCGCCGAATTGATCTCGCCGGCAAGCTCGATGAAGCGGGTCGGCAACTCGTATTCGCGCGATTTCCAGGTGAGGTAGAAGGGATCGATTGGGATGCAATGACCGCCGAGGCCGGGGCCGGGATAGAAGGGCATATAGCCGAAGGGCTTGGTCTTGGCCGCCTCGATCACTTCCCAGACGTCGATGCCCATGGCCGCATAGACGGTCTTCAGCTCGTTGACGAGGGCGATGTTGACCGAACGGAAGATGTTTTCGGTGAGCTTGACCGCTTCGGCCGTCGCATTCGAGGAAACCGGGACGACGGTCGAAACCGCAGCGCCGTAGAAGGCCTTCATCAGAGCCAACGCCTCCGGCCCGTCGCCGGCGACGACCTTCGGGATGGTCGCGGTGTGATAATGCTGGTTGCCGGGGTCCTCGCGCTCCGGCGAGAAGCCGACGAAGAAGTCCGCGCCGGATTTCAACCCGGTGCCTTCGAGAATGACCTTGACGATATCGTCCGTCGTGCCGGGATAGGTGGTCGATTCCAGAGCGACGAGCTGGCCGGGACGCAGGTGCTCAGCGATCGAGCGCGAGGTCGCCTCGACGAAGGAAAGATCGGGGTCGCGATGTTTGGTCAGCGGCGTCGGCACGCAGATGATGATGACATCGCATTCGCCAAGGCCTGCGAAATCCGTGGTCGCCTGGAACCGCCCCGCCTCGATCTCGGCTGCGAGCGCTTCGTTGCTGACGGCGTCGATGTAGGAGCGGCGGGCATCGAGCGCCACCATCTTTGAGGGATCGATGTCAAAGCCGGTGACCGCAAAACCGCTGCGCGCTACCGCAATCGCCAGCGGCAGGCCAACATAACCGAGCCCGATAATGCCGGCACGCGCCGCGCGGGTTTCGATCTTCTGCAGAAGCGTGTCGAAGGTTGAGGGGGCCAAGGCAGGATCTTTCAAACGGGAAATTCAGGAAGCTGATCTAATGCATGATGGTGGGAAATTAAACCGCCTCCACTTCTGCTTGGGAATAAAGTAAACATCTGAGCACAGAGGAGACCACCACATCCCCAGCGTGAAAGCGAGTAGCCGACAGCGGCGCATGAACGCCAAGCAATGCGGTTGTTCAGCGACCTTTAGAGATCGATTCCCCGGCCGCGGTTGACCGCCCGCTGACGCCGTTCCGCGAGGATCTGCTGACGGCTTTCCGCGCGGACGGTCTGCTGCAGGACCTTCAGCCTCTCCTGCATCGCCGCGAAGGCCTGGCGCTGCGCCTCTGGCACATGGTTGATGAGATCCTTGTCGCCGCGGATGATGGCATTGCGCCCGAAGCGC
>NZ_JAQJCJ010000056.1:0-7605 GCF_030182485.1 Rhizobium atlanticum
TCATCGAAGCGTTCAATGGCCGCTTCCGTGCAGAATGCCTGAACCAGCATTGGTTCCTGACCCTTGCGGATGCCCGCGAAAAGATGGAGGATTGGCGTAGATACTACAATGAGGAAAGACCTCATGGTGCGATCGGCAACAAGGTGCCGATCTCGTTGGTGAATTCGGGAGGCGCAACCAGCCCGCCTCCCTGAATGAAGCCGGAAAACTCTAGCATCCGGTGGTCCAACGTTTGGGAGCGTTTCAAAGACCGCCGAGGCTCTAATCGCCGCCGGATGAAAATTCAGTGGCAGGTCATCTGAAATATCTGGCGTTCGGCAGCTTGGTCGCACCGCCACATTAACAGGCATCACAAACTACCGTGTTAGCATCAGTATCGTCCTGGGCTTAAAGAAGCTCGGTTCACGTTCCCGGAAAATTTGTTCATCGGGGCGGTAAACACTCTCGATTGAGGGCTTGTTCCACCATGATGGGAAGAACGGTCCCGGAAATGAGAACTGGTGATCTGGTCATCGCAAATAACCCGTACGCCAGCAATATCTTGAATCGGCTCATAAGTTCTTCCAGGGAACGACGACGCAAGTCCCCCGCCAGTCACGACAACAGGCTCGGTCCGTTAGCAGGAACCGTGGAGCTCGAATTTTATCTATGCTGTGAATGGGTATCATCCAAACAATCGATTTTACGAATTGAATGGCGTGATCCATTAGACGAGCATCTTGACGGAAATCAAGTCGTCGATGGCGCGCCCAGTGGTGTAGAGGGGTCAAATGTGTGGCTTTGGAATGTAATGCTTGCATAAGCGGTCGATCAGCCCATTGCATCACCTTGCAATCGTCGACAGCTCGGGGGTTCACCACCAATCGCACTCGGTACAGTCCGCAACGAGCCGCGGTATTGACAGATTCAGACGAGGCGGCCTGGTGACCGCTATTTTGGGGAAACGGCGTACGCTACACGCTGCCACGCGCGCGTTTCGACCTGCGTCCACGCGCGGCGTCATCATCCTACCCTTTGGTGGCCGGTCTCCGAATGCCACCAGGATAATTTACCGGAAAGGACGAGAGCAATGACGCACCTCGATTGCTCGTGCGAAGTGCACGGTGAGCGCGATGACGGCACTGGTAGTCACAGCGTTTATTTGACGTTCGACGACGGTCCGCATCCATTTTGTACACCGGAGATTCTCGATATTCTGGCTGAACACCGGGTGCCGGCAACATTCTTCGTCATCGGCGAGTTCCTGGCCGATCAATCTAAATTGATCCAGCGAATGATTGCAGAGGGACATGAAGTCGCCAACCACACAATGACGCATCCAGACCTGTCTGACTGCGAACCCGACGAGGTGCAACGTCAGATACTCGAGACAAACAGAGCCATAAAAATGGCGTCGCCTCAGGCGGTGGTGCGGCACATCCGGGCTCCTTACGGCATCTGGACCGAAGAAGTGCTCAAGGTTTCGGCGAATGCGGAACTCACTGCCGTGCACTGGTCGGTAGATCCGCGAGACTGGTCTCTTCCCGGGGCCGACGGCATTGTCAATGATGTGCTGCAGTCTGTCCGGCCGGGGTCAATCGTGCTCTTGCACGACGGTTGTCCCTCCAGTGAAATGCAACAAGGAACTGACCGCAGTCTGCGCCACCAGACTATCATGGCGTTATCTAGCATAATTCCAGCTTTGCATGATCGCGGCTTTGTATTCCGCTCGCTTCCTCGGGAGTTCTGATGGATATGCTTGACACAACCAGCACTGTCGCCGTCTCGCTTTATGCACTTCTCTCGACTGCTTATAAAAGCGTGCAGGCCGTTTATTCTCTGCCGACCGATGTTTCATTGGCGTCCCAGAGCTTGGCCGGCTTTGAGGAGCTGCCCAGCGTAGATGTCATCGTGCCAAGCTTCAACGAGGATCCCCGCACGCTTTCGGAGTGCCTGGCTTCTATTGCGGGTCAGGAATACGGGGGAAGGCTGCAGGTTTACCTAGTTGATGACGGTTCCGAAAATCGCGAGGCTTTGCGACCTGTGCACGAGGCCTTCGCACGAGACCCCAGATTCAATATTCTCCTGCTTCCCCAGAATGTTGGTAAACGGAAGGCACAGATCGCCGCGATACGCCGCTCTGCTGGAGATATGGTGTTAAACGTCGACTCCGACACGATCCTCGCATCTGATGTCATCAGGAAGCTCGTGCCTAAAATGCAAGATCCGGCTGTCGGCGCGGCCATGGGACAGTTGACGGCCCGCAACCGAAACGATAGTTGGCTGACCCGTTTGATCGATATGGAGTACTGGCTGGCTTGCAACGAGGAGCGTGCGGCACAAGCTCGCTTCGGAGCCGTTATGTGCTGCTGCGGTCCATGTGCTATCTACCGTCGCTCTGCGCTCGCTTCGCTGCTTGACCAGTACGAATCACAGTATTTTCGGGGAAAGCCAAGCGATTTCGGTGAGGATCGGCATCTCACCATTCTTATGCTGAAGGCAGGCTTTCGAACGGAGTACGTGCCGAGCGCCATCGCAGCGACAGTCGTTCCGAACAAGCTAGGACCGTATCTGCGCCAACAACTACGCTGGGCGCGGAGCACGTACCGGGACACGTTGCTTGGGCTGCGCCTGCTGCCCAACCTCCATCGCTTCCTTACGCTCGACGTTGTCGGACAGAACCTCGGACCGCTGCTTCTGGCACTATCAGTGCTGACGGGGCTCGCACAGCTTGCATTGACGGGCACCGTGCCTTGGTTGGCATCCCTGATGATCGTGGCCATGACGATGATCCACTGCAGCGTTGTCGCGCTCCGGGCCCGCCAACGACGGTTCCTCGGGTTCTCTCTGCATGCATTCATCAATATTTTTCTGCTACTGCCCTTGAAAGCCTACGCGCTGTGCACGCTGAGCAATAGCGACTGGCTGTCGCGCAGCTCTGCTGGCAACTCGAATCAACATCCGGCGACTGATGCGCGCACTACAGAATGTTCTGGACATGCGACAGCGCCTCGAAGGCTCAACCCCGCCCGCGATTCTGCCAGGCGAACGACGTCTGACTGCATGTGCAGCGACGAGTAAGATCTATTTACCGAGGTGAACGAGTTGACACAGAGCGACAATTATCAATTGCTGAATCGGGAACTGGCTGCACCCGATCCATGGGGACTCGACGCCAATCCATTCGAGCGTGAGCGTCACACGCAAATGCTCCGCTTGGCGCTTGCCCAGGGATCCATCTCAAATGCGCTCGAAGTGGGATGCGCTGCCGGCGCATTTACGGTGCAGCTAGCCCCCCACTGCAAACGGCTCACCGTGATCGATGTTGTGCCTCACGCTATAGAAAGATCGCGTCGACGCATGAGGGATTCTCCGCACATCAGCTGGATAGTCTCTGATGTTCAACAGTTTTCACCTGACGAGAGGTTTGATTTGATCGTTGTGGCGGAAGTGCTCTACTACGTTGGAGGAATAGCCGAGATGAGAGGGGCTGTTCGGAATTTAGTGCGGATGCTTGCGCCAGGTGGATATCTGGTTTTCGGATCGGCGCGCGACGCCAATTGTCGTCGCTGGGGCCACGTTGCTGGTGCTGAGACGGTCCTCGGCATGCTGAACGAAACTTTGCTCGAGCTAGAGCGGCTTGAGTGTCGGGGTGGGTCGGTCAACGAAGATTGCTTACTCGCCTGTTTCCGGAATCCGATTTCTGCCTCTTAACGGCCCCAACCCTCGACGTTCAGACATGGAGACACTATGCGCGTCTGTGGTACAAAATTGACCCGTGACGGAGCGGACGCGCTTGTCGAGGATGGGTGGCTCGCCTCCTGCGTCGAGCAGGAGAAGCGGGGCAACGACCCGCGATATGAAACTCTAGACAATCTCGACGTGATTGGCGCCGCATTGGCGCAACACGGTCCGGATCAACGCGTTATTGATCAAATCATCGATGGAAGGGGTGCAATGCTGACAGTTCTCTCGAATCCGTCGAGGGCCCCGGTCTCGTTCCAATGACAGGGCATTTCCCTGCAAGAACTATTATCGTGATAGGTGCCGCGCGGCCACCGCAGCCCGTGGCTCCGCCTCGTGGCGCCGATCTGCCTGGAGGAGCGTGCGCCTTATATAGTCATCCCTCGAACTCCGGATTGTGAAATGTTGTTTAAGCATCAGACGCGGATGAGATGCCAGGACAGAATTCCGGCTGTTGTCCATCTCGATGAATCTGCACGATTGCAGACCATCCCAGGCACTCTCTCCGTGAAGTCGCCGAGCTACTCTTCGAATGTAACAAGCTCAGGGACATTCGGCTGCTCTGCAACACGAGTGCCAATTACCACGGACGAGGCGTTTTCCCGGATGCTGCTGCGGCCCTTTAATGGAGACGCAATGAACACATACGGTGCGATGGACCAAGAAGAACACAACCAACCGAAGAAATGCCAGTCAACGGCGCCCGACGGTCAGATGAGCGCATGTTCATGTCCGCAATAGATTTTTCCGACGTAAGCAAGACATATGGCGACAAGGCCGTGGTCAACGCGCTATCGTTCCGCGTTTCTCCGGGGCAATGCTTCGGGCTGCTTGGACCGAACGGCGCGGGCAAGAGCACGATCGCACGCATGATCCTTGGCATGACAGCCCCTGATGCGGGGAAGATTACTGTGCTCGGCGTGCCGGTGCCTGCCCAGGCTCGCTTGGCGCGAAAGGGTATCGGCGTGGTGCCGCAATTCGACAACCTTGAGCCTGAATTCACTGTGCGCGAGAATCTGCTGGTCTACGGCCGCTACTTCGGCATGAATACACGCAAAGTCGAGGCGGTCATGCCGTCGCTCCTTGAGTTTGCACGCCTAGAGAGCAAGGTGAATGCGCGTGTGTCTGAACTTTCAGGCGGCATGAAGCGGCGCCTGACGCTAGCGCGTGCGTTGATCAATGACCCGCAGCTACTTGTCATGGACGAGCCGACCACCGGTCTCGACCCGCACGCGCGCCACCTGATCTGGGAGCGCCTGCGTTCCCTGCTTACGCGCGGCAAAACGATCATCTTGACCACCCATTTCATGGAAGAGGCCGAACGGCTATGCGATCGACTCTGCGTACTCGAAAGAGGTCGCAGCATTGCCGAAGGGCGTCCGCATGACCTGATCGATGAACTGATCGGGTGCGAAGTCATTGAGATCTACGGCGGCGATCCGCATGAATTGGAATCGCTGGTCGGGCCATATGCCGATCGCGTCGAAATTAGCGGCGAGACCCTTTTTTGCTATGTGTCCGACCCGGAGCAGGTGCGTGTGCGGTTGCGGGAGCGCGCGGGCTTGCGCATTCTGCAGCGTCCGCCGAATCTTGAGGATGTGTTTTTGCGGTTGACCGGGCGCGAGATGGAGAAGTGAACGATGGGTGAAGGTTGTGCCGCGGCTCTGCCCGCCAACGCTTTTAACTGGATTGCGATATGGCGACGCAACTATCTGGCATGGAAGAAAGTAGCACTTGCGTCAATTGTTGGAAGTCTGGCCGATCCTATGATCTACCTTTTTGGCCTCGGCCTTGGCCTCGGAATTATTGTGGGTCGCGTTGACGGCACAACTTACGTTGCGTTCTTGGCGGGCGGCATGGTGGCGACAAGTGCGATGACCTCTGCGACGTTCGAGACGATTTACGCGGCCTTTACGCGAATGCAC
This sequence comes from Rhizobium atlanticum, assembly GCF_030182485.1. Classification (NCBI taxonomy): domain Bacteria; kingdom Pseudomonadati; phylum Pseudomonadota; class Alphaproteobacteria; order Hyphomicrobiales; family Rhizobiaceae; genus Rhizobium; species Rhizobium atlanticum. The sequence continues at coordinate 5,649 of NZ_JAQJCJ010000056.1, forward strand.
GCCCAACGCACCTGGGAAGCCATGCTCTACACACAAATGACACTTGGGGACATCATCCTGGGTGAGTTGGCATGGGCAGCGAGCAAGGCATTTCTTGCCGGTACGGGAATCATAATCGTCGCCACCGTGCTAGGCTATACGACGTGGCCATCAGTCGTCTATGTGCTGCCAGTTATCATGCTCACTGGATTTGCATTCGCGAGCCTTGCGATGGTAGTCACGGCGCTTGCGCCCAGTTACGAGTATTTCATTTTTTACCAGACGCTCGTCCTGACACCAATGCTGTTCTTGTGCGGCGCGGTGTTTCCAATCGCGCAACTGCCCCAGGCCTTTCAGCAGGTAGCGCAGTTCTTGCCTCTAGCGCATGCGATCGACCTCATACGCCCGGCAATGCTTGGGCGCCCCGCGGGCAGCATGGGCATGCATATAGGCGCGCTTTGCATCTACGCGATTTTGCCGTTCTTCCTGTCGGCAGCGCTGTTGCGTCGGCGCCTGATGTCTTGACGCTACTCGCCACCACGCCATGAGGGGTATTGCGATGCAGTATCTTGAAAAGACCCGCAGAGCTCTGAAGATAATCATCATAGTCCGGGAACAAATGAACCCGTGTCGGCGCCGGTGAGACGATGCAGGTTTGTCGCTCTGCAACTGGCCGAACTCGGAAGCAAACACCCTTCAGGAAGATCCGGCGTGTATCAGGAGAAAAGCAAATGAAGGTCATCTCAATCGCTACGGCGCTCTTTGCTCTGGCGTGTCCCGCGAACGCGTTCGAAAACAATGCGGTCGCGGCTACGCCTATCTTAAGGACCGATCGTACGATTGCCGGTCAGCCCATCATCGTTCCACGGAAGGATGTCGAGGTCATCGCTTCGATTTATGAGATTGCGCCCGGTGCGACGTTGCCAATTCATCAGCATCGCTATCAGCGCTATGGCTATGTGCTTTCCGGGGAGATCACGGTCACCAATACAGAATCTGGGAAAGAAAGCATTTTCACGGCAGGGAATTTTATCGTCGAGTCCTGGGGGATATGGCATAAAGGGGCGAACAACGGCACCGAGCCGGTAAAGCTGCTCGTGATCGATCAGGTGGAAAAGGGCAGTGAGAATGTTCTGCCGCAAAAATAAAGACGTTGAGGTATCACCGGAGGGCAATCTGGCGCCACGGCTCGGATGTGGTGAACCCGTCCCATATTAGGGGTTGGTTTGCCGCTCCTTGCTAGAGTCTGTCAGCGCTAATCGGAATCGTGCGGAGATTCCCTTGCCTTCAATTTTGTGATTCAAGGTCATTGCTGGTGTGGAGGCCGGCAATGATGGTGCGACCTCTTTCTCTGGATTTGCGAACGCGCATTGCGACAGCGTTGAGTGATGGCATTACGGTTCGCGCCGCAGCGGAGCGGTTTGGCATATCGGCTGCGACAGCGGTGCGGATCGGACAACTCGATCGTTCAGGTAAAGGCCTGGTGCCGGCGAAGATCGGCGGCTATGTCAAACCGACACTGAGGGGTGCGGCCGCCGATGCAGTGCGTCAGCGGCTACAAGTCAAGTCCGACTGGACGGTGCGCGCACTGTCGGCGGACCTGAAGGCTGCGGGGATCAACGTGTCTCACGACACCGTCTGGCGCTTTCTGCGCAGCGAAGGCAAGACCTTCAAAAAAAACGTAAGCCCACGGTGAAGGCCGTCTTGCGATAGAGGGCTTCTGACTGCCAGTCCTAGTGGTAACACTAGGAGTAGTCATATGACGAAGCATCCAATTGAGGTGATCACGTCTGTAGAGCGCCGTCGGCGCTGGTCACGCGAAGATAAAGAGCGCCTTGTCGCTGCATGCTTTGAGCCAGACGCGGTCATCTCCGAGATTGCCCGCGCGGCCGGCATCCATGTCAGCCAGTTGTTCCGTTGGCGCAAAGAGCTTTGCCGGATCGAGGAGCCAAGGTCTGATACGGCGACTTTGGTGCCG
>NZ_JAQJCJ010000057.1:2500-5000 GCF_030182485.1 Rhizobium atlanticum
TGATCGATGCCTGTTCTGCATACATTGTGAAGAGAAGATTGATCTGGAGGCTTCCAGGTGTTTTGGGTTTAGGCCCGAGGCGTCCGAGCCCAGTTCCTGTGAACCCATGGATGGCCTAGCCGGCCGGATGTGGTGGAGGGGCTGGAGGGTGGTAGGAAGCTTGTCGCTCTGGATCGTTTGTTGTTCGTGGCTTTCGGGCCTCGTCTGATGAACGGTCGGATTACCGTTGCCTGACCGCGCGGTATCGGATCAAATCTCGAGAAGCTGGTCTTAAGACCTGACACAAGCGAGCTGCTCGGCGTAGCTCCAATAAAGTGATCAGGTCGAACACGTCGATGGCATCTGAATAATCCGGTTTTAAAAGGTAGCCGGATTGTTGGAGCTGACCTTGCGGCAACTGAAGAGTTGTCCGGATGGTCAGATTTGGCACCCCACGAGGGCGAAAGCCGAGTGGATAAGGTCTGCCAAATCCAACTAAAGATGAGCATTGGCAATGAGAACGATTAAGTGTCGTAAGGGCATTTGGTGGATGCCTTGGCATGCACAGGCGATGAAGGACGTGATACGCTGCGAAAAGCCGTGGGGAGCTGCGAATGAGCTTTGATCCATGGATCTCCGAATGGGGCAACCCACCTTAAATGCTTGGAAAATCATTCTGGTTGTCGGGTCTTCGACCCGACGTTACGGCGAACGATCGCCGACGGCCTCTGGCCTGTAAGGGAACTTCCCGATACAGCGCAGAGCGCGTCGCCGGTCGTCCGGCGCGCCCACGCAGCGCTGCACGAAGTGCAGAACAAGCGTGAGTGAAAACCCGAATGGTTTCCAAGCATTGTGATAAGGTATCTGCACCTGAATACATAGGGTGTAAGAAGCGAACGCAGGGAACTGAAACATCTAAGTACCTGCAGGAAAGGACATCAACCGAGACTCCGCAAGTAGTGGCGAGCGAACGCGGACCAGGCCAGTGGCAATTGTGATTAAAGTGGAACGCTCTGGAAAGTGCGGCCGTAGTGGGTGACAGCCCCGTACGCGTAGATATCATGATTGTCCTAGAGTAGGGCGGGACACGAGAAATCCTGTCTGAACATGGGGAGACCACTCTCCAAGCCTAAGTACTCGTGCATGACCGATAGCGAACAAGTACCGTGAGGGAAAGGTGAAAAGCACCCCGACAAGGGGAGTGAAATAGAACCTGAAACCGGATGCCTACAAACAGTCGGAGCCCGCAAGGGTGACGGCGTACCTTTTGTATAATGGGTCAACGACTTAGTGTAACAAGCAAGCTTAAGCCGGTAGGTGTAGGCGCAGCGAAAGCGAGTCTGAACAGGGCGATATAGTTTGTTGCATTAGACCCGAAACCGAGTGATCTAGCCATGAGCAGGTTGAAGGTTGGGTAACACCAACTGGAGGACCGAACCCGCATCTGTTGCAATAGATTGGGATGACTTGTGGCTAGGGGTGAAAGGCCAATCAAACTCGGAAATAGCTGGTTCTCCGCGAAATCTATTTAGGTAGAGCGTCGAGCGAATACCCCCGGGGGTAGAGCACTGGATGGGCTATGGGGACTCACCGTCTTACTGATCCTAACCAAACTCCGAATACCGGGGAGTACTACTCGGCAGACACACGGCGGGTGCTAACGTCCGTCGTGAAAAGGGCAACAACCCTAACCTCCAGCTAAGGTCCCCAAGTCATGGCTAAGTGGGAAAGGATGTGAGGATCCCAAAACAACCAGGATGTTGGCTTAGAAGCAGCCATCATTTAAAGAAAGCGTAACAGCTCACTGGTCTAAATAAGGGTCTTTGCGCCGAAAATGTAACGGGGCTGAAGCCATGCACCGAAGCTGAGGATTCCTCTTTAAGAGGAGTGGTAGCGGAGCGTTCCGTAAGCTGATGAAGGGAGACCCGTGAGGGCTCCTGGAGGTATCGGAAGTGCGAATGTTGACATGAGTAACGATAAAGAGGGTGAGAGACCCTCTCGCCGAAAGACCAAGGGTTCCTGCTTAAAGTTAATCTGAGCAGGGTTAGCCGGCCCCTAAGACGAGGCGGACACGCGTAGTCGATGGGAACCACGTTAATATTCGTGGGCCTGGTGGTAGTGACGGATTGCACAAGTTGTTCTGGTTTATTGGATTATCAGGGCAGCGGAGCGGTTCCAGGAAATAGCTCCACCGTATAGACCGTACCCGAAACCGACACAGGTGGTCAGGTAGAGTATACCAAGGCGCTTGAGAGAACTATGTTGAAGGAACTCGGCAAATTGCACGCGTAACTTCGGAAGAAGCGTGACCCCATTTTAGGCAACTATGATGGGGTGGCACAGACCAGGGGGTAGCGACTGTTTATCAAAAACACAGGGCTCTGCGAAGTCGCAAGACGACGTATAGGGTCTGACGCCTGCCCGGTGCTGGAAGGTTAAGAGGAGAGGTGCAAGCTTTGAATCGAAGCCCCAGTAAACGGCGGCCGTAACTATAACGGTCCTAAGGTAGCGAAATTCCTTG
>NZ_JAQJCJ010000058.1:0-5893 GCF_030182485.1 Rhizobium atlanticum
CAAACGTTGGACCACCGGATGCTAGAGTTTTCCGGCTTCATTCAGGGAGGCGGGCTGGTTGCGCCTCCCGAATTCACCAACGAGATCGGCACCTTGTTGCCGATCGCACCATGAGGTCTTTCCTCATTGTAGTATCTACGCCAATCCTCCATCTTTTCGCGGGCATCCGCAAGGGTCAGGAACCAATGCTGGTTCAGGCATTCTGCACGGAAGCGGCCATTGAACGCTTCGATGAAAGCATTATCAGTCGGCTTGCCGGGGCGTGAGAAGTCCAACGTCACACCCTTGGAATAGGCCCGCAGGTCCAAGTCGCGCGACACGAACTCGGTCCCTTGGTCGACACGGATCGTTTTCGGATAGCCGGCTTTTTGGCACACCCGTTCAAGGGTTTGCACAACGTCTTCGCCTCTATAGCTATGACGTGGATCAAGCACCGGCACGTAGCGCGAGAAGGTGTCGACCACCGTCAGCACGCGCAGTTTCTTACCCGTTGCGAGTTGGTCGTGAACGAAGTCCATCGCCCACGTTCCGATCACCGCCGCTTCAAGTTCACAGCCGACAATGTTGCCATGCTGCTTAACCGTGACGTTCACAACCGTTTTCAATCCTCGAGCCGACAGGGCCTACACGGATCACGACCTTGGCGCCCGCCATAATCGAGCGTAAGGGCCATCAGTTCTCACTAGGTCAGCGTGCTTTCCCTCCTCAATGACCCGCCCCTTGTCCAGGACCACAATATTGTCCGCCCCACGAACGGTGCTCAACCGATGAGTGATGACTATGATGGTCTTCCCAGCGCGAGACAGATCCTCAACAACCCGCAGCACAAATTCTTCGGCTGCCGAGTCCAGAGAGGAGGTCGCTTCGTCAAGGATTAGAACGTCGGGATCCCGGTACAGGGCCCGAGCCAATGCGAGGCGCTGCTTCTCACCTCCGGAGAGGCGAACCCCGTTCTCGCCCAGATGGGCCTGGAACCGCCCGGGCCAGCGCTCGATGCACTCCCGCAGTCCTATTCGATCACAGATGCGTACGATCTTATCGAACTCCGGTTCGAACTCGCCCAGGGCGATGTTCTCGATCACGGAACCGGAGAAGACGTCTATCGATTGCGGTACTGCAGCCATGACCTTGTGCAGTGATGCGCTCGAGAAATCCTGGAGGGCATATTGGCCGATCCGAATGCATCCATCCTCAAGCTGGTAGACATTCTGCAGCAGAGCCGCAAGGGTGCTTTTGCCCGAGCCGCTCTCACCCACGACGGCCGTCAACTCTCCTTGGCGAAAGGAGACGCTTAGATCGCTGAAAACCTCCGCCTGCGCGCCATAGCGGAATGTGACGTTCTCCAGGCGAATATCTCCGAGATCGGTCTTCGTAGCATCGATGCCGCTGCTGCTTGCCGACTCCAGTTCAAAGATCTCGAAAAGTCTATCCGCCGCGATAAACGCGTCTTGAACGATCCGGTTGGTCTGGATCAGGCGGGCGACCGGCCGGGTGATATAGCCAAGCAACGTATAGCAGGACAGCAATTCGCCGGGCGTGACGGCCTGTTCGAGCGCAAGCGTGGTTCCAAACCACATCAGCACGATGGTGAACAGGACCGACAGCAACGTCGAGGCGTTGTCGCCGCAGATTGAGATCAGCCCGGAGCTGTAGACGGAATGCAGCATCTTTACGAAGCGGGTCTCCATTTTGAAGTTTGCGAAGCTCTCGACGCCGGAAGTCTTAATGGTGGAGACAGCTCCGAGTGATTCTACCAGTTGCGCCTCGAGTTTGGCGTCATTTTCCATGATGACTCGTTGGAGATTTCGATTCATCCGATTGATGGCCCAATATACCAGGATGTACATTGGAATGGCGAGCGCCACGATCAAAGCAATATTCCAGGAATAGATGAACATCATTCCGAACGAGAACAGTATCATTAAAATGTCAACAAACATGTTTATCGAAACGTCGTTCAGGAAGCTCCTGATTTTCACAGCGTCGTTCATGCGCGACACGATTTCTCCCATGCGCATGCTATCGAAGAACTTCTGGGGCAGGGCCAGGATGTGATTGTAATAGCCGAGGATCAAGCATACGTCGATCTTCTGCCCCGTCTGCAGGACGAGTCGGCCTCTTAGGAGGTTGATCAGGATCTGTATCGCTAGGATCAGCAGCATTGCGATGCTCATCAAGTTGAGCAGGTTGCGGTTTCCCGCTGGGATCACGTGATCAACGATCTTCTGAACGTAGATCGCCGTCGAGAGACTGAGGACGGTCGTCACAAGAGCGCCGACGAGAGCCTGCGCCATCACCGTGCGGTGTGGCGCGAGTAGGCGGGCGAATCGGGCGAGGGGCGACGTGGTCTCGTCTCGACGATTGAATGTGTCTGCCGGAACCAGCAAAACCAGAACGCCGGTCCATTGCTCCATGAATTCCTGATGCGGCACTTTGCAGATTTCGCCCAAGGCCGGGTCCATGACGATGACCCACTTGGCGTCGATCGCATGGACCACTACGAAATGGTGCAGGTCCTCCTTGACGACGTGCGCGATAGCGGGCTTGGGGATCTTGTACAGGCTGTCGAAGCCACCTTTGACGCCTTTCGCGATGAAGCCCAGCTTCTGCGCCGCTTCCGTGAGCCCCAGCACACTCGTACCGGAGCGGTCGGTCGACGCATACTGGCGGATGCGCGCCAATGGCAACTTGTAGCCATAGAAGGCTGCGACAGATGCGAGGCTGGCGGCGCCGCAATCCGTGATGTCACGCTGTTTGAACTTAATGGCCTTACTCGACATGGAGGCTCGCTGGCTGTTGGGACAATATTAGCGCCCCGCCAGCATCGGGTTGAGCCAATCGTCTGCCTCGTCGTAGAGCAGTTGCAGGAGAGTGCGATTGGCCAACAGAAAGCGAGCCCGCACGGTCATGCCTTTCTTCAGGTGGCCGATGGCCCCGCTTTTCAGCGCGAGTTCGCTGCGAGAGAGCGCGCACTGGACCTTGAAGACCGGGTTCCCGTCATGCAGAGTGAAGTCCTGCGCCACCTCGACCACCCTTGCTTTGATGACACCCCATTGGTTGTAGTTAAAGGCATCCACTTGGAGCCGCACCGGCTGACCAGGCTGCACAAAGCCAATGTCGTTGGGGGAGACGTAGATTTCCGCCACCAGATCGTCGTTCGGCGAGATCCAACCAACGGTTTGCCCGCTCTGCACGTAGCTTCCGTGCGCGAGGCCGGAGAACTGCTCGAGAGCACCCGATACTGGGGCGCGGATGCGGTGCAGGTCCCGTTCGTGCTCGAGCTGATGCAAGGTGGCCGTGAGTTCCTTTAAGCGCAGGTTAGCATCAAGGAGCTTCTGGTTCCAATCAGCGGTTTTGCGTCGCACGAGGATCTCGCCTTGGACCTCGATATTTTGGAGAGCGAAAGCCTTCTCGTCAACGGTCTTCGCCGGCGCCGCAGCAGCCGAGACAAGTCGCTTTGCGCGGTCGAGTTCCGCCGCGGCGTTACTGCGCGCATTTTGGTTCTCGCGCAGCAAGTTGAGAAAATGCACCCTTTCAGCCGTCGCGGATTCGGTTTGGAGGGGGGGCGAGACGCTGAGCCTTGCGCCGGAAGAAATCAGCGTTTGGAAGTCATGGGCAAGATCGCTCTTGGCATGAATGTCGGCTAAAACCCCGCTGAGCTTTTCCTCGATTACATGATCGTCAAAGGCGATTATTTCCTTCCCCTTAGCAACGACATCGTTCTCAAAGGCAAGGACACGGGAGATGCGTCCGGAGACGGGCGCTATCAGGGGCGTCTTCTCCACGATCGGGCGAATAGTACCGACACTCTGCATGGAGACCGGTATGGTAACGAGTGGCAGTGAGCCAAATGCCGCGGCGACGAAGAGCAAGATCGCCCTATAAATGCTCAAGGATCGTCCTGATCGTCGCGCCAGTATGCTTTCTGCGGTGCAGCTGGCCGTTTCAGCAGAAAGGGGAACTGCTAGTCTGTAGTCACTAGGAGCCATCGAGAGCCAGCTCGCTTATCAACCAAACAAGTGTCCGTAACGTCGCAAAAACAAGTAAACCCAAAAATACCAACCTCCGGAGGTTTCAGCTGCTTCTTGAGGGGTTAATTCGGTTACACGATAGGCTGCCATGTTGTTCATCATTGGTGTCTCCGTTCAGAGCTGGATTGAGAAGATGCCAAGGCCCCCGTTGGGAGCTCCTAGCGGCGCGCAACAAAAAGGTTCAAGATTCGTGCCAATGCAGAAGGAGCGAAAAGCATCAGAAAACTGTTCTGTATGTTATTCAATGGCTGCCCTAGAGCGCCGAGACGTGCCAAACCGCACATCACGCTGTCGCAAGCACGACAAACCGAGTAGGGTTCTGAATGAACGTCCTGAACAGGATCGACAGCTCCAAAGTTCGGTGGCGACGGTACAGTTGAGACTCGGCGCTCAGTAAGCGCGCCCCCATCCGCGTAGCCCCCATCGAGTTTGCCGTCGATTTTTGTTGCTGCTGATTCACTCTGAAACCTGGTGAATTGTTAGTGGCCCTCCGCACGATAGTGGGCGCGGATGCGCCGCTTGGTGCCGCGGGCCTTGTCCCTATTGGCAGATGCTATGGCCGGATGTGTCAAGTAAAAGATCCACCGGATGCGAAAAGAAACACGAGACCTATTGGACAATGCTTGGGCGGGTCCCGACGCTATGGCGATCTCAGACCTGCACTTGTTCCGGCCCAGGCTGTGGCCGACAGCGATCGTCTCGCGGGGCCGTTGCGACAGGAGGATAGCTGGCAAATCTCAAGCTCACCTCGACATCCGGTTACGCGAGCTTGGCCGCGCCAGCTCGGGCTGTTACGATTCCGGGCGGCTCGATTGCGAAGGCGACGTCCAGACGTGGATGCTGCGACTGGCTTCTGCGAAGCATTCAGTCATCTGCGTACAGGAGCGCCCTGCGATGAACGTCATCCTCGCAGAAGAGACTAGCTTTGGCCTGCGCATGATGGCCGATGCCACAGACACCCACACCTTGTGGGTGTTAATCCGTGTTCGACAGTGGCATGTCGAGAGCGAAGCCTACGACCGGGCGCTAGCCAGGGTGGTCGAGGCGCAGGCGGGGTTACCGATCCATGGGCACTCCGGCTTCGAGCGACGGCCTATTATTTGCCGCCACAGCGCAAGGCGACGCCCTGGTAAACGTGAAATACGGCAGGATGCTAGGCCTTCAGGCCTACAGCCAGGTCTCGGATCGATACGGGTCGATCCGTCTGTCGTCCTCGTCGATCAGACGCTTGAGCCATTCCAGCGCCGCGATGGCGGACCCGATGTGCTGCATTATTCCGGAATTCGAGCAGGCTCAGCAGCCTCGGCAACATGCGTGGATAATGAAATGCCGTAGGAGGAACGTGGCACCGCCTGGGCTCGCTGCTTAGGAACCGCCAGTCTTGTATTTGCGGACCAGAGCCGAAAGTATCGCCTGTTCGGCAATTTCGGCACCGCTCCGTCGAGGGCCTTGATCGCGGACCCGGCGATGCGAGCCAAAAGGCGCTCCTCGCTGGCCCCTTTTCAATTTCTTGGCGATCGAGGCGACGACCCTACGTTCCCATTCGCCACCATCTTGTGCACTTTGATCTGAACCCTTCAAACTGGACCAGTTTTGGTTAGAGTTTTCCGGTGCATTTTCCTGGCTGGGAAAGGGACCAGAAGACGATGAAAGCGTCGCAGTTTTCGGACGCTCAGAAGGCGTTCATTCTGAAGCAAGGTGATGAAGGCGTGTCGGTTGCTGAAATCTGCAGGAAGGCGGGGATCAGCCAGGCGACTTATTTCAACTGGAAGAAAAAATACGCGGGCATGCTGCCACCGGAGATGAAGAGGCTGAAACAGCTCGAGGACGAGAATTCGCGCCTGAAGAAGATCGTCGCGGAT
>NZ_JAQJCJ010000059.1:0-5430 GCF_030182485.1 Rhizobium atlanticum
AACCTTCCTGCGCTGCCAGATGCAGAACCGTGTCCTGTGCTTTGGCGTTCAGGATCAGCCGGGTGGAGTCGGCTTTCGGGTCGCATCCGACGATCAGGATCTTCTGCCCGAGGTCGACAAGCGCTGCGAGCGTATTTTGGGAGGTGGTGGACTTGCCGATCCCCCCTTTGCCGTAAAATGCGATTTGACGCAAATCTGACATATCGCCTTCCTTCTTTCGTTCCATCCATCGCTGAGTAAAAGGCAGGCAGCTCGCGCCGCCTCGCATGGCAATCTTCAAAACCCGTGCCATGTGGGCCGATCGAGCCAAAGGAAAGATCCTTTTGTTGGGTTTCAGAAAGTTACTCCGAACCACCACAGGAAACTGCCAAACAAACCTAATGTCGCCGATCAGACAAAGCCGACAGACGGTGTCGTGATGGCATCACTTGCACCGCTAGAGCAAATCCTGCTCAATCTGGGTCATATCCAGCGGCCTTAAGGTAGTTTGCGCATTCTGCCGCAGTGAAGCGAGGTATCAAGGCCCCGACCGCATCCCATAGAGCATCGATCTTTCGCTCGGCTCGGCCTCGCAACATGGCTTTCAGCTTCGAGAATGCGTTCTCGATTGGATTGAAGTCCGGACTATAGGGCGGCAGGAACATGAGCTTGGCGCCGGCACGTTCGATGGCATCGCGGACACCGGCTATCTTGTGTGCAGGCAGGTTATCCATAATGACGACGTCGCCGATCTCCAGGGGCGGCACCAGCACCTGTTCGACATACGCAAGGAAGACGTTGCCGTTCATCGCGCCATCGTAGACGAATGGGGCGGTCATTCCGCTGAGGCGCAACGCACCGGTGAAAGTCGTTGTTTTCCAATGGCCGTGCGGCACGCCGGCACGGCAAACGCTCACCTCGCAATGCACGTCCGCGCAGACCGTGACATCTTGGTCGAGAGGCCGGTTTCGTCGATGAAGATCAGTTTCTCCGGATCGAGGTCCAATTGACCATCGAACCAGGCGCGCCGGCGCTTCAGGACGTCCGGTCGGTCCTGCTCCAGTGCGTGTGCGGTCTTTTTTTAAAGGTCCACCCACGGCCTCGAAGCCAGGCGCCAAGTGCGCTGCGGCTGATCTTCACCTGCCGCTCGACGGACAAGCGCTCAACCATCTCATCGAGCGTCACATCCCTACGCTCGTTGATCAACGCGACAACGAATTCCTCGTGTGCATCCACTGCCGAAGGTCGTCTCCAGCTCTGTGGCAGAGCAGTTAACTCACCCTCTTTCGCTCTTCAATCCAGCGGATCGCCGTCGAAATCCCAACTCCGAAACGAGCCGCAGCCTGTCGAGCCGACATGCCCGCCGCAGACGCTTTCAAAACCCGTATTAGGAGATCATCGCTCAGGGCCTGTCCCATCATCCACCTCTCCGCTGTGGATGTTGAATCAGCTTCGGTCGCTCTCGTCACCTCACAATCGATTCATCAATCGCAGGACATGTCTAGGTCGACCGCGCGCCAGCGCGACCGCGACCATCAGCAGGACAAAGAGCTTTGAAAACAGGAGACAATCGCACATCCCTGTAGCCAAGAGAGAAATGGCGTATCGCACGGGAGACGCTGCGAGCGCCCAGGTGATAGAGCTTCGCCTTGTGGCTGAACAAGCCAACTTCGATCGCGCAGGCCCGCCGCGCCCGACAGCTGGCCAAAAACAGCGCCAGGAGCTACGACTGGGGCCACGCACGTGAGTATGTCGAGGGCATGTCGCGCATGCTGCAGCAGGACAAACCGGATGGCCACGTCTTGGCGACCGGCGAGACGACGAGTGTCGGCCAATTTCTCGAGCGGGCTTTTGCCGACGTGAACATTACTTTGGAATGGAAGGCGTCCGGCGTCGACTGGCTACGACTCCGCGTCCGGTGCCTGCCTTGTTGAAGTCGATCCTCGATACCTCCGCCCGACGGAAGTTGATCTTCTGCCGGTGATCCGACCAAGGCCCGCCAGAAGCTGGGCTGGCAACACAAGGCCCCGGTTCAGGAGCTCGTCGCCGAGATGGTGCGCGAGGATGTCAAGCACTGGAAGGCCCTGAACAGCCGGGAAGAGCTCTGAGTGTACGACTTGTCCAACAAGAAGATCTGGGTTGTCGGCCATCGCAGTATGGTCGGCAGTGCGCTTGTGCGCAGGCTCCGATGCCGTGCTCTGCGGCAGTGGCGTCAGTTAGCGGGTCGAACGAGGAGCGCGGATCGTGAACCCGCGAGCGCGCAAAAATACGGCATTAGCCGATGATGTTCATACTTCCACCAGGTGCCCGGATTGCGGTACCGAGGCTTCGGGGCATATGTTCCTGATGGTCCTGCTTGTCTCGAATATCTCACGCTTGACGTCTAAGCGTTCGCAGATCGAAAGGTGCGGGATGTGTCATCGTGTGGGTCGGTCCGTCATCGAGGGTTAAATAGACGCACCGATCACTGGGCCGCCACCGTCTCTTCGGATAACTTCAGCTATGGGACCATGCTCTTTCATAGCTCAGGGCCATTCCGCTCGATCAAGGTCCCCGATGGCCAATCACTCATTGAGCATCCTATTGGGAATACTACCAAAATTACGTTTTCACAGCGCGTCGGCGGGAGGTTGAGATAAACATCGGCAAGGGTGGATCGCACGCGTACCCCTTCCAAAACCGTCGCAAGACCATTTCGGCAGAGCCTGAGAACAAGGTTGCGCAACGCCTGCCGAACACCGCCGAACGCAAACCGAACGCCAAGTTGCTGCAGCACTGGGTAAACAATGCGCATCGAATTAATGCCGTACCCCTCAAGATCTGGACGCACGCCCCACAATCCAAGCTCGCATACGAGTAGATCGACCTCGCCAACCCGAACGAAACGACGCAACAACCCCATGTGAGCGGCCACACCGTGCGCATCATAGCCTATTACGCGAAGCTCGGGCCTAGCTCCTGACCAACTACGAGCACCTTCGAATGGAAGGGCGTTGTAAGCTCCAGTTGGCCCATAGGTCTTCCGAAAGAAATCTGCGAGCTCCGTGTGGTCAGAGAGCTCCAACTCGTTTTCCCAGCACACTTTCCACCGCACCTGAGGGCTCATACCTAAACCTCCACTTAATACTCTGTCCAGGCGTCGACAGAGCAACTACTTGATACGCACTCGTTGGGGCGCTTCTAATGGCACTGGTATAAGCTGGTGAAATCATTTGTTTGGATGGAACTCATCCGTCCAATGGATGCGTTCCAATCAATCGGCCTGCCATCGGCTGCCGACGCCAGATGAAGCGGCTGCTCCAACTTCTTCGTGAACATGCCGCCTTGTCCATCATGCTGGATCATCTTGATCAGGCATCCAGGACATTGAACTGAAAAGTTGACCATGACTGAGAGGCTCGCTACTCAGGCAGAAGCAAGCCAAAGACGTTTTCGGCGATAATCAGGCAAATTGTCGAGATCACATTAGAACCCTCGGCGGAACCGGGCTGGTCTATCCCGGCGTCGAAAGTCGTCGAACGACCCGACCTGGCGGAGGGGTTTTTTCGGAATGTTCGGTTTGCGACAGTCTGATTCCACACAAAATGGGACGCGGCGATAGGCAGCAGCATTCTCCTGTTGAATCTGAAAGGGGTTCCCCTCGCAAAACGCCCTGGTTCGCTTTGGCTATCGCAGCCCATGGACCGGCACGCTGGGTATCGGCGAAGATTGCCAGAGGACATACTTGCCTGGCGATCCCGACCTCGGGAGAAGATGATGGGTACAGGAATGGATTCCTAGATCAGTGCGTTTCCGGTGCAAGCTTTTAGGACCCCGGACACAGCAAACGCCTCCCAGGACTGGCGAGGCGGCCGCGAGATCGCAATTTTCTCCTAGATAACGGTATGAGGTGATCGTCATACCCTGGTCACCGGTTGCCGATCGTCACGCACATGGTCTGGTACAGAGCCGGCGGCGCCGATGAGCCCCCGAGGAAATACTTAGTGACTGGCACGGTTGTTGCGTCGTCTCACGAAAGACAGCCGTTAACGAGAGGTCACGATGATGGATGTATGCTCGATGGGGATGGTGTTGTGCGGTGGGTACCTTCTTGCTGCATCCGCAGGCAGACTCGGCGGCGCTGAGAATGTCTTATCTGACTCGCCTTTGTCCGCGGCTGATGTATCGAGTTTCGAGACTTTCATAGTTCGCAGCCCACCGACATCACTCAATCTGGATCCATTTTATGCCAAATATGCTGACGCAGCGGGCATACCTATTATTTCGTCAAACAAGGTTCCAGACACGGCACTATTGATCTCACGTGACATTGTCCTCTACATGTTGTCAGAACGCCGTGATGTCCGCGATGCTTTAATCCAGGCTGGAGCGCGGGTGGGCGTCATGGCAATTGACGAGACGACGACTGATATTCCCGAGCAGCGGGATTGGAAGAAGCCTCTTCCCGATGATCCACGTCTCACCCCTGACGAGCGGCGGGATTACGCCAACACGATCGGCAAGATGACTGCCCGAGACTACTGGGCACAAAGGGCGCGCGGCATGGGCGGGCTCTACACGACGGGAGCTGTGGAGAATTTGATGGGCGTGCCGGGCACGCGGTATTACGGCGGGAACATTCTTGTTCACGAATTCTCACATAATATTTTCAACGCGCTGCGCACGGTAGATCCTGATCTCGTTGCACGAGTTGAACGTGCCTATTCGCACGCCTACGAGAAAGGCCTCTGGGCGTGTTCCTATATGGAGAACAACGTCGATGAGTATTGGGCCGAGGGCACGCGATTTTGGTTCAATACGAACTTGGCTTACAGCCGAGGCAATCTCACCATTGCCACATCAGAAGATTTCGAGGCTCACGATCCAAGCCTCTATAATATCATGGCCGAAGTCTACCGCCATGACCACCACATTCTGGCGGATGTCTATTACCGGCATTCGGCGAAGTCGCAGTAATGTCCTTTGGTATTGACTGCCGGCCTCATGCTGCAATCCCGCTGGAGACCCGAACTATCGCTGATCGTCCGTAATTTGTCAGAGCCAGCCATAAATTTGAGTTTCCGTTCAATTGAAGCGCCCATGTTGTTCCCACGGGTGCATACCAAGTACTTCGTGGCCGCTGGAATTGGCTCCTTGTGCAACATCGAGACCAAATGACCTGCCACTGAATTTTCATCCGGCGGCGATTAGAGCCTCGGCGGTCTTTGAAACGCTCCCAAACGTTGGACCACCGGATGCTAGAGTTTTCCGGCTTCATTCAGGGAGGCGGGCTGGTTGCGCCTCCCGAATTCACCAACGAGATCGGCACCTTGTTGCCGATCGCACCATGAGGTCTTTCCTCATTGTAGTATCTACGCCAATCCTCCATCTTTTCGCGGGCATCCGCAAGGGTCAGGAACCAATGCTGGTTCAGGCATTCTGCACGGAAGCGGCCATTGAACGCTTCGATGA
>NZ_JAQJCJ010000060.1:0-5320 GCF_030182485.1 Rhizobium atlanticum
AGTCGGCCCGTTCGCCGGACAAAGTCCGCTGCTTGCGACCGCCGACGCGGCCGGGCGTCAGAGCGCCGGTCTCCGCAAGGCGCTTCTTCCACTTCGAAACACAGGAGGGAGCAATCGCAAGTGCTGCTGCGATCGATCGTATCGTTTCTCCGGTGTTCAGGCGCGCCATCGCCCGTTCGCGAAGATCCTCAGAATATGGGTGCGTCATCCTTGCCGGCCGTCCTTTTCCGGTAGGACAGAGAATCATATTTCAGCTGATTTGCGAATCTGCGATTCTGAAAAATCGAAGCGTGCTCTAAGACGGTGCCGAGTGCCGCGTCGCCACAGCACTTTGCTAACACCGCCCGCCAGTAAAAGTCTGGATCGCGGAGGGCGCCTCTCCCTGAAATGTCCGCTGTTGCCTTCGTTAATCCTGCTTAGCGACGACTCGAACGTCCATCATTGGGAGTGCCGCTGAAGCTTCGCCAAATGCTCTGAACACACCGTCTCGACCAGCCCAAGCAATAAAGCGGTTCGCTGTGCGAGCCAGCCAAGAGCCTCCTCGCTGATCTCGAAATACTTTGAATAGCGCGCCTTTACATAGGCCTCGTTTAGCGTGTTGAACCACGCCCGCTCTCGATGCTGATCACGAGGGAAGGCTTCGGCAAGACGCCGGTCCTGCTCCTCAGCTAGCGAGCGCAAAAACTTGAGGTTGTGGGACGGAGGGCCGTAATTGGTGAGTGTCAGTAAAACACACGAGTAGGCCTGCTCGATGGATTGATGCATCAAAAAGGCTGCTTCATTGAACATGCTGCTCCGCATTGCAGAGCTTGCGAGGGTTTTTAGATTGATTGCCGTGGAGTATCTATGGTCGAAATGCTCCCTTGCTACCCGCAGCCGATCGGCTGGCGAAAGTGGCTTGGGCTCGGCAAGCGGTTCATCATCAAGCTCATAGAGAACGATACCCTCCTTGCGGATGTCGGAGAAGAAGTATTGCCCTTCCTTGAGGTAGGTGTTCACCTCTCGCCTGGAGTGGACAATGAAGCTCACAGGTGTTTCGATCGACTTGTCGTGGATCAGCCGGTCAGCCGCCTTGTTCCAGTACTCGGCGAACTCGCAGAGCTTGCGATTGTTGACGATGATTAGCAGATCGAAGTCCGAACGGTAACCCTTCATCGTGAAGGGCTCGTCTACCCAGCTGCCCTTGGCGTAGGAGCCGAACAGGATGATCTTCAGGATCCGGCCGCGCTTTTTGAACTCGGCCGTACCGTCCCTCAGCGCATCCTCGAATTCCTCGTGGAGGATCTCCAGAACACGGCCAATCTCGCGTTGTTTGCGGAGCGGCATATGGTTGAGGGACGACTTCATAGCACCATCGATAGGCGAAAGATCCTGCACCGTCTACGACAAGTTCTGCACGGCTTAGGCCATTTGCTTGGGTTTCCAGCTTTTCATGCGCTTGGTCGCTGTGTACCTCAACCCGCGGAGCTTAAAACAAGCAGTTCAAAACTTGCACATTATACTAACTTGAATTAGGCAGTAAAATGACATAGGTTGTGGTGATCGAAGACTACACGGTTGCAGAAAAAGCCCTCGAAACACGTTGTGGACGGGGCGGTGGCCTCTTCGGGTCGTGTATCCCCGGTAGCGACGGGCTTGCTGGTGCAACTTGATTCAAGGGGCAGGAGACATCATTGGCGATCATGTTTGTGAGGGCGCAGGTGATCAGTAGGGGCGCGGGACGCAGCGTCGTCGCGGCCGCCGCCTATCGCCATCGCACACGAATGATGGATCACCAGGTGGGCAGATCTTTCAGCTATCGCGGCGGGAGTCCAGAGCTGGTGCATGAGGAACTGGCGTTTCCTGAGCAGATACCCGCTTGGCTGCGCGAGCTGATCCACGGCTCTTCGGTCGCGAGAGCGAGCGAGGGACTGTGGAATGCCGTCGAGGCGTTCGAGACGCAGGCGAACGCGAGGCTCGCCCGCGAGCTGATCATCGCACTGCCGGAGGAACTGACGAGGGTGGAGAACGTCGCGCTGGTGCGCGAATTTGTGCGGGACACTGTAACCGCGACCGGGATTGTCGCCGATTGGGTCTATCATGACAAGGACGGTAATCCACACATCCATATGATGACTACATTGCGGGCGTTGACCGAAGATGGCTTTGGTCCGAAAAACTCTCCTATTTTGGAAGAAAATGGCGAGCCATTACGTCGCAAAAGAACCGGCAAGATCATCTATGAGCGCTGGGCAGGCGACAAGGAAACCTTGAAGGCGTGGAAGATCGCCTGGGCGGAAACAGCCAATCGGCATCTGGCGCTTGCCGGTCATGAGATCCGGCTCGACGGCCGCTCTTATGCCGAACAGGGTTTCGACGGCATTGCGCAAAGGCATCTCGGGCCGGAGAAGGCGGCATTGGCGCGAAAGAGGAGGGAGCTCTATTTCGCGCCAGCCGATCTCGCGCGGCGTCAGGAGATGGCAGACAGACTGCTGGCAGAGCCGGAGCTTTTGCTGACGCAGCTCGGCAATGAGCGCTCCACCTTCGACGAGAAGGATATCGCCAAGGCACTGCATCGCTATGTCGACGATCCAGCAGACTTCGCCAATATCCGTGCGCGGCTGATGGCGTCGGATGAACTTGTGATGCTGAAGCCGCAAGAGTTCGACGGAGAAACGCGCGAGGTCGCAGCCCCGGCAGTCTACACCACACGGGCGATGCTGCGCATCGAATACGACATGGCGCAGTCGGCGCGGGTTCTGTCGGAGCGAGCAGGCTTCGGCGTTTCGGCGCGGCAGGTCGATGCGGCGATCGAGCGCGTCGAAACCGGCGATCCCAAACATCCTTTTCGACTCGATGCGGAACAGGTCGATGCCATCCGCCATGTCACCGGCGACAGCGGCATTGCGGCTGTTGTCGGCCTTGCCGGCGCCGGCAAGTCGACGCTGCTGGCGGCAGCCCGCCTTGCCTGGGAAGGCGAGGGGCGCCGGGTGATCGGTGCCGCCGTTGCCGGCAAGGCGGCAGAAGGCCTGGAAGACAGTTCCGGCATCAAGTCACGAACACTCGCCGCCTGGGAGATGGCCTGGGCGAATGGACGCGATGCACTCCATCGCGGTGATGTGCTCGTCATCGATGAAGCCGGCATGGTGGCCTCGCAGCAGATGGCCCGTGTGCTTGACATCGTCGAGGAGGCGGGCGCGAAAGTCGTTCTCGTCGGCGACGCCATGCAGCTACAGCCGATCCAGGCGGGTGCTGCCTTTCGGGCGATCAGCGAACGCATCGGTTTTGCCGAGCTTGCCGGCGTGCGCCGCCAGCATGAAGAATGGGCGCGTGAGGCCTCGCGGCTCTTTGCCCGCGGCGAGATCGAGAAGGGCCTCGACGCCTATGCCCGGCATGGTCATCTTGCCGAGGCGGGCACGCGCGCGGAAACGATCGAGCGGATTGTTGGCGACTGGAGCCAGGCGCGCAGAGAGGCAATCGGTCGATCCGTTTCCGAGGGCAGGGATGGTCGGCTGCGCGGCGACGAGCTGCTCGTGCTTGCCCACACCAATGACGATGTCGGCAAGCTGAACGAGGCACTGCGTGCGGTGATGGCCGGCGAGGGTGCGCTTTCCGACAGCCGCACCTTCCAGACGGCACGCGGGGCGCGGGAGTTCGCCGTCGGCGATCGCATCATCTTCCTGGAGAACGCCCGCTTTCTCGAGCCGCGGGCCAGCAGTTATGGTCCGCAATACGTCAAGAACGGCATGCTCGGCACGGTCATCTCCACCGGCGACAAACGCGGCGAAGCGCTGATGTCGGTTCGTCTCGACAACGGCCATAAAGTCGTCTTCAGCGAAGACAGCTATCGCAATGTCGATCACGGCTATGCCGCAACGATCCACAAAGCCCAGGGCACCACCGTCGAGCGCACCTTGGTGCTTGCCACCGGCATGATGGACCAGCACCTGACCTATGTGGCGATGACGAGGCATCGCGATCGCGTCGATCTTTATGCGGCCAAAGAGGATTTTGAGCCAAGACCGGAATGGGGGCGCAGGCCGCGTGTCGATCATGCCGCCGGCGTGACCGGCGAGCTTGTCGAAACCGGAGAGGCCAGATTCCGGCCTGATGACGAGGATGCCGACGACACCCCCTATGCCGATGTCAGGACCGACGATGGAACCGTCCATCGGCTGTGGGGCGTGAGCCTGCCAAAGGCGCTTGAACAGGGTGGCATCTTGGAAGGCGACACCGTCACGCTGCGCAAGGACGGCGTGGAGCGGGTCAAGGTCCAGATTGCCGTTGTCGATGAAGAGACAGGTCAGAAGCGTTATGAGGAGCGGGAGGTCGACCGCAACGTCTGGACGGCCAGGCAGATCGAAACCGCCGAAGCGCGCCAGGACCGCATCGAGCGGGAAAGTCATCGGCCGGATCTGTTCAAGCAGCTCGTCGACCGGCTGTCGCGCTCCGGCGCCAAGACGACGACGCTCGATTTTGCAAGCGAGGCCGGTTATCGGGCTCATGCGGAAGACTTCGCCCGCCGCCGCGGGTTCGAGTATCTCTCGCTGGCTGCGGCCGAGATTGAGGGTGACATCTCGCGGCGCTTTGCGTGGATTGCCGCAAAGCGGGAGCAGGTGGAAAAGCTCTGGGAACGGGCAAGCATGGCGCTCGGCTTTGCGATCGAGCGGGAACGGCGCGTCTCCTACAGCGAGATGCGAACTGAATCCCACCCAACTGAACCCCAGCCAACTGAACCCAAGACCGTCCCGGGCGAAGCCCGTTATCTGGTCCCGCCGACCACCGACTTCGTCAGAAGCATTGATGAGGATGCACGGCTGGCGCAATTGTCATCCCCGGCTTGGAAGGATCGGGAAACGCTGCTGCGACCGGTGCTGGAGAAGATCTATCGTGATCCGGATGGCGCACTTGTCGCCCTGAATGCGCTTGCTTCAGATGCCGGCACCGAACCCCGCAGGCTCGCCGACGATCTTGCCGTGAGCCCCGGTCGGCTTGGCCGCCTGCGCGGCTCCGAGCTCATCGTCGACGGACGCGCAGAGCGTGAGGAGCGGAATGTCGCCTTGGCGGCTGTGACGGAATTGCTTCCCCTGGCCCGCGCCCATGCGAGCGAGTTCCACAGGAGCGCCGAACGGTTCGAGATCCGTGAGCAGGCGCGTCGCGCGCATATGTCATTGTCGGTCCCGGCACTCTCCGAAGGCGCCATGGCGCGTCTCATGGAGATCGAGGCGGTGCGCAACAGGGGCGGGGACGATGCTTATAAGACCGCCTTTGCCCTTGCCGCGAAGGACCGCACGGTCGTGCAAGAGATCAAGGCGGTCAGCGAGGCGCTGTCTGCCCGCTT
>NZ_JAQJCJ010000007.1:0-285448 GCF_030182485.1 Rhizobium atlanticum
TAGAGCCTGCTGCTTTCATACGGAAGCATATCCTGAGTTTGTGAGGTAGTTTGCGCATTCTGCTGGCGAGAAGCAGTCGAGCATTTCACCAGCCTTGCGCCATGTCGCTTCGACTGTGCGAGGCTGTTCTCTCCTAATTAGGTGCTTGAGCTTGGCAAAGACTTGCTCGATGGGATTGAGGTCCGGGCTGTAAGGCGGCAGGAAGAAGAGGTGCGCGCCTGCGGCCCGGATGGCACGACGGACAGCTTGGCCCTTATGGCTGCCGAGATTGTCGAGGATGACGATGTCGCCCTTGGCGAGCGTGGGCACGAGGATCCTCTGGATATAGAGGGTAAAGAGTTCGCCGTTGATCGGCCCATCGATGACCCAAGGGGCGTCGATGCGGTCGCAGCGCAAGGCGGCAATGAATGTCAGGGTTTTCCAGTGCCCATGCGGAACCGCGGCACATAGGCGTTGACCACGCGGTGCCCACCCCCTGAGGGGCGCCATGTTGGTCTTGATCCAGGTCTCATCGAGAAAGACCAGCCGCTGCGCTTTGATCCGCCGTTGATGGGTCTTCCAACGCAACCGTTTCCTGGCGATATCCATCCGCGTCTGCTCGGCCGGCAGAACCGTTTTTTTTGAAACTCAGGCCCTCGGCCCGGACGAACACCCAAACGGCGCGTCGCTCGGTCTTGATGCCGCGTTCGGCCAGTTCCGCCACAAGGCCTCGCGTCGTGAACGGGCCGGATCGACAGCGCTGGCGCAGCCAGTCGGCCCGTTCGCCGGACAAAGTCCGCTGCTTGCGACCGCCGACGCGGCCGGGCGTCAGAGCGCCGGTCTCCGCAAGGCGCTTCTTCCACTTCGAAACACAGGAGGGAGCAATCGCAAGTGCTGCTGCGATCGATCGTATCGTTTCTCCGGTGTTCAGGCGCGCCATCGCCCGTTCGCGAAGATCCTCAGAATATGGGTGCGTCATCCTTGCCGGCCGTCCTTTTCCGGTAGGACAGAGAATCATATTTCAGCTGATTTGCGAATCTGCGATTCTGAAAAATCGAAGCGTGCTCTATAGCCGAGTATCCTTACGTTATCTGCAAGTCCCTCGAATCTGGAGAGACCGACTTGATCGTCTGCGTCAGTTGTCAAAAGTATCCGGCCGTACGCGTGGCCTTGGATCCGGTCCACTATGCTCTGAACGATCTGCACCGATGAGCCGACGACCCTCGCCAACTCCTGAAGCTTGATACCCTCACGCCCATTGCCCCCGTAGGTGAGTTCAATGAGCGCCCGCTGGTAAAAATGCTCGCGCGCAGATGTCAGCCGGTCCGCGATATCGCGCGGAATACCAGGCTCCAGCGGCTTGAGCAGTGCCTTTGTGGCTGCATGGCCGGGCTTGCTGAAAATCTCCCAGGTCTTGCCAGCCTCGGCAACCTGGCCGCCTTCGAGCACAACGACATCATCACAGATCTCACGCACGACGCTCATCTCGTGCGTGATCAGCAGGATTGTGATGCCGAGCGAGCGATTGATGTCTTTGAGCAATTGGAGAATAGAGAGCGTGGTCTCCGGATCAAGCGCGGAGGTCGCCTCGTCGCAAAGGAGAATTTCAGGTCGGTTCACCAGCGCCCTCGCGATCCCTACCCTCTGTTTCTGCCCACCTGACAAACGCGAGGGGTAGGCGTCCTGCTTCCCTTCGAGGCCGACAAGCCGCAAAACATCAGCAACGCGCTCGTCAATTTCGAGCTTGGGCACACCCGCCACTATCAGAGGGAGCGCGACGTTACCCCAGACGGTTTTAGCCGACAGCAAATTGAAGTGTTGAAAGATCATTCCGACCTTGCGTCGGAATGTCACGAGTTCGCCGTCACTTAGCGACCGGACGTCAACCCCATCTACGACGACGCTGCCCTCGGTCGCGGTCTCCAGCCGATTCACAGTGCGGAGCAGGCTCGATTTCCCTGCTCCGCTGCGCCCTATGATGCCGAAGATCGAGCCTCGTGCGACGTCTATCGTAATGCCTTTGAGAGCGTGGACGGAGCCCTTGTGTGTGTCATAGGTCTTTCCCACGCCGTCGAACGAAACGGCGATTGCCCGCGCGGGATTGGCCGATAAGCCTTTCCCGTTTTCCGGCGAAGGTGCCTCGATTGGCTCGACCCGGCTTACGGATAAGGCGGTCAATTCGTTGCCACCCAAGGCAGCGTGTAGAGCTTCGTGTCGGATGCGAACGCCTTGTTGATCGCATCCTTCACGGCCTGCGAATTCTGGTAAAGAGTGACCAGCTCCTTGACGGCCGGATCTTCCACGCGGTCGGACTTTACGGCAAAAATGATGGCGAACTGCTTGTCGTCGACACCGGAGTAGAGGAGGCCCGAACTCGGATCGAACGCCTTGGAGGCGACGATAAAGTGAGGGTACCCCTGAGCCAGATCAACATCGCCAGTGACGCGCGCAAGCTGGGGACCCTCGACTTCGGTGAAACTCAGGTTCTTTGGATTCTCCGTGATGTCGTCAAGCGATCCCTTGAACCCAACGCCGTCCTTGAGCTTGAGCAGGCCGGCGCGCTGGAGGAGTAGGAGTCCGCGGCCCTGGTTAACCGGGTCGTTCGCTATGGCGACCTTGCCGTTTTCGGGGATATCTTCGAACTTCTTGTACTTGAGCGAGTACAGCCCGATGTTAGCAAGCACGCCGATGCCTGCGCTCTTGAAATCATAGCCACGTTCCTTGGTAGCATTGTCGAGGAACGGCTGGTGTTGAAAGTAGTTGACGTCGATGTCGCCGGATTGAAGCGCGATATTCGGAGTCGTCCAGTCGCTGAACTCGACCACTTCGAGATCGAGCCCTTTGGCCTTCGCCTCCGGGATCAAGGCTTCAATCGAGTCCGCGTATACGCCAGGAACAACGCCGACCTTCAACGTGGCCGCCGTTGCAGGCAATGAGAAGGACAGCGCGGCCACAGCCACAAGCAATGTTCTAAGCGTAAGTTTCATTGGTTGACCTCTTGTTTTGGAGGGACCAACGTATTGTCTGTGAAATTGATAGACAAAGATGATTTTTGCGAGATGGCTTTCGCTTCGAGAATATTTTCGCAACCCAAAGTCATCGATTCAATGCGAACGCTTGCGGTGGCGGACGACAACCCTGAAGGGCGGGCGATTACTACCCCGCGGCCCGGAGATGTGCGTTCGGCTACAAAAGATTGGCCTTGATGAGACAATGGCGGCGGTTTTTGAAAACGAACTGAACCGCGCCGGATTGCCGGAGACCGTTGGCTTAAATTGTGCAGTCATCGCCGGTTCGCCCAGCATGGCGTGCTGGGAAATCACTCCGGACTGAAACTGCCCGCGCCGCTTCGCCGATCAAGTTGTTGACCACCGACGCAGCGGCATGGCTTTGCTGAACGATCTGGGGCACCAGATCGATATCGGGAAGGCTGCCCAGCCCCAGTGGCCCCATCGCAAACACCCCATGCGAAGGGTTCGCCCGGGTCCGCCCGCAGTCGTCCACGACGATGCCGATATCGAGTTCGTCCCTCGTTGCCAGACCCGCAACAATAAGCGAACGAACGGGTGGGCTATCGGTCCCGGATGGCCGCAAGCGGCAGTCGATGGTCAGATCCGCGGGAAGGACCTCCGGCCCGGTCAGTGCCGAAAACAGCACGCCGTTGGTGGCGATGCAATTTACCTTTCCCTTCCTCACGGCAATCGCGCCGCTTGCGATTGCGTGATGCAGGCGCTGATAGTGCTCCGGCGGCAAGCGGTTGCGATGACTGTCGTAGACGGCCTTCACGTGACGTTTGAACCGTGCCCGTTCTTCCGGCGTCAGGCCAGTCCAGATGTCTCGCGCGCGGGAACGAAAACCGTTCATGACGCCCTGCCATCCCGAACCTTCCAGGTCGGCACTGCGTGCGGCCTCGCGCAAGAAGCGAAACGCACCGCGCAGCGTCTTCGGCACGGGCTGGTCCGTGACGACGGATCCAACCGCAGCGGGAGCATGCGACTGAGGCAGGAAACCCGATTCCGAGATCAACGTGACACGGGAAATTCTGGAATCAGCCAGCAGCCGGAGCGCCCTGTCGACCGCGTGAATGCCACTGCCGATCACGATAGCGCTTTGCGCAGCATCGGCAAGCGCCGCATCCGAAGTTTCACGCAGGCCGTAACCGGTGGCGAGAAAAACGGCATCGAAACGGGTCGGCTGCTCGGCACCTGCGAAGACCGAATATCCTCCGGCCGGATGCCTGCCGATCGCCGTGATCGCATCCGAACCAAACTGCACGACGACATCGGGCCGATCTGTCAGGGCAGCCTCGGAGAAGCGTTTATAGACATAGCTGCTGAAGATATCTCCGGGAACGAAGGCGTGCTCGAGACCGGCAGGGTCCGAGGTGAGGCGATCGCGCCATGTGTCATCTCTTTCCAGCCAGCGACGGAAATCGTCGGGCAGCGCGGGATCGACGGAAAGGTCGCGAACCCGGCTGGTCAGCACCGTCGATGCAGGCTGGCTGATGCCTTCGCTGATATCGATCTTTGCGCGCGGGTCGAACATCACCAGATGGAAAGGGTGATCGACTCTCTTGAAAAGAGCGATTGCGGTCATGATTCCGGTAAAGCCCCGGCCGACGATCGCAATCCGTGCGAGATGGTCGGCTTTCTGGCCATCCGGCCTCGAAGAACGTGACGAGAGAAGAGTCATTCATCGGCTCCTTCTGCGTGTGAGCGCCCGGAACGAGCGCCGCGCAATTCTCCACTAAAATAATAGAAAATACTGTTCCGAACGCAAGCACTATTCGACGCGCTCGGTTGACAACGTGGCGTCGGCGTGCGGCAGGACCGCTGTTCCCTTGCCGACTGGCTGCTTTGCGCCTTCTGAAGCAATGAAGATTCGGGAGATGCGACGGTTGGAAATTAATTCCCAGCAACGCCGAAAAAAGAGAGAAATTTAGAACAACTGCAACGATCTGCGGAATTCTTGAACCATCAATTCCAGCGAGGATTGGCTTAACGTCTCTCTGCCGGGTCCATGGCATCGGCTGCAAGAGGAAGGTAGCATGGCGGCTCCACTGGTCAGCTTGAGCAATCTGTCGACAGAGCCAGCGGCTTCGCCTCAGGTTGCCGCGATCTGGCAGGCCCTTTGCGCGGAGGCCGTCAATGCTTCGGCCAAGGACCCCGCACTCACGCGCGCCATGAATTCGGCAGTGCTCTATCATGCGAGCTTCGCCCAGGCGCTCGCCCAGCGGGTCGCGATCAAACTGGCCAACCATGATCTCGACCAGGACGAACTGCTGGCGGTAATCGCGCAGGCCTTCATCGCCAATCGCACTATCATTGCGGATGCGGCTGCGGACCTGACGGCGATCAAGGAGCGCGATCCGTCGAATACGGAAATCCTGACGCCATTTCTATATTTCAAAGGCTTTGTCGCATTGCAGGGACAACGCGTCGCCCATTGGCTCTGGCATCATGACCGCCTGCATCTTGCGCGCCACATCCAGAGCCGCATTTCTGAAGTCTTTGGCGTCGACATTCATCCCGCCGCCAAGATGGGCAGGAGCATCATGCTCGATCACGGGAGCGGCTTGGTCATCGGCGAGACAGCCATCGTTGAAGACGACGTATCGATCCTCCAGAACGTCACATTGGGAGGAACGGGCAAGGAGACCGGCGACCGACACCCCAAGGTGCGGCGTGGCGCGCTGATCGGAGCAGGCGCCAAGATCCTCGGCAACATCGAAATCGGCGTCGGCGCCAAGGTTGGCGCAGGAAGCGTTGTCGTAAATGCCGTGGCAGCCTACACATCCGTGGCCGGCGTTCCGGCGAGACAGGTCGGCAAGTGCCATTTCAATCTGCCGGGCATCACGATGGACCAGACCTTATCTGAACCGGAATATACGATATAGAGACGTTCTTGGAGGAGCGAGGCGGTGCCCCAGATTAGACTAGTCCCTCCCTCTTCTGGGGAGGGTTGGGGAGGGGACTTTTTTGACCCTAAATTCCGCCCTGCCAGACCTTGATCGCCTCGACCGGCCAGATCAGCATCAGCACATTGAGTGTCAGGTTGTCGCGGATCATATAGCCCGTGAAAATCTCGAAGAAGATGGCGATCGCCACCGTCAGCGCCACCGGCGCGCGCCAGGCGAAGAAGAAGCCGAGGCACATGAAGACGGTGTCCATTGCCGAATTCAGGATGCTGTCGCCGTAATAATCCAGCGCGATCGTCGCCGTACGGTAGCGATCGATGATGAGAGGCGAATTTTCCAGAAGTTCCCAGCCCGACTCGATGACGAGCGCCAGGAGCAGGCGCGCCATCAGCGGCTTATGGCGCAACAGCAGATAGCTCAGGCCGTAGAACAGGAAGCCATGGATGATGTGCGACGGCGTGTACCAGTCCGACAGATGCTGCGAATTGCCGCTGGTATTGACCCCGCCCTCCCACAGCTTAACATAACCGCAGGCGCAGATCGGCACACGGCCCATCATATATTCTGCGATGATCTGGGCAGCCAGGACTGCGATGCAGGCGACGAACCAAAAGCTCTGATGCCTGACCCGATATTCGGCGTCTGCAGTGGTCACTTCTCGCCATCCGTTTCCAGGTTGATGCTGTGTTTGAGCACCAGCGGCATCTGCGCCAGCGTGAAGATGATGGTGATGGGCATCGTGCCCCAGACCTTGAAGGCGACCCAGGTATCGTCGGAAAAATTGCGCCAGACGACTTCGTTCAGCACGGCGAGAAACAGGAAGAAGACGCCCCAGCGGATGGTAAGTTTGCGCCAACCTTCGGCATCGAGCTGGAAAGCGGCGTTGAAGACATAGCCGAGCAGAGACCGGCCGAAAGCGAGCCCGCCGAGCAGCGCCACCCCGAAGAGCGTGTTGACGATGGTCGGCTTCATCTTGATGAAGGTCTCGTTCTGCAGCCAGATCGACAGCGAGCCGAAGATGACGACCACGATGCCGGAGACGAAGGGCATGATCGGCAGATGGCCGAGCACGATCTTCGAAACCACAAGCGAAATCACCGTCGCTGCCATGAAAAGCCCGGTGGCGACGAATAGCGGCCCGCCCAGTTCGGACAGGGCAGGAATTTTTTCGACCAGCCATTGGCCACGCAGATTGGCGAAGAAGAAGATCAGCAGCGGCCCGAGTTCCAGCGCCAGCTTCAGCATCGGATGATGGCGGTCGGCCGCGGACGGGGTGATATCGCTTTCGGTGGTCATGCGTTCTTCAAACCTGCTATTGCTGAAAACCTGTTTCCCGACCGTCCTTTGCAGGCTTTCGGCGGCATATCTGTGGCATCATTGCCCAAGTCCGGCAATGGCATGGGCGAAGTCCTCCGCCTCGAAGGGCTCCAGATCGTCCACACCCTCGCCTACGCCGATGAAATAGACCGGCAGCTTGTGCTTGGCGGAGATGGCGACAAGAATGCCGCCCCGGGCCGTGCCGTCGAGCTTCGTCATGATCAGCCCGTTGACGCCGGCGACATTGCGGAAGATCTCGACCTGGCTCAGCGCATTCTGCCCCGTCGTGGCATCGAGCGTCTGCAGCACGGTGTGCGGCGCGTCGGGATCAAGCTTGCCGAGCACACGCACGATCTTCTCAAGTTCGGCCATCAGCTCGGCCTTGTTCTGCAGGCGGCCGGCGGTATCGACGATCAGCACGTCGCATTTTTTTGCCTTGGCCTGTTCAAAGGCGTCGTAGGCAAGACCGGCTGCATCGGCGCCAAGCTTGGTGCCGATGAATTCGGAATTGGTCCGCTCGGCCCAGATCTTCAGCTGCTCGACCGCCGCCGCGCGGAAGGTATCGCCGGCGGCGAGCATCACCTTCAGCCCGGCACCAGAGAGCTTCGCCGCGAGCTTGCCGATCGTCGTCGTCTTGCCGGTGCCGTTGACGCCGACGACGAGGATGACATGCGGCTTGTGCGAAAGATCGAGCTGCAGCGGCTTGGCGACCGGCCTCAGAACCTTGGCTATTTCCGACGCCATGATCCGGCTGACATCCTCGCCGGTCACATCTTTGCCGTAGCGCTCGGAAGCGAGCGTATCGGTGACGCGCAGCGCCGTCTCGACGCCGAGATCGGCCTGGATCAGCAGGTCTTGGAGATCCTGCAGGGTCTCGTCGTCGAGCTTGCGCTTGGTGAAGAGCGCGGTGATCTGGCCGGTAAGCTGCGAGGACGTACGCGCAAGCCCGTTGCGCAGGCGCTGGAACCAGCTGAGTTTGGGTTGCGGGGCAACGGGTTCGGGTTCGGCGACCTTCGGGCCGGTAGCGAAGCCTTTGGGAAGGACGGGAGTGCTGGTCGCCGATTCCGCCGTGGGGCTACCCCCCTCTGCCCTGCCGGGCATCTCCCCCACAAGGGGGGAGATTGGTTGAACAGAGGCGTCCAGCACCTCATCGATGTCAGGTAGAATTTCCTCTACAGGCGCTTCTGCGACTTCTTCGGTCCCTTCGATCGAAGCCGGCGCATCAGACTCCAAATGATCTCCCCCCTTGTGGGGGAGATGTCCCGAAGGGACAGAGGGGGGTGCTTCCGCAGCACTCTCGGCACTCACCTCCGCTTCCGCCTCGGCTTCCAGCAGCGACAGCGGCACGACGCCCATATCGCTGAGCTGGTCCGGAGCCGGCAGGATCGCTGGCTCGGCATCGTCACGCTCTTCCTCGGCATCCTGCACGACATCCGCAGCCGGTCCGCCGGCGGTATCCATCTCCTCGGGAAGAACAGGATCATCCGCGATCGGCAGGTCTTCGTCGCGCGAACGCTGCTCGAGCTCCCTTTCCACAGCCTCAGGCACGGGTTCTTCAGCCGGCTTGCCGAAGGTGAAGACCTTTTTGATGAAACTGAGCGCCATGGGGATTCCGTGAAAGTCAGGCCGCTGCGGCCGTCAATTGCATGTCGAGATGCTTGCCATTGTGGCCGGTGATCGTGACCGGCACAAGTTCGCCGGGACGAAGGCCGGCGGCTGTCACCAGCGTGAAGTTTTCCGTATGCGCCAGGCCGTTGTTTTCGACAAGCAGCCACTGCCGGGTTCCTACCATGCCATCGAGGTGGGATTGATGCAGCCTATGTCCCGTGGCGCGCAGCCGTGCGGCGCGCTCCTTGACCAGCGACCGGTCGAGCTGCGGCATGCGGGCGGCCGGCGTGCCGGGACGCGGGCTGTAGGGGAAAACATGCAGTTGCGCGATATCAGCTTCTTCAGCGAGCCGCACCGCATTGGCGAACATCTCTTCCGTTTCCGTTGGGAAACCTGCGATCATATCGGCGCCGAAGCTCATCTCCGGGCGAAGGCGGCGCGCATCCTCGATGAAACGCAGCGCGTCGGCGCGAGAATGCCGCCTCTTCATCCGCTTCAGGATCATGTCGTCGCCATGCTGCAGCGACAGATGCAGATGCGGCATGAAGCGACGCTCGTCGGCGATCAGGTCCATCAGATGGGAATCGGCCTCGATGCTGTCGATCGAGGATAGCCTCAGTCGGCGGATCTCCGGGAGCTGCTTCAAGAGCGTCTTTGCCAGAAGCCCGAGCGTCGGCGCGCCCGGCAGATCGCCGCCATAGCTGGTGGCGTCGACCCCGGTCAGCACGATCTCGCGATACCCGCTGTCGACGAGCTTGCGGGCCTGGTCAACCACGGCGCCCATCGGCACCGAGCGGGAATTGCCGCGGCCATAGGGAATGATGCAGAAGGTGCAGCGATGGTCGCAGCCGTTCTGGACCTGGATGAAGGCACGAACATGACCGTCGATGTGCCTGACCATCTGCGGCGCCGTCGCCTTGACGCTCATGATATCGTTGACGCGGAGCTTCTCCTCGGCCGAAACACCGAAATCCGGCAGGCTGCGATAGGAGGCGCTCGAAAGCTTCTCCTCGTTGCCGAGCACCGCATCGACCTCCGCCATCTCGGCGAAGGTCTGTTTTTCCGTCTGCGCGGCGCAGCCGGTGACGATGATGCGGGCATGTGGATTGTCGCGCCGCGCCCGGCGGATCGCCTGGCGGGCCTGACGCACGGCTTCGCCAGTGACGGCGCAAGTATTGACCAGGATGGCGTTGTTGAGCCCGGCCTTCTCGGCCTGCGCCTTCATCACTTCGGATTCATATGTGTTGAGGCGGCAGCCGAAGGTAATGACCTCGACGCCGCTCACTGCGCCCCTGCCTCTTGGGTACCATCGCGCGACCAGAGACCTGTCGACGGATCGAGTCGGCCCGACCATTCCCATTCGGCCGGACCGGTCATGATGACGTGATCGTCGCGCTCGCGCCATTCGATCGAAAGCACGGCTGGCGGCTTGGCGCTCGCCACATTGATCGTCACCTTGCGGCCGGTGCGGCCGGTACGTGCGGCGCTGACAGCAGCCGAACAGGCGGCCGAGCCGCAGGCGAGCGTCAATCCCGCGCCGCGCTCCCAAGTGCGTGTCGTCACGGATGTCGGCGACGTCACCTGCGCCAGGGTGATATTGGCGCGCTCGGGAAACATCGGATGATTTTCGAGCAGCGGCCCGAAGCGGGCGAGATCATAGGACATTACGTCCTTATCCACCCAGAAGATCGCATGCGGATTTCCCATCGACATGGCGGAAGGCGAATACAGCACCGGATTGTCGATCGGGCCGATCTGCAGCTCGATACGGCTGGTGTCGTGAAATTCTTCCGCCAGCGGGATCCTGTCCCAATCGAAAACCGGCTTTCCCATATCGACGGAGATCGTCCCGTCCTCGTGCTCGACGGCATTGAGGATCCCGGCGACCGTCTGGAAGGTGAAGGCCTTCCGACCGGTCTCTGCGGCAAGCGCCTGCACGACGCAGCGGGTGCCGTTACCGCAGGCCTGCGCCTTCGAGCCATCGGAGTTCAGGATATCGATGAAGGCATCGGTGCCGCCGGCCTTCGGATCATGGATCGCCATGATCTGGTCGAACTCGGTCTCAGGATCGGCATTGAGCGCGACCGCCGCCGAGGGCGTCACCTTATCAGGCCGTCCGCGCATGTCGACGACCAGGATCTTGTTGCCAAGCCCGTTCATCCTCGCGAATTCGACCGTTGCGCTCATAAAATCATTCCGTCCGTCTTTCCGCTGTATATGGCGGAAACGCGAGGGAATTACCAGTGGGTGAGTGCCATGCAGGCCTTGCAGCCGACTGAGCCTCCGGGCGGTCCGTCTTCTACCGCTGCCCGCCGTCGGCTTCGAAGGACGCCGCATGCGCCTCGACGATAGCGGCGGTGATGACCTTCCTCAGCTCGTAGACCAGCGAGCGGGATCGTTTGCGATCCAGATCCTGTGCCGCTTTTGCAAGACTAAGGCCTTCGTTGAGAACAATATGATGGGCCCGTGCCAGCGCCCAACTTTCAATATCAGCATTGATCATTCGATATCTCCGCCGGATCATCCGGCATCAAGGATATTCACGAATCATTTTACAGGACGCACTTAAGTAGAAAGTAGAATCACAAGCGGATTATTTTGCAACTGGCGTAAATAGCGTATTGGCCTGTAAGCGGCATTTAACTACCGGATCCATGTCCCACTGCTTCCGAAAAGCCGGTCGTGCGGCCATCGGCCCGCATTCGCCTTGACTTTCCCGCCGCTTTCCTGTTTATCGCGGCCAATCCGCGACGAGCCACATGACTCCGAGCCGCCGACCGGGACACCGAGATCCCGGAGGTCAACACCCGACAGCGCGATGCGCCCTCGGGTGCTTTTTGGCTTTGCGTCTTGTTTTCGTCAAGGAAAAGCACGACGTTTCCGGGCAGATCAACCCGCCCGAAACGTATCAAGGAAGAGTCGATGTTTGAAAACCTCCAGGACCGTCTTGGATCCATTCTGAATGGACTGACAGGCCGTGGCGCGCTTTCGGAAGCCGATGTTTCTGCAGCGCTGCGCGAGGTTCGCCGCGCGTTGCTGGAGGCCGACGTCGCACTCGACGTCGTGCGCTCCTTCACTGACCGCGTGCGTGAAAAGGCAGTTGGCGCCGAGATCCTGAAGTCGATCAAACCCGGCCAAATGGTCGTCAAGATCGTCCATGACGAGCTGATCGAGATGCTGGGCGGCGAAGGTGTCGGCATCGATCTGCATGCGCCGGCCCCCGTCGTGGTCATGATGGTCGGCCTGCAGGGCTCGGGCAAGACGACGACGACCGCCAAGATCGCCAATCGCCTGTCGACGCGCGATAAGAAGAAGGTGCTGATGGCGTCGCTCGACACGCGCCGTCCGGCCGCTCAGGAACAGCTTCGTCAGCTCGGCGCCCAGACCAATATCGACACGCTGCCGATCATCACGGGTCAGTCGCCGACCGATATCGCCGCCCGCGCCGTGCAGGCGGCCAAGCTCGGCGGCCACGACGTCGTCATCCTCGATACCGCCGGCCGCACCCATATCGACGAGCCCTTGATGGTCGAGATGGCCGACATCAAGAAGCGATCGAATCCGCATGAAATCCTGCTGGTCGCCGACAGCCTCACCGGTCAGGACGCCGTCAACCTCGCCCGCAACTTCGACGAACGCGTCGGCATCACCGGTCTCGTGCTGACCCGGATGGACGGCGACGGGCGCGGCGGTGCTGCCCTTTCGATGCGCGCCGTAACCGGCAAGCCGATCAAGCTGATCGGCGTCGGCGAGAAGATGAGCGAGCTCGAGGAATTCCATCCCCGCCGCATCGCCGACCGTATCCTCGGCATGGGCGACATCGTCTCGCTCGTCGAGCGCGCGGCCGAGAACATCGACGCCGAGAAGGCGGCCGCGATGGCCGCCAAGATGGCCAAGGGTAAGTTCGACCTCGATGACCTCGCCGACCAGCTGCGCCAGATGCAGAAGATGGGCGGCATGGGCGGCATCATGGGTATGATGCCCGGCATGGGCGGCATGAAGGACAAGATGGCCGCCGCCGGTCTGAACGACAAGCTTTTCGGCCGCCAGATCGCCATCATCCAGTCGATGACCAAGGCCGAGCGCGCCAATCCCGACTTGCTCAAGCATTCGCGCAAGAAGCGAATCGCCGCCGGCTCAGGCACCGATGCCGCCGACATCAACAAGCTTCTGAAGATGCACCGCCAGATGGCTGATATGATGAAGATGATGGGCGGCAAGGGCAAAGGCGGCCTGATGAAGCAGATGATGGGCGGCCTTGCCGGCAAGATGGGGCTGGGGGGCCTCGGCGGCATGGGCGGCATGCCCGATCTCTCGAATATCGACCCGAAGCAGCTGGAAGCCCTGCAGAAACAGGCGGAAGCGGCGGGTTTGGGAAAACCGGGTGGGGGTATGCCCGGTCTCGGCGGCTTGCCGGGTGGTTTGCCTGGCCTCGGCGGCGCCAAGCTGCCGGGTCTTGGCGGTGGTTTCCCGGGTTTGCCCGGATTGCCGAAGAAGAAGTGAAAGGATCGCTTGCCCCATGATTGATCCGGACGTCAAAGCCCAGCTCGGGAGCTATCGTCAGTCGATCGACAATATCGATGCCGCTCTCGTGCACATGCTGGCCGAACGCTTCCGCTGCACCAAAGAGGTCGGCGTGCTGAAGGCCAAATACAATCTGCCGCCGGCCGATCCGGCGCGCGAGGAATACCAGATCGAACGCCTTCGCCAGCTGGCGAAAGCCGCCAATCTGGACCCGGATTTCGCCGAGAAGTTCTTGAACTTCGTCATCAAGGAAGTCATCCGGCATCATGAGCAGATCGCTGCGGACCACGCTGAACAGAACGCCGCAGCCCGATAACCATACCGCCTTACGAAGCGGTCTAGAAAAGCCTAAGGAGTAAAGAACATGGCACTGAAAATTCGTCTCGCCCGCGGTGGCTCCAAAAAGCGCCCGTATTACCACGTCGTTCTCGCCGATGCGCGCAGCCCGCGTGACGGCCGCTTCCTCGAAAATCTCGGCTCCTGGAACCCGATGCTCGCCAAGGATGACGAAAAGCGCGTTCAGCTGAACGCCGAGCGCATCAAGCATTGGCTCGACAACGGCGCTCAGCCGACTGACCGCGTCCTGCGCTTCCTCGACGAAGCCGGCGTTGCCAAGCGCGAAGCCAAGAACAACCCGATCAAGGCGAAGCCTGGCAAACGCGCCCAGGAACGCGCCGCCGAAAAGGCCCAGAAGATCGCCGACGCCGCAGCAGCTGCTGCTGACGCCGCGGAATAATCCGGATCCCCTTTTCGAGCGGGCGGCATGGCGACATGCCGCCCGTTTTCGTTTCCAATCGCCCGCACTTCGTTTATGAGAAACCTGTCTTTCGGCTTCACATGAAGGAACCCATGACAAAGCTTGAAAACCCGGTTTTGATGGCTACCATCGGCGGCGCACAGGGCCTCAGGGGCGAGGTGCGCGCCAAGGCCTACACGGCCGATCCGACCGCGCTCGGCGATTATGGCCTTCTGCACAGCATGGACGGGCGCAGCTTCGAAATCCTCGAAATCCGCGAGATGAAGAACGTCGTCGTCGTCCGTTTCCGCGGCATCAACGACCGCAACGCCGCCGAAGCGCTGAACGGACTCGAACTCTATATCGAGCGAGACAACCTGCCGGACGAGGAGCTCGAGGACGACGAATTCTACTATGCAGATCTCGAAGGGCTTGAAGCGCTTGATGACAAGGGCGTCAGCTACGGGACGGTCACCGGCGTCTTCGATTTCGGCGCCGGCGATCTCCTGGAGCTCAAGGGTCCGGGCAAGCGCCCGGTCCTCATTCCCTTCTCGGAAGCCTCGGTGCTGGAAATCGATCTCGAAGCCGGTACGCTGCTGATCGATCCGCTGGCGGCGGGACTGGTCGATGAGCCCGAGCTGTCGCAGTTCACTGCGGGCAAGCCGAAAAAGAAGAAGTAATGGCTTTTCGGGCGCGCATACTGACACTTTATCCGGAAATGTTTCCGGGGCATCTTGGCTTCTCGCTCGCCGGCAAGGCGATGGAGCGTGGGCAATGGTCGCTGGATCTGGTGCAAATACGTGATTTCGCCACTGACAGACACCGCACCGTCGACGACACCCCGGCGGGCGGCGGCGCCGGCATGGTGCTGAAGGCAGACGTTCTTGCTCGCGCGATCGACAGCGGCGGTGAGAATGATCCCCGGCCGCGCCTGCTGATGAGCCCGCGCGGCCGTCCACTGACTCAGCGGCGCGTGCGTGAGCTTGCGGCGGGTGACGGCGTGATCATCGTCTGCGGTCGCTTCGAGGGCGTCGACCAGCGGGTGATCGAGGCGCGCGGACTGGAAGAGGTCTCGATCGGCGATTACGTGCTGTCGGGCGGCGAGCCGGCGGCGCTGATCCTGCTTGATGCGATCATCCGCATCCTGCCCGGCGTTATGGGCAACGATCTTTCCGGCCTTCACGAAAGCTTCGAGGGCGGGTTGCTGGAACATCCCCATTATACCCGGCCGCAAGAGTGGGAAGGCCGGGAAATTCCCTCGGTCTTGACGTCCGGCAACCACGGTGCCATCGAGAAATGGCGCAACCAGGAAGCGGTGCGGCTGACGCGGGAACGGCGGCCGGACCTGCTCGATAGCGCTAAAACCGAGAAAAACGGCTGATTTCGCCGGCGTTTTCACAAAAATGTCGTGCGAGGGATGACAAGCCCCGGCCTTTCGTGTATTGGCGCACGCGGAAATGGGGTTAGCCCCGTCGGCCAGCAAACAAAGAATGGCGAATCCGCTCCCGCTCGCAAGGGCAAAATCCTGAGGTTAACCCAAAGGATCAGTGTTGAGCGCTCTGGCTGTTTCAGAAGAACCAAAGGTTAAGACGATGAACATCATCCAGCAGCTCGAGGCCGAACAGGCCGCCAAGATCGAAGCCAAGCGCACCCTCCCCGAGTTCTCCCCGGGCGACACCGTCCGCGTCAACGTGAAGGTCACGGAAGGCAACCGTACCCGCGTTCAGGCCTATGAAGGCGTCTGCATCGCCCGCTCCGGCGGCGGCCTGCAGGAAAATTTCACGGTTCGTAAGATCTCCTACGGCGAAGGCGTCGAGCGCGTATTCCCGGTCTACTCGCCGCTGATCGAAAGCGTCGACGTCGTTCGTCGCGGTAAGGTCCGTCGCGCCAAGCTCTATTACCTCCGCGACCGTCGCGGCAAGTCCGCTCGTATCGTCGAAGACACCGGCGTTCGCGCCCGCAAGCTCAACGACGCCGAACGCGCTGCTGTCGCCGAGGAGAAGGCCCGTATCGAAGCCGAGAAGGTTGCAGCCGCCCAGGCGCTCGCGGCCGAAAAGGCAGCAGCAGAAGCTGCCGAAGCCAAGGCCGCTGCTGAAGCAGCCGCCGCAGCGGAACCGGCAGCAGAATAAGATCTGCGCAAAATTCTATTCCTGGAAAGGCGGCCTTCGTGTCGCCTTTTCTATTTTTTGCTTCGCCACGCAGCCGGCGGCCTTGCCTCACACCCATCTTCCGTGACAGTTTTTGCCGTTCATTTGAGGGAACCGTTCAATGTTGTTTCGCCGCACCGTTCTTGCTGGCTTTGCCGCCCTTGCTCTTCTGCCGCTTGCCGCATCGGCCGCCGAATTGCCGAATCTTGGCGGCAAGACCGTCGTCGTCGTCACCGAGAATGCCTATCCGCCGCTGCAGTTCGTCGACCCGAAATCCGGCAAGGCGATCGGCTGGGAATATGACGCGATGAACGAGATCGCCAAGCGGCTGAATTTCAAGGTCGAGTACCAGAACACCAGCTGGGACGCGATGATCCAGGCGGTTTCCGACGGCCAGTACAACATCGGCATGACCGGCATCACGATCAAGGACGACCGCAAGCAGAAGGTCGACTTCTCCGATCCCTATATGCGCTCGCAGCAATTCATGCTGGTGCGCGGCGATGAGAAGCGCTTCACCGACGCCAAGTCCTTTAGTGAATTCAAAGACGGCCTGATCGGCGCCCAGCCTGGCACCTCGCCTTTCTACACCGCCGTCTACGAAATCCTCGACGGCAACGAACAGAACCCGCGCATCAAGCTTTTCGAAACATTCGGCGCCACCGTGCAAGCCCTGAAAACAGGCGACGTCGATCTCGTCCTCACCGACAGCGTCGCTGCCAAGGGCTATGTCGATTCTTCCAACGGCGGCCTGAAGGTCGTCGGCGAACCGCTCGGCACCGAGGACTTCGGCTTCATCTTCCCGAAGGGTTCCGATCTCGTCGCTCCCATCAACGCCGCGATCGCAGCGCTGAAGGCTGACGGCACCTTCGACGCACTGAACAAGAAATGGTTCCTCGACTACAAGATGGGCGAATAATCCGCCGAGCGATCGCAGATGGCACTACCACCATCCCGGCGGCAGGAGAAGGACGACCGTCCCTGGCGGCTGGCCGTCCTTGTCTTGATCGGCATCGTTCTCGCCTTCGTCATCATCACCAATGACATTTACACCCAGGTCTTCCGGACCGTGGTGACAGGCGTCGGCGTCACCGTGTTCGTGACGCTCGTCGCCTTTGCGCTGGCAACGGTGCTCGGTCTCGGCATCGCGCTGCTCGGGCTGGCCGACAGCATCGTGCTGCGCCAGATCGCCCGCTTCTACATCGAGATCATCCGCGGCATTCCCATGCTGGTGCTGCTCTTCTACGTCGCCTTCGTCGGTGCGCCCGGTTTCGTCACGGCCTATAACTTCATCATCACACCCCTGGTGAAATCAGGTATCGCCGAGCCGATCCTGGTGCGCGACCTATCGCTGATGTGGCGGGCCATCATCGCGCTGATGATCGGCTATTCATCCTTCATCGCCGAGGTCTTCCGAGCCGGTTTTCAATCGGTCGATATCGGTCAGATCGAGGCGGCAAAGTCGCTCGGCCTGTCGCGCTACCGCCGGTTCCGGCTCGTGGTCTTCCCGCAGGCGATCCGGGTCATCCTCCCGCCGCTCTCCAACGATTTCGTCTCGATGGTGAAGGATTCGTCTCTCGTGTCGGTGCTCGGCGTGGCCGACATCACGCAGATGGGTAAGGTCTATGCCTCCGGCTCCTTCCGCTTCTTCGAGACCTATTCGATCGTCACCTATATCTATCTGATCCTGACGATCGGACTGTCGCTGGCGCTGCGGCGGATCGAGAAGAAGATGAAGCAGATGCCGCGACACTAAACACCTGCGTCCATTCGGATGCAGAAAGGACGCGCCTCACGATTCGAATTGCCGTTTCGATCAAAAATCGCTATATCCAGCGCCATGGAATCCAAGTTCAGTTGCATTGGCGCGCATATATTCGTGCTGCAGGATCATTATCGCCTGCCGGCGCGGTTCTTTGCATGCGTCTCCGGTGCACTCAACAGCCGACTTCGTTGATCGAATGACGGCCGGCGGAGCCTAATCCGCTTTTTCCGATTTTCCAAAGCTTCCAAAAACGGACTTACCGCCATGAGCGCACCGCGTACCCTCTACGACAAGATCTGGGACGACCACCTGGTCGACGAGCAGGCAGACGGCACCTGTCTTCTCTACATCGACCGCCACCTGGTCCATGAAGTCACCTCGCCGCAGGCTTTCGAAGGCCTGCGCATGTCCGGCCGCAAGGTTCGCGCCCCTGAAAAGACGCTTGCTGTCGTCGACCACAACGTTCCGACCTCGGCCGACCGCCATCTCGGCATCAAGAACGAGGAAAGCCGCATCCAGGTCGAGCAGCTCGCCAAGAACGCTGCCGAATTCCACGTCGAATATTATTCCGAGAACGATAAGCGCCAGGGCATCGTCCACATCATCGGGCCGGAACAGGGCTTCACCCTGCCGGGCATGACGATTGTCTGCGGCGACAGCCACACCTCCACCCATGGCGCCTTCGGCTCGCTCGCCCACGGCATCGGCACATCTGAGGTCGAGCACGTTCTCGCCACCCAGACGCTGATCCAGAAGAAGGCCAAGAACATGCTGGTGCAGGTCGACGGCCAGCTGCCGGCAGGCGTCACCGCCAAGGATATCGTTCTTGCCATCATCGGCGAGATCGGCACCGCAGGCGGCACCGGCTACGTCATCGAATATGCCGGCGAAGCGATCCGTGCGCTGTCGATGGAAGGCCGCATGACGATCTGCAACATGTCGATCGAAGGCGGCGCCCGCGCTGGCCTCATCGCCCCTGACGAAACCACCTTCGAATATATCAAGGGCAAGCCGCGCGCGCCGAAGGGCGAAGCGCTGGAACAGGCGATCGCCTACTGGAAGACGCTGAAATCAGACGAAGGCGCTCATTTCGACCGCGTCGTCAAACTGAATGCCGCCGAACTGCCGCCGATCGTCTCCTGGGGCTCCTCGCCTGAGGACGTCGTCTCGGTCCAGGGCATCGTACCCAATCCGGATGAAATCCAGGACGAAACGAAGCGTGCCTCCAAGTGGCGTGCGCTTGACTACATGGGCCTGAAGCCGGGCACGAAGATGACCGACATCGCTGTCGATCGCGTCTTCATCGGCTCGTGCACCAACGGCCGCATCGAAGACCTTCGCGCCGCTGCCAAGGTCGTCGAGGGCAAGACCGTCGCCTCGACCGTCAACGCGATGATCGTCCCCGGCTCCGGCCTCGTCAAGGAACAGGCGGAAGCCGAAGGCCTCGACAAGGTCTTCAAGGCCGCCGGTTTTGACTGGCGCGAGCCGGGTTGCTCCATGTGCCTTGCCATGAACGACGACCGCCTTAAGCCGGGCGAGCGTTGCGCCTCGACCTCGAACCGAAATTTCGAAGGCCGTCAAGGCTTCAAGGGCCGCACGCATCTCGTCTCGCCGGCCATGGCCGCCGCCGCCGCAATTGCCGGGCACTTCGTCGATATCCGCGAGTGGAACTGATCCGTCCGACGGAATGAAAGATAAAGCCGCCCGATGCGTCTCCGCGCATCGGGCGGCTTTTACATTGCGGCGCCGACAGCCGATCGGCGGTGTTCGCGCAACCGGCGATCAGAAAGCCGCCGTCATCGGATCCGGACCCATGCGGGCGCCAGCATTGTCGAGCTTGGAAATCTCCGCCATGTCATCGGCATCGAGCTTGAAGTCGAACACCTGGAAGTTCTCCTCGATGCGCGACGGCGTGACCGACTTCGGGATGACGACGAGGCCGGCATCGATATGCCAGCGGATGATCACCTGGGCCGGTGTCTTCCGATGTTTCCTGGCAATCTCGCCGATGACCTTGTTCGAGATGAATTTGCCCTGACCGAGCGGACTCCACGATTCGGTGGCGATATTCAGTTTCTTGTGAACCTCCTGTGCCGCCTTCTGCTGAAAGTCGGGATGCAGTTCGATCTGGTTGATCACCGGAACGACGCCGGTCTCGCCGATGATGCGCTCGAGATGTTCGGGATAGAAGTTCGACACGCCGATCGAGCGGGCGCGGCCCTCTTCGCGGATGCGCACGAACGCTCTCCAGGTCTCGGTGTAGAGGCCGCGATGCGGCGACGGCCAGTGAATGAGATAGAGGTCGACATAGTCGGAGCCGAGCTTCTTGAGGCTGCCGTCGAAGGCGCGCAACGCATTGTCGTAGCCCTGGTCGGTATTCCTGAGTTTGGTGGTGACGAAGATATCCTTTCGGTCGAGGCCGGACGAGCGGATGCCTTCGCCGACACCCTCTTCATTGTCGTAACCCGAAGCCGTATCGATATGCCGATAGCCGGCGGCAATGGCAGTGCGTACCGTCGGCGCGGCAATCTCCTGCGGCGTCTGCCAGACGCCGAGACCGACCTGGGGAATGGAATGTCCGTCATGGAAAGTGATGATGGGTTGAGCGGTCACAATATATCTCCGGGAGCTTGAAGAATTGGACGAGGCATGGATTGCGCCCGCACCTGCGGACGTCCCGGAACGCATTTCAGCCGGAGCGTCCGGTCACCGGAACCATATAGGTGGCGGCATCCTGAAGACAATCAGAGGACCCGGACAATCGTTCCCTTTCGAAGGTGGGGCAGAAGGCGGCGCATGTCACGCAAGCTTACGGCTACGCAGCCGGCCGTCGGCTCGTAGCCAGGCCTGATGAGATGGAAGAAGATCGCCGAACCGCGGTTGCGCAGCCGCGAGGAAATGTTCCAGTCCATGACAAGGCAGACATCGTAGAGGCCGTCGCTACGCCGCATCTCCTCATGACTTGCGCCGAATGGCGCCCGCACGAGGCGATTGTAGTTGGCGTTGCCGGGCTGGTCGCACCAGAGCATGTCTGCGCGGATGCGGCGAATGGGCAGCGAGGTGATGAGCTGACCGTTCCGTTCACCGCGCCGGAAGCCGGAAATCAGCCGCATTGCCGCGATCGGCGTGGCGCCGTCGCCCTCGCGTTTGAGGATGGTCCGGCCCGAACGGCCGATCGCGGCAGGGATGGTGATTGCGCCGAATCGGACGATGGCGCGGCTCTTCTTCCCTGGCGCGGGGCGCACCATGATCGTCGATGACCGCATGCCCCGGCTCCGCCTTGCTTTTTCCATTTTTCTCGCATGTCTTGCATTGCTTGAGGCCTTGATTGAAATCATATGAAAAGCTGCGCGGCAACAGCACCGCCGGCCGATCCTTGCCAAAGCTGCAATTTGGCGTAGGACTAGGGGACTTAACTTTGAGGACGCAACGGCATGACCGCACGCACCATTCTTCTGGTGGATGACGACGAGGACCTTCGTCAGACCCTGACGGAGCAATTGTCGCTTTATGAGGAATTCACGGTTCTGCAGGAAGCCAACGCCGGCAAAGGTGTTGCGACCGCCCGTTCGACGCCGGTCGACCTCTTGATCATGGATGTCGGCCTGCCCGATATGGACGGCCGCGAAGCGGTGAAGCTCCTGCGCAAGGGCGGCTTCAAGGCGCCGATCATTATGCTCACCGGTCACGATACCGATTCGGACACGATCCTCGGCCTTGAAGCAGGCGCCAACGATTATGTCACCAAGCCCTTCCGCTTCGCTGTGCTGCTGGCGCGCATTCGCGTGCAATTGCGCCAGCACGAGCAGAGCGAAGACGCGACCTTTACCGTCGGTCCTTACCTCTTCAAGCCAAGCCAGAAATTGCTCACCACCGACAACGGCCAGAAGATCCGCCTGACGGAAAAGGAAGCGGCGATAATCCGCTATCTCTACCGCGCCGAACAGAAGGTCGTCACCCGTGACGTGCTTCTTGAAGAGGTCTGGGGCTACAATTCCGGTGTAACCACGCACACGCTGGAAACCCATGTGTACCGGCTGCGCCAGAAGATCGAGCGCGATCCCTCCAACGCCGAAATTCTGGTGACGGAAAACGGCGGCTACAAGATCATACCCTAGAGCATTCCGTTTTCTCCAGAGATGCTCTAACTCTTTGTTTTCACGTAGCTCCCAGCAAAAGCGTTTCACGCTTTTCCTGGCAAAACCGCCAGGCGCTTCTGTTGGAATTGCTCTAAGGCGAAAAGCCGACATGGCGCTGACCGACGACATTCATCTGCTTTCCCAGCTTCCGCTGTTCAAGGACATGAGCGAGGACCAGTTGCGGTTGATCGCCTTCGGCGCCGACCGGCGCATGATCGCCGCCGGCCAGATGCTGTTCCGCCAAGGCTCCCCGGCCGAGAGCGCCTACGTCGTCTTGAGCGGCAGCCTGGAACTCAGCACGACGAGCAGCGACGGCATGCAGCGGGCGGAGGCTGTCGCCGGACCGGGAACACTGATTTCGGAGCTGGCGCTGGTCACCCTGGTGGAGCGCAAGTTCACCGCGATCGCGCGCGAAGACACAAGCATCATCCGCATCACCCGCGCCCTCTTCCATCGGCTACTCGAGGAATATCCCGATGCGGCCCGCCTGATCGAAAACCGCATCCGCGACAATCTCGCCGAACTTGCAGCCAAGGCGGCAAGCCAGTTCCATCGATTCAGCTGAATCTTGCCAGAGCGCCGGGCAATGATGGAGCGCAGCCCAGGAGCGTAAGCTCAGCCGCGGCCGAGGCCGTCGATCGCCGCCGCAAGCTTCACGAGATCTGAAGCGTAGAACCCGGCGGCATTGATGCAGTTCGTTTCGAGCAGCTTCAGTCCCTCTTCGGTACGGCAGACATCGATGACATAGGCCGGCGAGTAGCCGGGGTTGATGTCCACCATGCGCTGCCCGAACTCCAGCACATCGTCATCGATCTCGTAACGGTGGATGACACGTGAACCATCCTTGTAGAGCGAATAGGTGACAATCCGATCATTGACGGCCCAGAGACGCCATTCACGCAGGATGCGCACAGGCTTGGTGAGCATCAGCAGCGTGTCATGGCGAAGCGATCCTGCCGGGATTTCCTCTTCGTCAAGCGCAAGCACCCGCTCCGCCATCCGGACGATCTCGCCCGTCGATTTCACGGTGCCGGGCTCTTCCTTGCTGTCGCCGACGGGGCGCAGGAACCATTCTCTCCCATCATCGGCCAGGCGCCTGGGGATGTCTCGGAGCGTCAGGAACAGCGCG
Source organism: Rhizobium atlanticum (assembly GCF_030182485.1). NCBI lineage: Bacteria > Pseudomonadati > Pseudomonadota > Alphaproteobacteria > Hyphomicrobiales > Rhizobiaceae > Rhizobium > Rhizobium atlanticum. Next base: position 23,262 of record NZ_JAQJCJ010000007.1, read on the forward strand.
TCGGCTCCATTCAGGAGATAGGGATGCCACGCCTTTTCCTGGACGAACGGACGCAGCTTGAATACACCCGGCCAGTAGCCCTTCGCCTCGGCGTTCTTCCACAGTGAATAGGAGCCGAACATCACCACGGAGCCGGGATCCGGGACGACCGGCTCGGGGATGAGCTCGCCGACGAACGGGACGACTTTGTGCCATGTATACGAGATACCGAGCTGGTCGAGCGCCTCGGCCAGCTTCTGGGTGTCTTCGAACTGCTGAAGAAGCCACTGCATCAGAAGTCGAAATGCGCCGTGACCGGCACATGATCCGACGGCCGGTCCCAGCCGCGCGCTTCCTTCAGAATCTCGATCCGCTGGAGATGCGGCCCGAGATCGGAAGACGACCAGATGTGGTCGAGGCGACGGCCACGATCGGCAGCCTCCCAATCCTTGGCCCGGTAGCTCCACCAGGTATAAAGCTTCTCGCTTGCCGGCACGTGCTGGCGCATGAGATCAAGCCAGCCGCCGCGCTTCATCACCTCGATGAGCCCGTCGGTTTCAACAGGCGTATGGCTGACGATCTTCAGCAGCTGCTTGTGCGACCAGACATCGTGCTCCAGCGGCGCGATATTGAGGTCGCCGACGAGGATGGCGGAGGTATTGGCCTCGCCATTGGCTTTCAACAGCTTCATCTCCTCGATGAAATCGAGCTTGTGGCCGAATTTCGGATTGATGGTGCGATCCGGCTCGTCGCCGCCGGCCGGGACGTAGAAATTGTGCAGCCGGACACGGCGATTGCCGCGTTCGAACACCGCCGATATGTGGCGGGCATCGCCGACGCCGCAATAATCCTGCCGGTGATCCTCCGTCAGCGGAATGCGCGAGGCGATTGCGACCCCGTGATAGCCCTTCTGGCCATGGATGATGATGTGATCGTAGCCCATCGCCCGCAAAGGTGCTGCCGGGAAGAGCTCATTCGGCACCTTGGTCTCCTGCAGGCAGAGAATGTCAGGCCTCTGTTTGAGCACGAGCTGCTCGACGAGCGGCATGCGCAGCCGCACCGAATTGATGTTCCAAGTCGTAATCGAAAAACCCATGCCCAAGCCCTTTCACACTTTCATGGAAGGGCTTTAGAACAACGGCACGCAGGAGGAAACTGGCAGCGTGCAAAGGCTTCAGGCGATCAACCGAAAACCCTCAGTCGCGTGAAGCTGCCGTCCCGGGAATGCTCTCGTAGGGCACCCGGAAGACGCGGTCGTCGAACTGCACGCCCGTCTTCACGTTGAAGATCATCACCGACGTATCCTTGCCCTGGTTGTCGGTGATCGTCCACTGGCGCAGATCATAGGTCTTCGGATCGAACATCATGGTGATGGTCGAGTTTCCGAACACGGTATTGTTGCCGAGCGCGATCGTCGTCAGGTCCGACTCCTCCTTCACGCCCTTCACCATGCCGGCCGAAAGGTCGATATGCTGCGCCAGGAGCAGGCTGAGCGGAGTCTTCGAGAGCGGATAGAGATCCCAGGTCTTGAGCTTCATATTGCCGATGGCGACATTCTTGCCGTCGGCTATCACCCGCATCGGCGACGGGTCGTCGTAGTTGAAACGCAGCTTGCCGGGACGCTGGATGAAGAACTTACCGCCGGTCTGCTCGCCGCGCGGACCGAACTGGACGAATTCGCCCTGCATCGTCGTGACGCCGGAGAAATGATCCGCGATTGCTTGCGCCGTGCCGGAGGCGGGCGCTGCCGCCTGCGCGATGGCGCTGAGAGGAACGGCGCTCGCCATAGCAGCGACGGCGAAAGCGCCGAGAAGATCGCGGCGCGTCATCGCCAGGCCGGAGAGGAAGGAATCGGAGTTACGCATCTAAATCTCCTTAATGCGATCTGCATGCCGCTGAAAGGCGGCGTCTTCAAGGCGTTGCGATCGGCGCGCGAAAAGCAACGGCGTTGATGCCGTTACGTTTCCGCCAAAGCGGCCACATCAGAAATATATGGCGCTTGTCTCAGCGGTCGAGGATGTCGCCCTCGGTCGGAACGAGGATTTCTCGTTTGCCGGCATGGTTGGCCGGCCCGATGATGCCTTCCTTCTCCATGCGCTCGATCAGCGAGGCGGCTCTATTATAGCCGATACCAAGTCGGCGTTGGACGTAAGAGGTCGAAGCCTTGCCGTCGCGCAGCACGATGGCGACGGCCTGATCATAGGGATCTTCCGAATCCGCAAGGTTCGACGTGCCGGCCGGGCCGCCGCCGCCATAGTCGCCGTCCTCGTCGTCATCGGCGGTGATCGCATCGAGATATTGCGGCGAACCCTGCGTCTTCAGGTAGGAGACGATCTCTTCCACCTCGACATCAGAAACGAACGGGCCGTGGACGCGCTGGATGCGCCCGCCGCCCGCCATGTAGAGCATGTCGCCCATGCCGAGCAGCTGTTCGGCGCCCTGTTCGCCGAGAATCGTGCGGCTGTCGATCTTCGAGGTGACCTGGAAGGAGATGCGGGTCGGGAAGTTCGCCTTGATCGTGCCGGTGATGACGTCGACCGAAGGGCGCTGGGTCGCCATGATCACGTGGATGCCGGCCGCACGCGCCATTTGCGCCAGGCGTTGGACCGCGCCTTCGATATCCTTGCCGGCGACCATCATCAGATCGGCCATTTCGTCGATGATGACGACGATATAGGGCATCGGCTTCAGATCGAATTCCTCGGTCTCGTACATGGCTTCGCCGGTATGGCGGTCGAAGCCGGTCTGCACCGTGCGCGAGATCACCTCACCCTTCGACAAGGCCTGTTCGACGCGCGTGTTGAAGCCGTCGATGTTGCGCACGCCGATCTTCGACATCTTCTTGTAGCGCTCTTCCATCTCGCGCACCGTCCATTTCAGCGCGACGACGGCCTTCTTCGGATCGGTGACAACAGGCGAAAGCAGATGCGGAATGCCGTCATAGACGGAGAGTTCGAGCATCTTCGGGTCGATCATGATCAGCCGGCACTGTTCCGGCGTCATGCGGTAGAGCAGCGACAGGATCATCGTGTTGATGGCGACCGATTTGCCCGAACCGGTGGTGCCGGCGACGAGCAGATGCGGCATCTTGGCGAGGTCGGCGATGACGGCTTCGCCGCCGATCGTCTTGCCGAGCGCCATGGCGAGCTTGGCCTTGCTGCCGTCGAAATCCCGCGACGCGATCAGTTCGCGGAGATAGACGGTCTCGCGTGTCTGGTTCGGCAGTTCGATACCGATCGCATTGCGGCCCGGCACGACGGCGACGCGGGCGGCAATGGCGCTCATCGAACGGGCGATATCGTCGGCAAGGCCGATGACGCGCGACGATTTGATGCCGGGCGCCGGCTCCAGTTCGTACAGCGTGACCACGGGGCCGGGACGGACATGAATGATTTCGCCCTTGACGCCGAAATCCTCGAGCACGCCTTCGAGCATGCGGGCATTCTGCTCCAGCGCATCGGCCGACAGTGTCGAATCGCGCACCACGTTCCTGGGCTCGGCGAGCAAATGCATCGAGGGAAGCTGGAATCCCTCGGGACGAATGAACGAGCCCTGCGCTTCCCGCTCGACACGCGCGCCGGGCTTCGGACGCGTGATCGCCGGGACGACGCGAGGCTCCGGCTTGGCGGCGGCTTTTGCCGGCGCACGGATCATCCAGTCGTCATCATCGTCGTCAGGCAGAATGTCGGCCGGACGCGGCGGCATGTCGGTATCGAAGGGCGGATCGTCGTCCTCATCCTCATCGTCGATGGAAAGCGATGGCGGGGCGACGCGGCGGAGCGAAGCCGAGCGCGGCTCCATCGACGGCTCGAGGCGCTCGCCGCGGACGGCCGGCGCTTTGGCGCGGGCCGGTTCGTTCAGCGTGCCGAATTCATCGTCGTTGAAATCATAGGGCGATTCGAAATCACCCTGGCGCCGCTTGCGCGGTCCCATGCCGAACAGCCGGCGCAGCCGGCCCTGGCTCATGAACCAGGCATGCGTCATCGCGCCGCTGAAAGCGACCCAGCGCGATTCGTCCTCTTCCTCATCTTCGTCTCCGACCACCCGCGCCTTGCTTGTTGTCTCGACGTAATCGTCCTCGATTTCGTCATCGGTCTCGCTGCGGCCGACGAGGCCTGATGCAAAGAGCATCATCCAGGCCGTCGGCACGGCAAAAATGCAGCCGACGACCATGGCGAAGGTCCCTGTGGGATAGGCGCCGACGAAGAGTGCGGGAAAACGCAGAATCATATCGCCGATGACGCCGCCGATACCGTTCGGGATCGGCCAGGTGAGCGGCGGCGGAAAACAACCGATGACGGCGGAGGAAAGCACGGAGCCGGCAAGCCAGGCGCCGAGGCGGGCGGGAATGCGGTCGAAGCGACGGCCGGAGATCATCGTCAGCGCCCAGGCCACGATCGGCAGCATCGCCACGACACTGGCAAGCCCCAGAAACTGCATGACGATATCGGCAAAGGCAGCACCGCTGTAGCCGAGAATATTCGTCGGCAGGTTGGCAGTGGCGTAGGAATAGCTCGGATCGGCGACATTCCACGTCGCCAGCGCCGCAACTGAGAACGCCAGCAGCAGAAAGATCGCAAAGCCGATGAGTGCCTGGATCTGCCGCAGCATGAATGCCGAGAAGGAGAACCGATCCGGACGGCCATCCATTGCCGGCGACGTGCTTCTTGCCATGTGTCTAACCCGTCCAATGCCTGAGGGCAGGCGAATCGCCGAAGCCTCGCCATGCCAAATGCGTCCGCTCTACCTAACCAGAGCCGGGTTAAAGCGATGTTAACCATGCATTCCGGCGTGCCCAATGTCGGCGATGAAAATAAAAAGGCCCGAACCGGTGGAAGGTTCGGGCCAAGAGCGGCTCTTGGTGAGAGCCGCGACGGGCTGTGTGGGGCGCCCTCACGCGGGCGCCCAAAGCCGAGATTACGAGTGATAGGCGGCTTCGCCGTGGGTCGCCAGGTCGAGACCTTCGCGCTCGGCCTCGACGGAGACGCGCAGGCCGATGACGACGTCGACGATCTTGTAGAGGATCGCCGAACCGATGCCCGACCACAGGAGGGTGGTGAGCACGCCCTTCGCCTGGTTCAAGACCTGGGTTGCCGTGCCGGCATAGGTGGCGGCAAAATCAGCCGTCGAATAGTCGACAATGCCTGCACCGCCCAGCGCCGGATTGACGAGGATGCCGGTGCCGAGAGCGCCGATGATGCCACCGATGCAGTGGACGCCGAAAACGTCGAGGCTGTCGTCATAGTTGAACTTGTTCTTCACGACGTCGACGAAGAAGTAGCAGATCGGCGAGACGACGAGGCCGAGAACGATCGAGCCCATCGGACCGGCAAAACCTGCCGCCGGCGTGATGGCGACGAGACCGGCGACGGCACCGGAAGCGCCGCCGAGCATCGAGGCCTTGCCGCGGGCGAGGCTTTCGACGATGCACCAGGACACGGCGGCGGCGGCCGTCGCGACGAAGGTGTTGATCATCGCAAGCGATGCATATCCATTGGCTTCGAGGTTGGAGCCAGCATTGAAGCCGAACCAGCCGACCCAGAGCAGCGAGGCACCGACCATGGTCAGCGTCATCGAATGCGGTGCCATGATTTCCTTCTTATAGCCCGTGCGCTTGCCGAGCATGATGGCGCCGACAAGGCCGGCGATACCGGCATTGATGTGAACGACCGTGCCGCCGGCGAAGTCGATTGCGCCGTAAGAGAAGATCAGGCCGGCCGGTGCGCTGTAGGAGCTCGGGCCGCCCCAGAACCAGACCATGTGCGCCATCGGGAAGTAGATGAAGGTGACCCACAGCACGACGAAGAGCATGACGGCCGAGAACTTGACGCGTTCGGCGAAGGCGCCGACGATCAGGCCGGGCGTGATGCAGGCGAAGGTCATCTGGAAGACGATGAAGGTGTATTCCGGAATCGCGACGCCCTTCGAGAAGGTTTCGGCGAGCGACGATGTGTTGACGCCGGCGAGGAAGGCCTTGGAGAAGCCGCCGATGAAGCTGTTCAGCGAGCCGCCGTCGGTAAAGGCGAGCGAATAGCCGTAGGTCACCCAGATCAGCGACACGACCGCCGTGATCATGAAGACCTGCATCAGCACGGAGAGCATGTTTTTGGCGCGCACGAGACCGCCGTAGAAAAGCGCAAGGCCGGGGATGGTCATCAGAAGGACGAGCGCCGAGGAGACGAGCATCCAGGTATTGTCACCCTTGTCCATGGTGAAGGCAGGAGCAGCGGCGGCAGCAGCTGGCGCGGCAGTCTCCTGCGCAAAAGCGACGGCCGGCGCAAGAAGCGCGGCCGATGCAGCGCCGACGCGCGCAAAGGTGGAAGAAAACTTCGAGATTGACATTGGAAAAGGCTCCTTGATCTGCCGTTCTTACAGCGCTTCTGAATCGGTTTCGCCCGTACGGATGCGCACGGCATGGTCGATCGAATAGACGAAAATCTTGCCGTCACCGATCTGGCCGGTCTTGGCCGACGCCGCGATGGCTTCAACCGCCCTGTCGACAAGTTCCGATGCAACCGCGATTTCGATCTTAAGCTTCGGCAGGAAGCTGACCGCATATTCGGTGCCGCGATAGATTTCGGTATGCCCCTTCTGGCGCCCGTAGCCCTTCACTTCGGTTACGGTCAGGCCCTGAATGCCGATCGCCGTAAGGGCTTCGCGGACCTCATCGAGCTTGAACGGCTTGATAATAGCCATCACAATTTTCATCTGGTTTCCCATCCTTCGTTATCCTCGGCGCGGAGCCGACTCTCCTTGCCGCTGACGTTCCTGAACAGCGACCGGCGATATACATTCAAAGGACGTGCCAGATTCGAAGCCGAAGTTAACTTATTGAAAAATAAATGTTATAATTGGGAATGCCAATAAACAGGCAATTGACCGAGCAATAAGCGCACAAATAATGCGCAAATCTGCAAATATGCCTGTTATTTATTCATTTGCCTTTTTCCGAATCAATCCTTCTTGCGCGACCGATGCGATCAGCACACCTGTCCGGGTGAACAGGCTCCCGCGGGTTAATCCCCTGCCGCCCGAAGCCGAGGGGCTGTCCTGCGTATAGAGCAGCCAGTCGTCGAGTTTGCAGGGTCGGTGGAACCACATGGAGTGATCGAGACTTGCCACCTGCAGGCTCTGGTCGAAGATGGACGTTCCGTGGGCATAAAGCGACGTATCGAGCAGCGTCATGTCTGAGAGATAGGCAAGCACTGCCGCCTGATAGAGCCGGTCATCGGGAACCGGACCGGTGGCGCGCACCCAGACGTCCTGCCGGGGATCGAGCTTCCTGTCGGAAAAATAATGGGTCAGCGAGACGGGACGGATCTCGATCGGCCGCTCGCGCTCCCAATATTTCCGGATCGCTTCCGGTGCATGCGCGAGATATTGCTCCTTGATCTGCTGCTCGCCAAGCAGCTCTTCGGGCACCGCCACCTCGGGCATGGCGATCTGGTGGTCGAAGCCCGCTTCCTCGACCTGGAAAGAAGCCGACAGCGCGAAGATTGCCTTGCCGTGCTGGATAGCGACGACGCGCCGGGTGTTGAAGCTCGATCCGTCGCGGATGCGCTCCACCTGGTAGATGATCGGTACCGAGGGATCGCCGGGGCGCATGAAATAAGCGTGCAGCGAATGGACGAGGCGCTCGGCCCCGATGGTGCGCTGTGCCGCCATCAGCGCCTGGCCGATGACTTGGCCGCCGAAGACCCGCTGCCAGCCGGCCTGCGGACTGCGGCCGCGGAAGATATCGACCTCGATCGGCTCCAGATCGAGCGTCGCAAGCAGCCTCTCCATCGCCGAAGGTTCGCTCGTCTCGCGCGTCATTTTGTATGCCTCCCCGCGGTAGGAAGTGAAGTTGCGATGATCTATATAGATCACATCTGAGGCACAAGGTACGGGAGCGGCGCGATGCTGGATATGCTGGTTGTGGGCGGGGGGTATGTCGGCCTTTCTGCGGCGGTCGCGGTCAAGCAGGCAGCGCCACATCTGAACGTCGCGGTCGTGGAGGCCGCCCCCGAGCATGTCTGGAAAAACGATACGCGCGCTTCAGCCATCATCGCGGCGGCCTCAAAGATGCTCGAAGTCTTCGGCATCTGGAACGAGATAGAGCCTGAAGCGCAGCCGATCACCAAGATGATCGTCACCGATTCCCGGACCTCCGATCCGGTCCGTCCTGTATTCCTGACGTTCGACGGCGAAGTGGAGGAAGGCCGGCCCTTCGCACACATGATCCCGAACGTTGCCATGGTGGCAGCACTGCGCGATCTCTGCGAGCGGCTCGGCATCGACATCCGCCACGGGCTTGGGGCGACCGAATTCAAATCCCACGACAGCCATGCCGACGTCACGCTTTCGGACGGCAGCACGCTGGAATCCCGGCTGGTGGTTGCCTGCGACGGCGTGCGCTCAAGGCTGCGCGATCTCGCCGGCATCAGGACCGTCACCTGGGACTACGGGCAGTCCGGCATTGTCGCGACCGTCGAACATGAGCGGCCGCATGACGGCTGTGCCGAAGAGCATTTTCTGCCGGCCGGCCCATTCGCCATCCTGCCGCTCCGGAACAACCGCTCCTCGCTCGTCTGGACGGAACGCACGCATGATGCCGACAGGCTGGTCGCCGCCGACGATCTGATCTTCGAGGAGGAACTGGAACGCCGCTTCGGCCACAAGCTCGGGGCGCTCAAGGTCATCGGCGACAAACGCGCCTTTCCGCTCGGCCTGACGCTTGCCCGCGCCTTCGTCGCTCCACGTCTGGCGCTGGCCGGCGACGCCGCCCACGGCATCCATCCAATCTCGGGACAGGGGCTCAATCTCGGCTTCAAGGACGTGGCGGCGCTCGCCGAAACGATCGTCGAGGCCGACCGCCTCGGTCTCGATATCGGCTCGATCAACATCCTTGAGCGCTACCAGACCTGGCGGCGCTTCGACACCTTCCGTATGGGCGTGACGACCGACGTGCTGAACCGGCTCTTCTCCAACGACGCAATGCCGATCCGCATCGCCCGCGATGTCGGTCTCGGCATCGTCGACCGGCTGCCGCGCCTCAAATCCTTCTTCATCAGCCAGGCGGCCGGAACAGCGGCAAAGGATAATCCGCGGCTGTTAGCCGGCCAGACGATTTAGCCGAATTCGGAGAGGCTATTCGTCGAGGCGGCGGGCCTCGGACACCAGCATGATCGGAATGCCGTCGCGGATCGGATAGGCAAGCTGCGCCTTTTCCGAGACGAGCTCATTGTGATCGCGATCATAGGAAAGCCGGCCCTTGGAGAGCGGACAGACCAGGAGTTCCAGCAGTTTCGGATCGACGCGGCTCAGTTTTTCGTCCATGACCGCAGTTTACTGCAGAACCGTATCGGAGTCACCGAAGACCCGCGCCAGCACGATTTCGGTAATGGCGATCAGCGTCTCGGCCCGCGTCTTCAGGTCCGGCGCCTCCAGGAGCGCCTGTTTTTCAGCCGGCCCGAACGGCGACATCATGGCAAGTGAATTGACGAGCGTCAGGTTGCTGGCCCGCTCGACGCTCTCCCAGTCGGCCTCCAGCTTATTGGCATCGAGATAGGCCTTAAAAGCGGTCAGAAGCGCCGTACGGTCGACCGCCTCCTCCTCGTTCTCGGCCGAGAGATCGGCAATGAAGGGCGCGATGCGGAAGGTGCGGAAGGGATCGCTGGTCACCTTCTCCTCCAGGAGCCGGAAGCGGCAGACGCCGGTCAGCGACACGATATAGCGCCCGTCGCCGGTCTCGGCAAAGGAGGTGATGCGACCGAGGCAGCCGACGGCGGCAAGGTTGTGCTCGCCGCCCTTGTCCTCATGTTCGCCGAGTGCCGGCTGGACCATGCCGATCAGCCGGTTTCCGGCAAGGGCTGCATCCAGCATCGCCAGATAACGCGGCTCGAAGATGTTGAGGGGAAGCTGCCCGGCGGGCAGGAGGAGGGCCCCGGTCAGAGGGAAGACGGCGATCGCATCAGGCAGATCGCCCGGCTTCAGGTATCTGGCATTACCGACTTGCATGAAACCGTCCCGCATTCTGGTGGACGGGCGCGCCCGTCCTGACGAGAATGTGGTGCCCCCGCCCGAAAACGCAAGGGCGGATGTTCATCTTAAGAGAACAGCATTGCCGAAAGCTTGCGCCGCGCGGCAACCGTCGCCGGATCCTTGAAACCCCAGACTTCGAAGAACTGCAGCAGTTGCCGGCGGGCGCCGTCATCGTCGAAGGCGCGATCCTTGCGCATGATGAGAAGCAGATGTTCGGCGGCTTCCTCGCGCCGGCCTTCGACATTGAGGATCTTGGCGAGCTTCAGCCGCGCCTCGTGATTGTCGGGATTCGTCGCCAGTTCCTGCTCGAGCGCGACGGGATCGCCGAGCTTGCGCGCCTCCTCGATCTGGTCGAGCTTCTTCAGCACCGCCTGGATGCCGGCGTCCTTCGCAAGCTCCTCGGGCAGATCAGTCAGCGTTTCGCGGGCCCGCTGATGCTGGTTTGCGGCGATCATGCATTCGGCCATGCCGGCAAGCGCCTTGGCATTCTCCGGATCGGCCTGCATGACCGCGCCGTAAAGCTGCGCCGCCTCGTTGACGTTGCCAACAGCGAGCAGCTCCGCCGCTTCCGTCAGCACGGCTTCGATTTCGGCCGCCTCATCGGCACCGGCAGGCCCGGCAATACGGTCGATGAACTGAGTGATCTGACTTTCCGGCACCGCACCCATGAAGCCGTCAGCCGGACGGCCGTTGACGAAGGCAATGACGGCGGGGATCGACTGGATTCCGAGCTGACCGGCAATCGAGGGATGGTCGTCGATGTTCATCTTGACCAGTCGAACGCGGCCCTTGGCCTCATTGACCACCTTCTCCAGGACCGGCGTCAGCTGCTTGCAGGGACCGCACCACGGCGCCCAGAAATCGACCAGCACCGGCTGTTTGCGCGACGCCTCAATGACGTCCTTGCCGAAATTCGCAGTCGTCGTGTCGCTGATATAGCTGCCGGCCGCAGCCGCCGCTTCCGGCTGAGCGCCGAAGCTTGCCGTCGCCGACATCTGATTTCCGAAGGAACCGTTATAGGGGTTGTTGCTGCCGCTCATAGGTATCTCCCGCCGCGCCGATCCTGCCGGCGTCATTGTAGCGCTAAAATCGTATGTCAGGACGTCACTTTCAAGACAAGCGGCTTATGTCCGGTCGCTTCCATGAAACGGATGAGGTCGCCGCTCGCAATCGATGTTGTCGCATCGTTGGAGAGCGGATGGCAGTTGATGATTTCCTCGGCCATCAGATCGGCATCGAGCACGAAAGTGACGTTTCCGCCGATGTCGTTGATCGCGCCGAAGGCAGTGACCGCTCCCGGAATGACACCGAGATACTCCATCAGCTTCTCCGCTCTGCCGAAGGAGACCCGGCCGGACCCGCCAATAATGGTGTGAACCTGCTTGAGGTCGACCTCGGCATTCTCCTCCACCGTCAGCAGGAAATACCTGTCCTTCTTGTCCTTGATGAAAAGATTCTTCGTGTGGCCGCCGGGGATGGCGTCGCGCAACGCAACTGATTCGGCCACGGTGAAAACAGGCGCATGATCCACTGTCTTATGGGCGATGCCGAGCCCGTCGAGGAAGGCGATCAATTCTTCTCTTGTCTTGGGGGTATTATCGGACATCGGGCAATCCATCGAACGGAGATAAGGAAAAGTCGAGGCGTCCTGATTAAGTCCGTCCACAATATTTGGCAATCTTCGCAACCGACGCTCTGCCCCCAGTTTTGCGGCCTTTACGCTCTGCCTCGCCGGACACCGAAATTTTTCTTCGCTTCTCCGTCATTTCCCTGTTGCATTTGAAAATCCGTTAGGCCATATAGCGCCCGTCGCCACGAGGCGGCGCCCACGGTCCAACGACTACCCCGGACCGATGCGGATTGAGCGGGTGTAGCTCAGGGGTAGAGCACAACCTTGCCAAGGTTGGGGTCGAGGGTTCGAATCCCTTCGCCCGCTCCAGTTTTTCTCTTACACATCCTGAAGACACAGGTACGGAACGGACCCAAGTGGCAGCCTTCCAACGTCCGGTTGGCGATGGTTCGCAAGGGCCAGGTGCTGATGAGGAGACGCCGCCTAGCGGGATTTTCTTACGTCTTCGAATTTCAGATCAAAGCGCGCGAGATATTTGGCAAGCCGATCGGCGTCGTTGCTGCTCTTTTTTTCCAGTCGCGAGTTTGCAAACAGTGCCCGGCCCGCGGCACTGGCGCTGACATGCTCCTGGCAGGTGCCAACAACGGCGGCGAGTTGAACGGCGTCGAAACGATCGAGGCTGTTAACGGCGTCCTCGCCGAGCAGATCGATGAGGATGTCGTCGGATGACCGGCGTCCCGAGGAGCCGCGCCAGGCGGCCTTTAGGCGTCGAATCTCGTCGTCGACTACCTCGACAGTGATTCGGCCTTGAGGCGCGAGTGTTGCCATGCGCGTCACGGAGGCGGACAAGTCGCGGAAGTTCGCGCTCCAGAGAGCATCGGGGCCGGTCGCAAACGTGAGATAGCGGCTTCGAGCCTCCTTGTTGAAGGTCACATTCTGCCCTTCACGATCGAGGAAACGTCGAAGTTCGAAATCGAGATTGGGCTCGATATCCTCCTTGCGCTCGCGCAAAGCCGGCAGCTGGAAAGTCCATAGATTGAGCCGGGCAAAGAGATCTTCGCGGAATTGACCCTGGTGGACGGCTTCACCGAGATCGCGATTGGTACCCGCCAGAAGCTGGAAGTCGGCGGAAACTTCACGGTCCGCGCCGACCGGCAGGAAGCGCTTCTCCTCGATCGCCCGCAGGCACATGGCCTGTTCATCCAGGCCGAGTTCGCCGATCTCATCGAGAAAGAGCACACCCTTGTCCGCCGACTTCAGCAGGCCGGGCCGTTCGCCTGCCGCGCCCGTAAAGGCGCCTTTGACATGGCCGAAAAGCGCCGACATGGCGTGATCGCCGCGGAGCGTTGCGCAGTTGACCTCAACGAACGGACCGCTGACTTTTCGCTCGACCCTCTTGAGTTCGTAGATGCGCTTGGCAAGCTGCGATTTTCCCGCGCCGGTCGGGCCGGTCAGCAAGACGGGTGCGGTAGAACGGATCACAACGCGCTCGATCTCGTCGATCATGCGGTTGAAGGCGGGGTTTCGCGTCGAAATACCGGATTTCAGAAATGAGGCGGCATCGGCCTGTTCGGATGCGAAGCGCTTGGCGATTTCGTCATAGCGCGAGAGATCAAGATCGATGATGCGATGGGTTCCCGCGAAATCCTGTCCCGGCTCGCGCTCGCGCGGCGGAGAGAGCTGCAGCAACCTGCCGGGGATGATGCGCGCTTCGGTCAGGAGGAACCAGCAGATCTGGGCGACATGGGTGCCGGTGGTGATGTTGACGAAATAGTCTTCGGCCTCGGGATCGAAACTGTAGTCCCGGGCAAAATCCCTGAGGCTCGTATAGACTTCGGAAAAGTCCCAGGGGTCCCGCAGATTGATGATGCGCTGGCGAACCTCCGTCGCGGGCGAAATCGTCTCGATATCCCTGATCACAGTCTTGGCCAGCCAGTCGGAATGGCTGTCGTGGATCAATTCCAGCCGATCGATAAAAAGACCGGCCTGTTGGCAAAGGCCGACGTTCGGCCGCCAGCGCGTCCATCGGTCTTCCCGCCGGCCCACGTCGAGAGTCGTTCCAAGAATGCTGATGGCGACTCGGCGCTTCATCATTTATCCAAAATTATAAAATCCCTATATTACCAGATAGACTATTCCGCCTTCTCGAACTTGGCAATTTGCAAGGCAGAAATTCTCTTATAAATTTTTATGTTTGAAATCAATAGTTTATGATCTATTTCGCGGAAACTTGTCGCGGATTTTACAGACTGGCACGCCACTTGAATTGTATTCGGCAGAACCAAATCAAAGAGGTGCTGCCATGGTGAACAAGGCAATCTTCAGATCCTATTTCGGAAAGCTGCTCGCCGGCACGACGACGACCAACCACGAAGGCGCAGCAGCCTATGCTCTCTCGCCGCGTGAAGCCCTGGCGCAATATGCCGTCACCGGAACATTCGGCGACACGTTCTATGCGGATGCCGGGGAACAGCTCGATGCCGTGATGCGCCTTGGCGCGGAGGTCGAGCCGGAATTCCTGGCAAAGCTTGCGGTCTACGCGGCGGAGAAGGGCCATATGAAGGACATGCCGGTCATGCTGCTGGCGATGCTTTCGGGCCTCGAAAGCGATGCCTTTGCGCGGGCGTTTCCGCGTGTCGTGAAGAGCGGCAAGATGTTGCGCGGCTTCGTGCAGGTCATGCGGTCGGGTGTGACTGGCCGGAAATCGCTCGGATCGCGGCCGAAGAAGATGGTGCAGGCCTGGTTCGACCGGGTGACGACGGAACAGTTTCTGCATGCGATGGTCGGCAATGATCCGTCGCTGCCGGATGTGATCCGGATGGTACATCCGAAGCCGCGAGACGCGGAACGTCGTGCGCTCTACGCCTGGGCGATCGGCAAGCCGTATGACGTCGCCGCATTGCCGGCGGAGGTAAAGGCGTTCGAAGCATTCAAGCGCAATAACGGCTTGCCGCTGCCGCCCGTACCGTTCCAGATGCTGACCTCGCTTGGTCTGAGCAGGGAGCAGTGGTCGGAAATCGCCTTGAAGGGCTCGTGGCAGATGGTGCGCCAGAACCTCAACACCTTTGCTCGAAACGGCGTGTTCGAGGTGGATGGCATGGCCGCACGGCTTGCTGCGCGGATCGCCGATCCGGAAGCGGTGCGCAAGGCGCGTGTCTTCCCCTACCAGTTGATGGTGGCGTGGCATATGGCGAACCGGTCGGTTCCGGCTGTCGTTGCGGATGCTCTGCAGGATGCGATGGAGGTGGCAGTCTCCAGCGTGCCGACGATCGGCGGGAATGTCGTGGTCTGCCCGGATGTCTCCGGCTCCATGTCGTCCCCCGTCACCGGCTACCGAAAGGGCGCGACATCAACCGTCCGCTGCATCGATGTCGCAGCACTCGTGGCTGCGTCGTTCCTGCGGCGTAACCGGCAGACGCGTATCATCCCGTTCGAACAGGACGTCGTGAACGTCCAGCTGAACGGGCGTGACAGCGTGATGACCAATGCGGCGAAGCTCGCGGCAGTCGGCGGCGGCGGAACGAACTGCTCCGCGCCGCTGCGGCTGCTGGCAAAGGAGAAGGCGGCGGTCGACCTCGTGCTCTTCGTCTCGGACAACCAGTCCTGGATGGATGCGCGGGGGCACGGCCAAGCGACCGCGATGATGGCTGAATGGGCGCGGATCAAGAGGCTGAACCCGGCGGCGAAGCTGGTCTGCCTCGACATCCAGCCCTACGTCCAGACGCCGGCAGCGGGAGAGGACGTGCTGAATATCGGCGGCTTCTCGGATGCCGTCTACGGAGCCATCACCAGCTTCGCAGCCGGCAAATCCGGCCCGGGCGAATGGGTTCGCAGGATCGAGGCGACCGATCTTTGAAATTGCTTCGCGCCGCCAGTGAACGGCGCGAGGCACCGTGACGAATGCCGGATGGAACTACAGACTGTCACTCTCCAGGTCGCGGGTTCGAATCCCGTCGGGTCCCCCAAAAAACAAGGACCCGTAGCTCAGCGGATAGAGCGGGTGTTCCACCACATCTCGTCGTCACGGACCAATCGAAAGACATGTTAAAGACATGGCGAATGCCGGGAAAACTACATCGGTAATCCCGGGCGCGGGTTCAAGGCCCGCCTTGTCGCCCGAATCCCGAAAGGGAGAAGGATGCGCAAGATGTTTCCTCAGGACTTGTCGCCATGACGAGAATTGCAGCGGCGAATGCCGGACGAAACTACAGCCTCCGTATCGAGGTGGCCTGACAGGTTCGACTCCTGTCCCGGCAGCGCTCTCTGGCACGAGCGGGGCCACTCGGTTTCGTCCACCTTTGTCGCCGCTGCAAAAATGCCTGGCGTCCGGGAAAATCGTTGCCCAGGCGAGCATGAAACGTAACCAAGAAGAAGGACTGCAGACGCAGAAAAGAAGATGACCGAGATAATGAGCGGACAGGATCTGATCGACGCAGGCATGAGCCAGGGCAAGTGGTTTCGTCCGGCTCTCGATGCGGCCAACAGGGTTTTGAGCCAGGGCGGTTCGGCCGCGGAGGCGCTTGAAGCAGCAAGGGCTTTTCAGCCGGGGCCGACGCTCGCCCTGAGATCGGATAACGATATCGAGATCTATTCCAATATCCGCGCCGAGAACGCCTTCGAGCAGGACAATGTCGAAAAGGTCAATGCTACGATGCGGGCGCTGGTGCGCACGCCGGTCGTGCGGGCTGCGGCGATCATGCCGGACGCCTGCCCGGCCGGGCCGGTCGGCACCATTCCGGTTGGCGGTGTCGTGGCATCCGAGGCGATCCATCCGGGGATGCACTCAGCTGACATCTGCTGCTCCATGGCAATCTCGATCTTTCCGGATGTCGATCCGAAATCGCTTCTCGACGCCGTGCATGAGGTAACGCATTTCGGGCCTGGTGGCCGCCCGCGCGGTGCGCAGATCAAGCCTTCCGAAGCGACACTGTCTGCCTTCCAGCAGAACCCGTTCCTGCGGGACGGGGCGCTGAGCGCCGGCATCGAACATTTCGGCACGCAGGGCGACGGCAATCATTTCGCTTTTGTCGGAACGATAAAATCGACCGGCGAGACCGCGCTCGTCACCCATCACGGGTCGCGTGCACCGGGTGCCCGGCTCTACGACAAGGGCATGAAGGCCGCGAACCGCTTTCGCGAGCAGATCTCGCCGGAAACCCTGCGGGACAATGCATGGATTCCCGCCGACACCGAAGAGGGCGACCTCTACTGGTCGGCTCTGCAGGCCATCCGGCAGTGGACGAGGGAAAACCATTATGTCGTGCATGACATGGCGGCAAAGGCACTCTCGGCGAAGGTGGCCGATCGTTTCTGGAACGAGCACAATTTCGTTTTCCGGAAATCGGACGGCCTCTTCTATCACGGCAAGGGAGCGACGCCGGCCTTCGACAAATGGGCTGAGGATGCCACCGATCTGACGATCATTCCGCTGAACATGGCGGAACCGATCCTGATCGTCCGCGGCTCCAACGCCGTCCATGGCCTCGGCTTCTCGCCACACGGCGCCGGCCGTAATTTCTCGCGCAGCGCCCATATCAGGCGCCTGGCGGAAGAATATGGCGCGGATGCCCGCGGCTTGAGCCCGAACAACATGGCGGCGATCATGGAAAAGGAGACGGCGGGTCTGGACGTTCGCTTCTTCTCGGGCTTTGCCGACGTCTCGGAACTGCCGAGCGCCTACAAGTCCGCCGCCAATGTGCGTGCGCAGATTGAGCACTACGGTCTGGCCGAGGTGGTCGACGAGGTCGTTCCGTATGGAAGCATCATGGCCGGCGACTGGCAGAAGGACGCACCCTGGCGTCGCAAACGGGAACGCCGTTGATTGCCTCCAGTGCTCCGGCCTTTGCCGTATTGGCAAGGGCCGCAGCACGATACGTGCGGCAATTCTGCCGCCGGTTCCTATTACTTTATCAGGGCCTAAGTATCCGCATCTCTTCGCATTATCTAAAAACTAACGTTGCCTCGTAACCACTCCTAAAGCCAACTGTGGCACCTTGTCGGCTATCGAAATTTGCTTCCAAATTTTTCGGCTGGGGTTTGTTATGAGTCACAATCGGGACGCCTGGGTCAGCCAGCGCGCTTATTCGCTGTGGGAATCGGAAGGCCGGCCCGAGGGGCGCGGGGAAAGCCACTGGATGCAGGCGCTCAAGGAATTCGAGCAACTGGAATTGACCAAAGCCTCGCCCGACGGAAATGACCTTATCGAGAAACTGAAGGCGGCCGGACGGCTGATGCGGGTCTATGACGGGGCGGTCCCCGCCGTCGAGAACGGCCTTCAGCTGAAAGCGGCGCGTTAAAAGGTTTTCCAGTCGAATTGAAGCACTCATCCCGCCCGGATGCAGCAATGTGTCGTCCTGATACTATTGGCGGGCGGCCCAGCCGAGGCCGCGCCGCAGGATGAGTGGCATAAAGGGATGGTCGAACTCGGCGGCGACATGGCCGAGTGCGGAATAGAAGATGCGGCCGGCGCCGAAATGGCGTTTGAAGACGACGGGCATCACCACATTGCGCGCCGCCGGATCGTAGGCGCCGGTGAAAGTGGTGGTCGCAAGGATTTCGACCGTCGGATCGTAATGCAGATAATATTGCTCCGAACGGTAGTCGAAGTCGGGAATGCCCTCCATGACAGGATCGTCCTGGCGGGTGACGGCGACACGGAAATCGATGATGTTGCCGGGATGGGCGACCCAGGTGACGCCGCAGACGTAGCGGAAAGGTGCGCTTTCCTTGAAGGAGGTGGCGAGCGCGCCGTGATGGCCGGCGAGTCCGAGACCTCCGCGCACGGCTTCGACCAGGGCGCTAGCATGGGGCTTTTCCAGCGTTCCGCCGGTGATGATGGGCACCAGCAAATCCGCCTTGGCCAGGATCGGAGATCCGAATATGCCGAGATCGCTGGTCACCTCCACGGCGAAGTCGTCCTCGCGCAGGAGATCGGCGACGATATGGGCGCATTGTTCCGGCTCATGGCCCTGCCAGCCGCCCCAGACGATCAATGCCTTCCTCATTCCCGTTCTCCTTGCTGTCTGTCGCGGATCGTAGAGCATCGCCCGATGGTACAAGCCGCTTAAATCGGGCGGTCACGCAAATCACGCGAATAAATCATCGACTTCCCCGTTTCGGCCAAATCGCAAAACCGCCGATTTCGGCATTTGACGTATTGTCCGCTCGCGCCGATCGAAGTTCCTTCTTTTTATTGACGTGTATCTCGTCTAGGTTTCTTCCATCTCTCACTGATAATAAGGGTGGTGCATGGCAGGTGAAACGATTCTTGTGGTCGGCGGCGCCGGTTATATCGGCTCGCATACGTGCCTCGACCTGGCGAACAAGGGCTATAGGCCTGTCGTCTTCGATAATTTTTCGAACGGCCATCGCGAGTTCGTCAAATGGGGGCCGACGGAAGAGGGCGACATTCGCGATCGTGCCCGGCTGGACGAGGTGCTGGCCAAGCACAAGCCGGCAGCAATCCTTCACTTCGCGGCGCTGATCGAGGTCGGCGAATCGGTCAAGGATCCGGTTTCATTCTATGAAAATAATGTGATCGGCACCTTGACGCTGCTTTCGGCGGCGCAGGCGGCCGGCGTCAACGCCTTCGTCTTCTCCTCCACCTGCGCCACCTATGGCCTGCCACAGAGCGTACCGCTCGACGAGACGCACCGGCAGGTGCCGATCAACCCGTATGGGCGGACGAAATATATCGTCGAACAGGCGCTTGCCGATTACGACCAGTACAAGGGCCTGCGCTCGGTGGTGCTGCGTTATTTCAATGCGGCCGGTGCTGATTTCGAAGGTCGGATCGGCGAGTGGCACCAGCCGGAAACGCATGCGATTCCCTTGGCGATCGACGCCGCACTCGGCCGCCGCCAGGGCTTCAAGGTGTTCGGTAGCGACTACGAGACGCGCGACGGCACCTGCGTGCGCGACTACATCCATGTGCTCGATCTTGCCGACGCGCATGTGCGCGCCGTCGAATATCTGCTGAAGGGCGGCGATTCCGTCGCGCTCAACCTCGGCACCGGCACGGGTACGACGGTCAGGGAATTGCTGGGCGCGATCGAGGACGTGTCGAACCGACCCTTCCCTGTCGAATATATCGGCCGGCGCGAAGGGGATTCGCATACGCTGGTCGCCAACAACGACAAGGCGCGCGACGTGCTCGGCTGGGTGCCGCAGTATGATCTGTCCGAGATCATAAGGTCCGCCTGGAATTGGCATGCAAAATCCAACCAGCATTGAGCCAAGCAGCATTGAGCCAAAAAGCCTTGAAAAGCTCCGCCGGCCCAATATTCTGCTGATCACCGCCGACCAATGGCGTGGCGACTGCCTGTCGGCGGTCGGTCATACTTGTGTGAAAACACCTCACATCGATGCACTGGCGCGCGAAGGCACGCTCTTCCGGCAGCATTACGCCGGGGCCGCCCCCTGCTCTCCGGCCCGGGCCACGCTTTATACCGGCCTTTATCAGATGAACCACCGCGTCTGCCGCAATGGTTCGCCGCTCGACGCTCGCTTCGACAATCTGGCTCTAGCGGCCCGGCGGGCGGGATACGACGCAACGCTGTTCGGCTATACCGACACGGCCCCCGATCCGCGCGGCATGGATGCGGCTGACCCGCATCTGACCACCTACGAAGGCGTGTTGCCGGGTTTTACCGCTCGCCAACTCCTGCCCGAGCATGAGCGGCAATGGCTCTCATGGCTCAGGTCACGTAGCCATGCAAATGCCGTCAGCCGCGACATCCACATCCCCGTCGGTACGCGAGCCGGCGAAATTTCCGATGCTGCACCAGCCTATTCCAGCGATGAGACCCAGACCGCCTTCCTGGCCGGCGAGTTCATTCGCTGGATGGGCGAACAGGACCGGCCGTGGTTTGCGCATGTCTCCTTCTTACGTCCGCACCCGCCATTCTCAGTGCCGGCGCCGTTCAACCGGATGTACAAGCCGGATGACGGGCCGGCCTTTGCGCGTGCGGAAAACCGCGAAGCGGAACAGGAAGCTCATCCCTATCTCGCCTATGCCATGCCGCTCACCGACAAGGGCAGCTTCATTCACGGGGCGCAAGGGCCGCTCAGCGCCTGGAGCAGCGAGGACTTCGCGGCGATCCGGGCAATTTATTACGGGATGATCTCAGAGGTCGATGCGCAGCTCGGCCGGATCTGGCAGGCGCTTAAGGATGCGGGCGCTTGGGAGAATACGCTCGTCGTCTTCACCTCGGACCACGCCGAGATGGCGGGAGATCACTGGACGCTCGGCAAGGGTGGCTTCTTCGATGGCAGCTACCATATCCCGTTGATCATCCGCGATCCCGCAAACGCTGCGGCCGGCAGGATCGTTGACGATTTCACCAGCGCTGTGGATATTTTTCCCACCTTGTGCGTAAGGCTCGGCATCGAGCCGAAGAACGGCCTCGACGGTCGGTCGCTGATGCCGTTCGTCACGGGCGAGGCCGTCGAAGGCTGGCGCGACGCGATATTCTGGGAATTCGATTTCCGCGACATCGCCAAGGGCGAGGCAGAGCGGCATTTCGGGCTGGGGCCGAACCAATGCAACCTCGCCGTGATCCGCGACGATCGGTTCAAATATGTGCATTTTGCCGCACTGCCGCCGCTGCTCTTCGATCTCTGCAATGATCCGATGGAGCTCGACGATGTCGCGACTGATCCGGCCTATGCGGCGATCCGGCTTGAATATGCCGAGAAGTTGCTCTCGCTGAGAGCACGGCATCTCGACCAGACGCTTGCCTATACCGAGCTGACGGAAAAGGGGCCGGTGACGCACCGACCCCGGTAGAGCGTTTCCGTCTTCTTCGAATGGAGGCAACGCTCGCTTTATTTTTACGTCCAGCAAGACCCGCTGTGCGCTTTGCCAGAATTGCCTTGAATCAGCCCAGATAGTCGCGCTTGCCGATCGGTGCGCCCTGGTTGCGCAGGATGGCGTGGGCGGTGGCGACGTGAAAGTAGAAGTTCGGCAGGGCGAAGGTGGTGACATATTCGTCACCCGGCAGCACGATGCCGCTCTTGCCCGGCAGAGTGATCTGTCGGCTTTCCGCGCCCTCCAGGGCTTGCGCCGAGAAGCCGGCGAGATAGGCTTCTGTCTTTGCCAGGCGCTCGCGCAAATGCTCGATCGTCGTCTCGTTATCCTCGAACTTTGGCGCGTCGGTTGCGGTCAGGCGAGCGAGCGCGAACTTGGCGCTGTCGCTGGCCCGCTGATATTGGCCGGCGAGCGGCAGCATGTCGGGTGCAAGCCGCGCGGAGACGAGTATCACGGGATCGATATTCTTTTCCTTCGCATAGGCTTCAGCCTTATCGAGATAGGTCTTCAGGCTGGCGAGGCCGCGCTCGAACATCGGAACGGTAAGGCGATAGATCGAAATGGACATCAGTCTGTCTCCAGAATTTTCAAAATGGGCGGCCGCGGCGATGTCGAAGGGCCTGCGGCGGGGCCTGTCTTCGACCTTTCCATAGATGGAGGCTGCCCACTTCGTGCGCAATGCCGCCGAACGCGTGTGCCACGCGCAATTCCCATGCATTGCCCCATCAATATCCGAGTGCCGCTAAAGAGAGGCTTGACGTCTTTCCCAGAAAATGGAATGAATATTCCGCAGAACAAATTTTACGGTTTGTTTGTTCCGTTTTCGGAACGCCGCGGGAGAGGCGGCGCAGCAAATTGCGGCTTCAGGGCAGATGCCCGGAGCTCCGGCGTGAGGAGGGTGCAGCCGGGCACCGCTTTGTGGAGGAAGTGAAAATGAAAAAGTTTATCCTGGGCACTGCGATGGCGCTCGTCATGTCGACGGCCGCCCACGCGGAAACGGTTGGCGTCTCTATGGCGAAGTTCGACGACAACTTCCTGACCGTTCTGCGCAACGGCATGACCGATTATGCCAAAACGCTTTCCGGCGTCACGCTGCAGGTCGAAGACGCACAGAACGACGTTTCCAAGCAGCAGAGCCAGATCCAGAATTTCATCGCCTCCAAGGTCGATGCCATCATCGTCAACCCCGTCGATACCGATGCAACCACGGCAATGTCGAAGCTCGCCGCCGATGCCGGCATTCCGCTGGTTTACGTCAACCGCCAGCCGGTCAACGTCGACACGCTTCCGGAAAAGCAGGCCTTCGTCGCTTCCAACGAGCAGGAATCCGGCACGCTGGAAACCAAGGAAATCTGCCGCATTCTCGGTGGCAAGGGCAAGGCCGTCGTCATCATGGGCGAGCTTTCCAACCAGGCTGCCCGCATGCGCACCCAGGACGTCCATGACGTCATCAAGACGGATGAATGCAAGGGCCTTGAGATCGTCGAAGAGCAGACGGCCAACTGGGATCGCACCCAGGGCGCCGACCTGATGACCAACTGGCTCTCCAGCGGCATCGAATTCGACGCTGTGATCTCCAACAACGACGAAATGGCTATCGGCGCCATCCAGGCGCTGAAGGCAGCCGGCAAGGATATGAGCAAGGTTGTTATCGGTGGCGTCGACGCCACCCAGGACGCGCTTGCCGCCATGCAGGCGGGTGACCTCGACGTCACCGTGTTCCAGGACGCTGCCGGCCAGGGCAAGGGCGCACTCGATACGGCGCTCAAGCTTGCCAAGGGCGAAAAGGTCGAAAAAAAGGTCTACATCCCCTTCCAGCTCGTCACCCCAGAAAACGTCAAGGACTTCGTCGCCAAGAACTGAGGCGAGTGCCAAGGAGGATGCGGGCTCTGCCCGCATCCTTTCAGCCTGTCCGTATCCGGAGGAGATGATATGGCCGTCAGTCCGACAACCATGGCAGCCGTGCGTGCGAGCGGCGCCGTTCCGAATGCGGAGTTTCTCTTGAGCGCCGAGGGCGTCCGCAAGGAGTTTCCCGGCGTCGTCGCACTCGATGACGTGCAGTTTCGGCTGAAACGCGCCTCAGTGCATGCGCTGATGGGTGAAAACGGCGCCGGTAAATCGACGTTGATGAAGATCCTCGCCGGAATCTATACGCCCGATAAAGGCGATATTCGCCTCAAAGGGGTCGAGATCCAGCTGAAATCTCCGCTCGATGCGCTGGAGAACGGCATAGCCATGATCCATCAGGAGCTGAACCTGATGCCGTTCATGACGGTTGCCGAAAATATCTGGATCCGCCGCGAACCGAAGAACCGCTTCGGTTTCATAGACCATGGCGTGATGCATAACATGACCGAGGAGCTGTTTGCCCGGCTCAATATTGATATCGATCCCGATATCGAAGTCCGGCACCTCTCGGTCGCCAACCGGCAGATGGTCGAGATCGCCAAGGCGGTTTCCTATAATTCCGATGTCCTCATCATGGACGAACCCACTTCGGCCCTGACGGAGCGCGAGGTCGAGCATCTTTTCCGCATCATCCGCGACCTCAGGTCTGAGGGAATCGGCATCGTCTACATCACCCATAAGATGAACGAGCTGTTCGAGATCGCCGACGAGTTTTCCGTCTTCCGCGATGGCCGATATATCGGCACGCACGCCTCGACCGACGTCACCCGCGACGACATCATCCGCATGATGGTCGGGCGTGAGATCACCCAGATGTTTCCGAAGGAACAGGTGCCGATCGGCGAGGTCGTGCTCTCCGTCAAGGATCTTTGCCTCAACGGTGTCTTCAAGAACGTCTCCTTCGAGGTCAGGGCCGGCGAGATTCTCGGTGTGGCCGGCCTCGTCGGCTCCGGACGGTCGAATGTCGCCGAAACACTGTTCGGCGTGACGCCGGCAAGCTCCGGCAGGATCGAACTGTTCGGCAAGCCGGTGACGATTTCCTCGCCGACCGAGGCGATCCGTCACCAGATGGCATTCCTGACGGAGGATCGCAAAGACACCGGCTGCCTGTTGATCTTGGATATTCTGGAAAACATGCAGATCGCCGTCCTGCAGGACAAATTTGTCAAGGGTGGTTTCGTGCAGCAGGGAGCACTCGAGGCGACCTGCGAAGACATGGCGAAAAGGCTGCGCGTAAAAACCCCCAATCTTTACGAGCGGGTGGAAAACCTTTCGGGCGGCAATCAGCAGAAAGTACTGATCGGGCGCTGGCTGCTCACCCATCCGAAGATCCTGATCCTCGATGAACCGACGCGCGGCATCGATGTCGGCGCCAAGGCGGAAATCCATCGGCTGGTCACGGAAATGGCGCGAAACGGCGTGGCGGTTATCATGATCTCATCCGAAATGCCCGAGGTTCTCGGCATGAGCGACCGCATCATGGTCATGCATGAGGGCCTGGTGACCGGTTTCCTCAATCGCGATGAAGCAACGCAGATCAAGGTGATGGAGCTGGCTGCGCGGTAATGCGCAGCTTGGAATCGCCTAAGGGAGGTTTGATATGAGTACCAAGGCAGCAGAGGGTACGGCCCCGCTCGCAACCCGGCAGAGACGGCGGCGTATGCCGCCGGAACTCAGCATCTTCCTGGTGCTTGTCGGCATCGCGCTCATCTATGAAGCGCTCGGCTGGATTTTCATCGGCCAAAGCTTCCTGATGAATTCGCAGCGCCTGACAATCATGATCCTGCAGGTCTCCGTCATCGGCATTATCGCCGTCGGCGTCACGCAGGTCATCATAACAGGCGGCATCGATCTATCATCGGGCTCCGTCGTCGGCATGACGGCGATGATCGCGACAAGTTTCGCCCAGTCCTCCACCTGGGGGCGGGCCGTTTTCCCCTCGCTGACCGATCTTCCGGCGCTCGTGCCCATTATGATCGGTCTGCTGATCGGAGCGGCGGCGGGTCTGGCGAACGGCGCGCTCATCGCCTATACGAAGATCCCTCCGTTCATTGCAACGCTTGGCATGTTCGTTTCCGCCAGAGGTGTTGCCAAGTGGTATACGAAGGGGCAGCCGGTTTCCGGTATCACCGAGCAGTTTCATTTCATCGGGACGAAGGCGTGGCCGGTTGTCGTCTTCCTCGTCGTAGCACTGATCTTCCACATCGCGCTGCGCTACACCCGCTATGGAAAGTTCACCTACGCCATCGGCGCGAACCCCCAGGCCGCCCGCGTTTCCGGTATCAACATCGAAGCGCACCTCGTCAAAGTCTATGTGATTGCTGGATTGCTTGCTGGTCTCGCCGGCATCGTCACGGCGGCACGCGCGGAAACCGCGCAGGCAAGCATGGGCGTCGGATATGAGTTGGACGCGATCGCCGCGACCGTCATAGGCGGCACCTCGCTCACCGGTGGCGTTGGGCGCATCACCGGCACCGTCATCGGCACCATCATTCTTGGCGTCATGACCTCGGGCTTCACCTTCCTCAGGATCGACGCCTATTATCAGGAGATCGTCAAGGGCTTCATCATCGTCGCGGCCGTCGTCATCGACGTCTACCGGCAAAAGAAGCGCCGCAAGCACTGAGGACGACCATGTGATCCGATGATTTTGCGGGGGCTTCGGCCCCCGTTTCGCTTTTGGTGATGCTCCACAATGCCGATGCCAAAAAAAGAGGTGGCGAATTCCGTCAGCTTTTCTATTCTGCCGCTTATTGGCCCGCTCGGGCAGCGCAGGAAGACAGATGCAATTCGTATTTGACGGCCACAACGACGTTCTCCTCCGGCTCTGGACACATTCAAAAGACGGCAGCGACCCGATCGCGGAATTCGCAGACGGAACGACGACCGGCCATATCGATGCGCGTCGCGCCAGGGAAGGAGGCCTCTCAGGTGGCCTCTGCGCCATCTACATTCCCTCGGGCGATCTTGTCTTCGCCGATCCGGATGCCGATGGCCGCTACATCACGCCGATGGCGGCTCCTCTCGATCCGCTGCCGTCGCTTGCCATCGCCACCGAAATGGCGGCGATCGCTTTGCGGCTCGACCAGGCAGGCGCCTGGCGGCTCTGCCGGACGGTTAAGGACATCCGCGGCGCCATGCAGGAGGGCATCTTTGCCGCCGTCATGCATATGGAAGGCTGTGAGGCTATCGGCCCCGACCTTTCGGCTCTCGAACTATTTTATGCAGCGGGACTGCGATCGCTTGGCCCGGTCTGGAGCCGGCACAACCTCTTCGGACATGGCGTGCCCTTCGCTTTCCCGATGTCGCCGGATACGGCGCCCGGCCTCACCGAGGCCGGTTTCGAGCTGGTGAGGGAGTGCAATCGCCTCGGTATCCTTATCGACCTCGCCCACATTACCGAAAAGGGCTTCTGGGACGTAGCGAAGACGACGAACCAGCCGCTGGTCGCCAGCCATTCCAATGCGCATGCACTGACGCCGGTGGCGCGCAATCTGACGGATAGGCAGCTCGATGCGATCCGCGAAAGCCGCGGGCTCGTCGGCATCAACTATGCCACCGCCATGCTGCGTCCCGACGGTCGCTCGGACAGCGACACACCGCTTGCCGATATGATCCGCCACATCGACTATCTGGTGAACCGCATCGGCATCGATTGCGTCGGCCTCGGATCGGACTTCGACGGCGCAACCATTCCGGAAGAAATCGGCGACGCGGCCGGCAATCAGAAGCTGATTGCCGCTCTCCGGGAGGTTGGATATGGTGAGGCCGACCTCAAGAAACTTGCCCGTGAAAATTGGCTTCGTATTCTGGCGCAAGCTTGGCGGGAGGACCACGCCTAAAGTGCGGCGCGCCTCTCGACGCACTGAAAACGGACAATATTTTAATGGGACATGACCGACAAAACGCTTCGTAATCAATCAAGAACAGGGGAACAGACCATGATGATCGCCAAGCTCAGCCGCAATTTCCGCCTACTTTCCGCAGGGGCCGCCATATCGCTCCTGATGATGACGGCACCCGCCGCCTTTGCCGAGACGCCCAAAGACACGCTGGTCGAAGGGTTTGCCATCGACGACATCATCACCATGGATCCGGGCGAAGCCTTCGAGCTTTCGACCGCGGAGATCACCAGCAACAGCTACAGCCTGCTCGTCCGTCTCGATCTCGCCGACACGTCCAAGGTGAAGGGTGATCTTGCCGAGAGCTGGAGCGTTTCGGATGACGGCCTCACCTATACGTTCAAGCTGAAGCCCGGCCTCAAATTCGCCTCCGGTAATCCGATTACCGCCGAAGACGTTGCATGGTCGTTCGAACGCGCCGTCAAGCTCGACAAAAGCCCGGCCTTCATCCTCACCCAGTTCGGCCTGACGGGCGACAATGTCACTGAAAAAGCCAAGGCGGCCGACGCCAATACCTTCGTCTTCACCGTGGACAAGGCCTATGCGCCGAGCTTCGTACTCAACTGCCTGACGGCGACCGTCGCCTCGGTTGTCGACAAGAAGCTCGTGATGGAACATGTGAAGGCGGTGACGCCGGATGCCGAGCATAAATACGACAATGATTTCGGCAATGAATGGCTGAAGACCGGTTATGCCGGCTCCGGCGCCTTCAAACTGCGCGAATGGCGGGCAAACGAAGTCGTCGTGCTCGAGCGGAACGACAATTATTACGGCGACAAGGCCAAGCTCAACCGCGTCATCTACCGCTATATGAAGGAAAGTTCGGCCCAGCGGCTGGCGCTCGAAGCTGGTGATATCGACATCGCCCGCAATCTGGAGCCTGGCGATATCGACGCCGTTTCCAAGAATGCCGATCTCGCCACGACAAGTGCGCCGAAAGGCACGATCTACTATGTCAGCCTGAACAACAAGAACGAGAACCTGAAGAAGCCCGAAGTCCAGGAGGCTTTCAAGTATCTGGTCGACTACGATGCGATCGGCGCAACCTTGATCAAGGGCATCGGCGAGATTCATCAGACCTTCCTGCCCAAGGGCCAGCTCGGCGC
Organism: Rhizobium atlanticum; assembly: GCF_030182485.1. Classification (NCBI taxonomy): domain Bacteria; kingdom Pseudomonadati; phylum Pseudomonadota; class Alphaproteobacteria; order Hyphomicrobiales; family Rhizobiaceae; genus Rhizobium; species Rhizobium atlanticum. Next base: position 51,558 of record NZ_JAQJCJ010000007.1, read on the forward strand.
GCTCGATGAAAATCCCTACAAGCTTGATGTCGCCAAGGCCAAGGAACTCCTTGCCAAGGCCGGCCTTCCGGACGGCTTCTCGGTGACGATGGATGTGCGCAACACCCAGCCGGTGACCGGTATTGCCGAATCCATGCAGCAGACGCTGGCGCAGGCCGGCGTCAAGCTGGAAATCATTCCGGGTGACGGCAAGCAGACGCTGACCAAATATCGCGCTCGCACCCACGACATCTATATTGGTAACTGGGGATCGGATTATTTCGATCCGAACTCCAATGCCGATACCTTCACGAGTAATCCTGATAATTCGGATGCGGGCACGGTGAAGACACTCGCCTGGCGCAACACCTGGGAAGCGCCGGAACTCGATAAGCAAACCAAGGCGGCCTTGCTTGAACGCGACAACGCCAAGCGCGCCGCAATGTATGAGGATATCCAGAAGAAGTTCCTTGCCAACAGCCCCTTCGTCATCATCTTCCAGCAGACCGAGGTGGCCGCTTATCGGAAGAATCTGAAGGAGTTCAAACTGGGTCCGAGCTTCGATACCAACTTCGTCGGCCCGATCGCCAAGGAATAATCCGGCAGGATTAGCGGCGTGAGCACCATCGAAACCACACGGGAGGCGCGGCCCCGCAAGGGCCGTGCCGGCGCCTTCGCCAAGGCTTTGGGGCGGTTCCTGTTCGCCGCCCTCACCACCTATCTTGGCCTGCTGGCCGTCACCTTCTTCATCGGCCGAGTCGTACCGATCGATCCCGTGCTCGCCATTCTCGGCGACCGCGCTCCCACCCATGTCGTCGAGCGGGTGCGCCAGGAGATGGGTTTCAACCTGCCGCTCTATCAGCAGTTCTACATCTATATCAAAGGCGTCCTGTCCGGCGATTTCGGCAACTCGGTGCTGACGACCAATCCTGTCATGGTCGACATCCGCCGGGTCATGCCGGCGACTATCGAGCTCGCGACGTTGGGAACGCTGATCGGCGCCTGCGTCGGCGTGCCGCTTGGCGTTCTCGCCGCAGTGCGCCGCGGCAGCATCGCCGACCAGATCGTACGCGTCATTGGTCTCATCGGCTATTCGGTGCCGATCTTCTGGCTGGCGCTGATCTCCCTCGTCATCTTCTATGCGCAGCTGCGCTGGGTGGCTTTTCCCGGCCGAATCGACATCGTCTTCGAATATACCTTCACGCCGATCACCGGCTTCTATCTTCTTGACAGCGCCTGGCTGGGGCAATGGGATGTCTTCTATGACGTCTTCCGCCACATCATCCTGCCCGCGTCGCTGCTCGGCTATTTTTCGCTTGCCTATATCAGCCGCATGACGCGCAGTTTCATGCTGAACGAGCTTTCGCAGGAATATATCGTCGCCGCGCGTGCCAAAGGTCTTTCGGAAACACGGGTGATCTGGGGCCATGCGCTGCGCAATGCCGCCGTGCCGCTCGTCACCGTCATCGCGCTTTCCTATGCCGGGCTGCTCGAAGGATCGGTGCTGACCGAGACCGTCTTTTCCTGGCCGGGCATCGGGCTCTACATCACCAATTCGCTGCAGAACGCCGATATGAACGCCGTGCTCGGCGGCACGATCGTCATCGGGACGATCTTCATCGGCATCAATCTTCTGTCCGATCTTCTCTACCGGACGCTCGATCCGAGGACGCGAAACCGATGACGGCTCCTGCCAGCCCCTCTCCTGCGATGAGCCGCCGCGAATGGCTGCTTTCCGACCGGCCGCAATCGCGCAGGCAAGCCCGTCTCGGCCGCGCTTACGTCACTTGGCGGCAGTTCACGGCCAACAGGCTTGCCGTCGTCGGCCTGCTGATCATCGTCGCCCTGCTCCTCGTCGCCGCGTTCGCCGATCTCCTCGCCACGCACAACCCCGTCGTCGGCGATCTCCGCAATGCCCGCCTGCTGCCGCCGGGAACGAGCGGCTACCTGCTCGGCACGGATGATCAGGGCCGCGACATCTATTCACGGCTGATCTATGGATCGCGATTGACCCTGTTCGTCGTCGTGCTCGTCGCCATTATCTCCGCGCCGATCGGGCTGATCGTCGGCACGGTCTCAGGTTATGCCGGAGGCTGGGTGGATGCGACGCTGATGCGCATCACCGATATCTTTCTTGCCTTTCCGAAGTTGGTTTTGGCGCTCGCCTTCGTCGCCGCGCTCGGCCCCGGCATCCAGAACGCGGTCATCGCCATCGCCATCACCTCCTGGCCCCCCTATGCCCGCATCGCTCGGGCCGAGACGCTGACGGTCCGGCGTTCCGACTACATTGCGGCGGTGAAGCTGATGGGCGCCTCGCCGTTCCGCATCATCGTGCGCCATGTCATGCCGCTCTGCATTTCCTCGCTGATCGTGCGCGTGACGCTCGATATGGCCGGCATCATTCTGACAGCGGCCGGCCTCGGCTTTCTGGGTCTCGGCGCACAGCCGCCGCTGCCGGAATGGGGCGCGATGATCGCGTCGGGCCGGCGCTTCATTCTGGATCAGTGGTGGGTCGCGGCCATGCCCGGCATCGCCATTCTCATCGTCAGTCTCGGTTTTAATCTCTTAGGCGACGGCCTGCGCGATGCGCTCGATCCGAAGGAGAGCGGCCGATGACGACGCTTCTGACGGTCGACAAGCTCAAGGTCAGTTACCCCACCCGCACCGGCCTGATCGAGGCAGTGCGCGGCGTCTCCTTCACGCTCGGCAGAGAAAGGCTCGGCATCGTCGGCGAATCCGGCTCCGGCAAGTCGCAGACCGGCCGGGCGATCATGGGACTGACGCCGAAACACGGGATCGTCACGGCCGACAGACTCGATTTCAGCGGCATCGATCTCCTCAAGGCATCCGCCGGCGAAAGGCGCAGGTTGCGCGGCAAGCGCATCGCCATGATCCTGCAGGATCCGAAATATTCGCTCGACCCCGTCATGACGATCGGACGGCAGATCTGCGAAACGCTGCGCACTCATGAGAAGATCGGCAAAGCGGAAGCGCGCGAACGGGCGCTCGCCATGCTGGAAGCGGTGCAGATCCGCGATCCCAAACGCGTCTTCGACCTGCACCCGCACGAAGTTTCGGGCGGCATGGGACAGCGCGCCATGATCGCCATGATGCTGATTGCCGGGCCTGAACTGCTGATTGCCGACGAACCGACTTCGGCGCTCGACGTGACGGTGCAGCTCGATGTGCTGCGGATCATGGACAGGCTGGTCTCTGAGCGCGGAATGGGGCTGATCTTCGTTTCCCATGATCTGAGGCTGGTCTCTTCCTTCTGCGACCGGGTCATCGTCATGTATGCCGGCAAGATCGTCGAAGAACTGGCGGCTGCCGATCTCAAACATGCGCAGCATCCCTATACCAGGGGACTGCTGAACTGCATGCCGGAAATCGGCGCGAACCGCCATCCGCTGCCGGTGCTCGACCGCAAGCCGGAGTGGGCGGCATGAGCGCAGCCCTCCACGTCGACAATCTCAGTGTCGCCTACGATGATTTTCATGCGCTGAAGGATGTCAGCATCAGCGTCGAGCGCGGTGAATCTTTCGGCCTCGTCGGTGAATCCGGGTCGGGCAAATCGACCTTGCTGCGCGCCGTTGCCGGACTTGCGCCCATCAGCGGCGGCGCGATCCGCATCGACGGCGAAGAGTTGAAGGGTTCGAAGCGCAGCAAGGCCTTCTATCGGCGCGTGCAGATGGTCTTCCAGGATCCCTACGGCTCGCTGCATCCGCGCCAGACGATCGATCGGTTGCTGCTCGAACCGCTTGCGATCCATGCCGTTACCGACAGCGACAAGCGTATTGCCCGCGCGCTCGACGAAGTCGGTCTCGGCAATGGTTTCCGTTTCCGCTATCCGCATCAGCTTTCCGGTGGTCAGCGACAGCGTGTGGCGATCGCCAGGGCGCTGATCGTGCAACCGTCGATCCTGCTGCTCGACGAGCCGACATCGGCGCTCGACGCCTCGGTGCAGGCGGAGGTGCTGAACCTGCTCGAACAGATACGCCGCGACCGCAAGCTCACTTTCGTCATGGTCAGCCATGACCTCGGCGTCATCACCCATATGTGCGAAAGGCTCGCGGTGATGCGCAGCGGCGATGTCGTCGAACGATTGAGCTCGGAAGAGCTGGCGCGGGGCGCGGTCAAGGAGGATTACACGAAAAATTTGATGATCGCGAGCAAGGGTTTCGTCAAAGCCTAAAGGTAATCATTTCAAGCCATTGAAAAGAAAAGGCCGGTGGGGGCGTTAAGGATAATGTTCCCTTAAAAGACGACCATTCGACTAGACTATTGACAGCCGCCGCGCTTCTGTCATGATCCTGTTAACGATTGTTAGCTTTCGTGATCGATGGAGGTCGAGGCATGTTCTTTCTCGGTGGGATGACCATGGGCTATCTCGATCCTCCCGTGAAAGCCGATCGCAAGGAACAGATCACGGTCTCCATACCGGCGGAACAGGACCGGCGCCTGATCGGGACCGAGACCTCCGATCTGCAGCAGAACGAGAACGCCATCGAGCGCTCCCTGATCTGGGCATGGCGCACGCTCTGCTAAAGAGCGGTTGAATTTTCTCTTCCGCCCGCTCTAGAAGGAAATTTATCTCTACCTACCTGATAGGGAATAAGAAATATAACAGCGAGCCGCACAACCGGCCGCACGAGAACAACGGAGGCGACACATGGCAGAGCTGGGTATTTCGCATACTCACGTGAACCACTATGGTTCGGTAGCCACCAAGAAGCCGCACGCGACGCGCCACCGGCTTCAGACGGTGCTCCATGGGACGATCTTCACCGCGGCATTCCTGTTCGTGGTGGCAATGGTCTGCGGCGTCCTCGGATAGTCGGCAGATGATAGGCCTCGGCACGTGCCGGGGCCGCCTGCGCCTCATGCGGCGCGTTTCCTCGCTCGGGGCAAGCCCGATCAAAGCGCAGCCAGACCATGATCTGGCGAACCATCCTCCTATCGACAAGCCGCGGCCGGGCCGCAAAGGTTGCGACATGCACGGCGCTCTGTTGCGCAGCAAGCGCGCCGGCCCGCTCGGCTCACCATTCTTGACTTGAATTATCGCGATAGTGTCCAACTTTTCGCCATGGTTTTGCGGAGAGGGTATTGATCGACCTTCAGGCCGCGCTGGACCAAGGCTAGGCCCGATTACATCGCTTGCCCAGACGTCATTCACCCGGCTTCATCGATCTTCGAAGAATCGGGCCCCGTTCATGTAGCAGTCATGATAAGCAGTGCAAAAGGCTGAGCAAAACAGCCATAACTTTGTTTGGATCCAGAACCGAACCCATGTCTATTGCCAATCTTTCTCCGAGCCTTCCGCGCGAATCCGATACGAAGCAGATCGATCACAATGATTCGATCCGCTCGACCTATCTTTCCATCGAGGACATCAAGGCGATGGGCGAAGCGGTCGTCGTCAACGGCGTCGACAAGCTGCCGGCTTTCGCACCCTTTGATTTCTTCGCGCGCCACAAGGAAAACGAGAAGGAAATTCTGCGCGTCTACCGCACCACGGCAACCGACGTCGAGGCCGGAGAGACGATCACGCCGGCGGCTGAATGGCTGCTGGACAATCACTACATCGTCGAAGAGGCGATCCAGGAGGTGCGGCGCGACTTTCCCCGCCGCTTCTACCGCGAACTGCCGACGATGCGTGTCGGCGGCGTCGACATTCCGCGCACACTGGTGCTTGCCTGGCTCTACGTCGCCCATACCCACAGCACGATCTCGCAGGAAAGCCTGACGGCGCTGGTCGACGGCTTCCAGAGCAGGGAGACGCTGAGGATCGGCGAACTCTGGGCCCTGCCCTCGCTGGTGCGCTATGTGCTGGTGGAAAACCTTCGCCGCATTTCGAGCCGTGTCGAAGCCAGCCGCCGCCTGCGCCGCCGCGCCAATGAGGCGGCCGACGAATTGGTGCGCCTGACCGATCCGGCCAAGGCGGCCGCCTATCTGAAGACGCTGGAACCGCTTGCCGAAGACAATACCTTCTCGACGCAGTTCCTCTATCGCCTGCGTGACGGCTCACAGACGTCGAGTCTGGCGATCACCTGGCTCGATGAACGCCTGGAAGAGCTCGGTCGCAACACCGAAGAGGCGACGACGGCCGAACACAGCCGTCTCTCTTCCGGCAACGTGACGATGGGCAACATCATCCGTAGCCTGCGCGAGATCGACGATACCGAATGGTCGGTCTGGGTCGAACAGGTCAGCCATGTCGACAAGCTGCTCTGGGAGCATTCGGATTACGGCATCCTCGATTCCGGTTCGCGAAACAAATACCGCAAGCAGATCGAGAAACTGGCCAAGCGCTCGCCGCTGACCGAAATGCAAATCGCCCAACTGGCGCTCGACATGACCGAGGCTGCCAAGGCCTCCGACGAGCCGCAGCCACATGAGCCGAATGTCGGTGGCTTCTTGTCCGGCGCGCAACGGCCGAAGCTCGAGGCGCGGGCGAATTATCGCCCGACGATCACCCAGCACTTCGTGCGCGCCGTGCGCCGCTTCAACTGGCTGTCGATCGCGCTGCCCGTCATGCTGCTGACGATCATCGCCATGGCGATCGTCGGCAGGTTCATGGCAAGTGCCGGAATGGGCGCCATCGAAATCGCAATACTGCTGATCATGTTCTCATTGCCGGCCTCGGAGGGCGCAACGGGTCTCTTTAATACCCTGCTGTCCTTCTTCGTCACCCCGGCCCGCCTCGTCGGCTACGAGTTCAAGGAAGGCATTCCGGAGGATGCGCGCACGCTGCTCGTGGTGCCCTGCCTGATCTCGAACCGCGACAGCGTCGACGATCAGGTGCGCAATCTCGAAGTTCATTATCTCGCCAATCCGCGTGGAGAGATTTATTTCGCGATGCTCAGCGATTGGCCCGACAGCGATGCCGAGGAAACGCCTGCCGATCTCGAGGTTCTTGACTATGCAAGGCGCGAGATCGCTAATCTTTCCGCCCGCTATGCCTATGACGGCAAGACGCGTTTCTACCTGCTGCATCGCCGCCGCCTCTACAATCCCTCGGAAGGTGTGTGGATGGGCTGGGAGCGCAAGCGCGGCAAGCTGCATGAGCTGAACATGCTGCTGCGCGGCGACCGCGATACGACCTATCTGCCCGGCGCCAACACCGTGCCCGCCAATGTGCAATATGTCATGACGCTCGATGCCGACACACGCCTGATGCGCGATGCCGTCACCAAGCTCGTCGGCAAGCTCTATCATCCGATCAACCGACCGGTCATCAATCCGAAGACCGGACGCGTCGAGAGCGGCTATGGCGTGCTGCAGCCGCGTGTGACGCCATCGCTGACCACGGGCAAGGATGCCTCGGTCTTCCAACGCGTCTTCTCGATCAATCGCGGTCTCGACCCCTATGTCTTCACCGTGTCCGACGTCTATCAGGATCTCGCCGGCGAAGGCACGTTCACCGGCAAGGGCCTCTATCACGTCGATGCTTTCGAAGCCTCGCTGAAGGGCCGCATCGAGGAGAACTCGGTGCTCAGCCACGACCTTCTCGAAGGCTCGATGGCGCGCTGTGCGCTCGTCACCGATCTCGAATTGGTCGAGGATTTCCCGATCCGCTACGAGGTGGAGACCTCGCGCCAGCATCGCTGGGCGCGCGGCGACTGGCAGCTCCTGCCCTATATGTTCAATCCTAAATACGGCGTTACGGCCCTTGGCCGCTGGAAGATGTTCGATAATCTTCGCCGTTCGCTAACGCCGATCGCATGGTTCTTCGCCTCCGTGCTCGGCTGGTATTTCATGGGTCCGCTCGGCGCGCTCGTCTGGCAGATTCTCTTGATCTTCTGCCTGTTCGTGGCGCCGACGCTGTCGCTCATCAACGGCATCATCCCGCGCACCAGCGATATCGTCGCCCGCGCCCATCTCTATACGGTCTGGTCGGATATCACCGCCGCCAATGCGCAGGTCGCATTGCGGATCGTCTTCATCGCCGATTCGGCGGCGATGATGGCGGATGCGATCGGCCGGTCGCTCTACCGGCTGTTCGTCAGCCGCAAGCTGATGCTGCAGTGGCGGACCGCCGCCAGCGTCCAGGCAGGCGGCCAAGGCACACTCGCCTCTTATTACAGGCAGATGTGGCATGCGCCGGTACTGGCGCTGCTGGCGCTCGGTTTCGCAGCCCTTCCCGGCGGCAACGCTTTCCTCGTCGGCATCCCCTTCGCGCTTTTATGGATTCTCTCACCTGTCGTCGCCTGGTATGTCAGCCAGTCGGCCGAGACCGAGGACCGGCTCGAGGTCGCCGATTCCGTCTCAAGCGAGCTGCGCAAGATCGCCCGGCGCACCTGGCGTTATTTCGAGACCTTCACCACCCCCGAGCAGAATTATCTGCCGCCGGACAATATCCAGGAAACGCCGCACGTCATCGTGGCGGCGCGCACCTCGCCGACCAATATCGGCGTCTATCTGCTCTCCGTCGTTTCTGGCCGGCATTTCGGCTGGTTCTCCTTTGAGGAGACGCTCGAGCGACTGGAGCAGACGATCGCGACGATCGATAAGATGGAGAAGTTCCGCGGCCACCTGTTTAACTGGTATCACACCGATACGCTGCAGACGCTCGGGCCGCGTTACGTCTCTGCCGTCGACAGCGGCAATCTCGCCGGCCACCTCATTGCGATTTCCTCGGCCTGCCGCAACTGGGCTGAGGCGCCGTCGGCCCACATGCAGGGCAATCTCGACGGCGTCGGCGACACCGCCGGCATCCTCGGCGAAGTGCTGGCGGACCTGCCCGACGACCGCAAGACCGTGCGCCCGCTGCGCCGGCGCCTGGAAGAACGCATCGTCGGCTTCCAGAATGCGCTTGCCGCCGTCAAGCGCGAGCACGAGTTCGCCTCGATCCGCATCATCAACCTCGCCGTTCTCGCACGCGACATCGAAAAGCTCGCCGCCAATCTCGACCATGAGGTCAAGTCGAAGCAGAGCGAAGAGGTCACCCAATGGGCGGCGTCGCTGGTCAAGGTCTGCGAGGCGCATATATCAGACAGCACCTTCGATCTCTCCAAGGTCGATGCCCTCAGGCCGCGCCTGGTGGCGTTGCGCGACAAGGCCCGCGATCTCGCCTTCTCGATGGATTTCGGCTTCCTGTTCCGGCCGGAACGGCGCCTGCTGTCGATCGGCTACCGCGTCGAAAGCGGCGAGCTCGACCAGGCCTGCTATGACCTTCTCGCCTCGGAATGCCGCCTGACCAGCCTCTTCGGCATCGCCAAGGGCGACCTGCCGACAGAACACTGGTATCGTCTGGGCCGCCAGGTCGTGCCGGTGGGTTCACGCGGCGCGCTGGTCTCCTGGTCCGGCTCGATGTTCGAATATCTGATGCCGCCGCTCGTCATGCAGGAGCGTGGCGGGGGTATTCTCAATCAGACGAACAATCTGGTCGTCATCGAGCAGATGAATTATGCCCGCAAGCTCGGTATCCCGTGGGGCATTTCGGAAGCGGCCTTCAATGCCCGCGACCATAACCTCAATTACCAGTACACGAATTTCGGCGTGCCGACGCTCGGTCTCAAGCGCGGCCTCGGCCACAATGCCGTCATCGCCCCCTATGCTTCGCTGCTGGCCAGCCAGTACGACCCGCCGGGCGCGCTCGAAAACCTGCAGAGGCTGCGCAAGGTCGGCGCACTCGGCAAGTTCGGCTTCCACGACGCGGTCGATTTCACGCCGACGCGCGTGCCGGAAGGCAAGAAATGCGCTGTGGTCTACAATTATTATGCCCACCATCACGGCATGTCGATCGCAGCCGTCGCCAACGTTGCCTTCAACGGACATCTGCGCGAACTCTTCCACTCCGACCCGGTGATCGAGGCGGCGGAGCTTCTGCTGCAGGAAAAGGCGCCGCGCGACATTCCCGTCATGAGCGGCAAACATGAATCCGATACGCCGGCCAGCATCCAGGACGATCTCATGCGGCCGGAAATCAGGAAGATCAGCGATCCCCTTTCGCGCGACCGCGAGCTCGTGTTCCTGTCGAACGGCCATTATTCCATGATGCTGACGGCGACGGGCGCCGGTTATTCCCGCTGGAACGGCCTTTCCGTTTCCCGCTGGAAAGCCGATCCGACCGAAGACCGCTGGGGCACCTTCATCTTCCTGCGCGATACCGCCACCAACGAATGGTGGTCGGCGACGGCGGAGCCGAAGGGTGTCGAGGGCGAAAAGATCAAGGTCGAATTCGCCGACGAAAAGGCGCAGTTCACCAAGACGGTCGGCGACCTGACGAGCGAGGTGGAGTGCATCATCGCCACCGAGCACGATGCCGAAGCCCGTCGTGTCACCCTTCTCAACATGGGAACGGAAGATCGTTTCATCGAAGTCACGTCCTATCTCGAACCAGTGATCACCTCGGATGATACCGACAGCGCGCATCCGGCATTCGCCCGCATGTTCGTCAAGACCGAGATCGGCAAGCGCGGCGACGTCATCCGCGCCGAACGCAACAAGCGTGATCCGAACGAGCCGAACATCAGCCTCGCACATCTGATCGTCGACAATGCCGGCGACACCCGTCACACCGAATTCGAAACCGATCGGCGCAAGTTCATCGGTCGCGGCCGCAGCCTCGCTGACGCGGCGGCGTTCGATCCGGGTGCGACACTTTCCGGTAGCGACGGCTTCACGCTTGATCCCGTGATGTCGTTGCGCCGCACCGTGCGGGTGCCCGCCGGCAAGAAGGTCAGCGTGTTCTTCTGGACGATTGCCGCGCCAAGCCGCGACGAGGTCGACAAGGCGGTCAACCGCTATCGTCATCCCGACGCCTTCAACCACGAGCTCGTCCAAGCCTGGACGCGCACGCAAGTGCAGATGCGCCATGTCGGCGTCACCTCGCAGCAGGCGGCAGCGTTCCAGCATCTCGGGCGCTACCTCGTCTATCCCGACATGCAGTTGCGCAAGGATGAGGCGACGGTCGAGGCCGGCCTGCAATCGCAATCGGCCCTCTGGCCGCTGGCGATCTCCGGCGACTTCCCGATCTTCACGTTGCGCGTCGACGACGACATGGATCTCGACATCGCCCGCGAGGCCCTGCTGGCGCAGGAATACCTGCGCTCGCGTGGCGTCACCGCAGATCTCGTCATCATGAACGAACGCGCTTCTTCCTATGCGCAGGACATGCAACACGCGCTCGACGCCATGTGCGAGAACGTACGCCGCATGGGTCAGGCCGACGGCTTGCGCCAGCATATTTTCGCGGTGCGCAAGGACCTGATGGAGGAAAACACCTACAAGGCATTGATCGCGGCTTCCCGCGTCACCCTGCATGCGAAGAACGGCAAGGTGGTCGACCAGATCAACCGCGCTGTCGCCCTCTTTGCGCCGTCAAAGGATGAACTGCAGGAGATGGAGCGCGCCGAGCGCAACAGGGCGCCGGTCAAGCGCATCGCGCCGGTGCCGCCGCCTGTGGTGCCGGCCGTTGCCATCGAGGAGGAAGGTGACCTCGACTTCTGGAATGGCATTGGAGGCTTTGCGCGCGACGGCCGCGAATATGTCGTTCGCCTGCCCGGCGGTCATGCGACGCCGCAGCCTTGGATCAACGTCATTTCCAACGACAGCTTCGGTTTCCACGTGTCGGCTGAAGGCGCAGGTTTCACCTGGAGCGTCAACTCGCGCGATTATCAGCTGACGTCCTGGTCGAACGATGCGGTGATCAACCGGTCGGGCGAGGCCTTCTATCTCGCCGATCTCGAAAGCGGCGCCGTCATGACACCGTTCGCAGCGCTTTCGCGTCGGCCGGATATCCGCTTCGAAGCCCGCCACGGACTCGGCTATTCGGTCTTCTCCACCGTTCAGCACGAGATTGCGCTCGAGCTGACGCAGACGATCGACCGCGAGAAGCCGGTGAAACTGCAGCGCCTGCGCCTGCGCAACACCGGTTCGACCGGCCGCAAGCTGCGTCTCTACGGTTACGTCGAATGGGTTCTTGGCAGCAACCCGGGACGCACTGCGCCCTTCATTCTGTCGAGCCATGACGAGGAGACGGGGGCACTGTTTGCCACCAATCCTTACAGCATCGATTTTTCCAACCGAATCGCCTTCTTCGCAGCGAGCGAGAAGCTTTCAAGCTTCTCGGCAAGCCGGCGCGAATTTATCGGCAAGGCTGGCACGATCCAGATGCCTCAGGCCGTCACCTCCGCAGCCCCGCTTTCGGGCATCACCGAGCTCGATGGCGATCCGGCCGCGGCTCTGGCGATCGACATCGAACTCGGGGCCGGCGACGAGCGCGACGTCACCTTCTTGCTCGGCGATACGCCGACGGAGGAAGAAGCGCGCGCCTTGATCGCCGAGATCCGCAAGTCTTCGTTCGACGATGCGGTCGAGGCAAACCGCGCCTTCTGGCGGGATTTCACCGGCAGGCTGCAGATCTCCACGCCAGATCGCGGGATGAACAATCTCGTCAACACCTGGCTGCCCTATCAGAGCCTCGGCTGCCGCATCATGGCCCGCACCGCCTTTTACCAGGCAAGCGGCGCCTTCGGTTTCCGCGACCAGTTGCAGGATACGCTGGCCTTCCTGATGCACGAACCCTCGATCGCCCGGCGTCAGATTCTGAATGCCGCCTCACGGCAGTTCCGCGAAGGTGATGTTCAGCATTGGTGGCTGCCGGGAACGGGTGCGGGCGTTCGCACCTTGATTTCGGACGACGTCGTCTGGCTGAGCTACGCGATCCACCATTATTGCAGCGTCACCGGCGACAAGACCGTGCTCGACGAGGAGCTTGCCTTTCTGGAAGGACCCGCTCTCCTCGAAGGTCAGCACGACTCGTTCTACAAGCCGGAGATTTCGGAGGACAAGGCGAGCGTCTACGAACATGCGGCCCTGGCGCTCGATCTCGCCATCGCCCGCAAGGGCGCAAACGGTCTGCCGCTGTTCCTCGGCGGCGACTGGAACGACGGCATGAACCGCGTCGGCATCGGCGGGCGCGGCACCAGCGTCTGGCTTGGCTGGTTCCTTGCGGGTGCATTGCGCGCCTTCATTCCCTATGCCGAAGAGCGCGGCGATTCGGCCCGAGTGGAGCGCTGGTCGGCCCATCTCGCCGAATTGAAGAAGGCGCTCGAAACTGCGGCGTGGGACGGCAGCTACTATCGCCGCGGCACATTCGACGACGGCGCGCTGCTCGGCTCCAAGGAGAGCCCGGAATGCCGGATCGACTCGATCGCACAATCCTGGAGCGTTCTGTCCGGCGAAGGCGACCCGGCTCGTGCCGGAAAGGCGATGGATGCCGTGCTCGACCAACTGGTCGATGAGGAGGCGCGCATCATCCGACTCTTCACGCCGCCTTTCGTCAATTCCGCCAGGGATCCCGGTTACATCAAGGCCTATCCGCCGGGCGTGCGTGAAAACGGCGGGCAATATACCCATGCCGCGACCTGGGTGGTGATGGCGCTTGCGGAGCTGAAGCGGGGCGACGACGCGCTGCGCTGCTTCCAGATCCTCAATCCGATCACGCATGCGCTCGACAAGGCTTCGGCCGAACAATACCGGGTCGAACCCTATGTCGTGGCAGCTGACGTCTATGGGCATGAGCCTTATACGTCGCGCGGCGGCTGGACCTGGTATACCGGATCGGCCGGCTGGCTCTACCGAGCCGCCGTCGAGGGCATTCTGGGGATCCGGTTGAAGGACGGCCGGCTCCATGTGCGTCCGTCGCTTCCGTCGGAATGGGACGGTTTTGCGGCGGAGGTGGAGCGGGGCGGCGTCAAATACCGCATTTCGGTCTCAAAAGCGTCCAATGCCAGCGGCTACACTCTGTCGATCAACGGCAGCGAAGTCACCGATCCCGAAGAGGGATATCCGCTCGGATAACAGCGTTCTCCACGCTGAAGAACACGGCGATTCGCGACGGCCAAAAGGGAACCCTTTTGGCCGTCGTCGCGTTTGCAAAACCGGACAACAGGAGAAATCCATATGGCAAGCACGCTGACCGAAGCCATCGGCACCGAGCGCAGTTCCTCATCCGCAGCTGCGACGGGGCGCGATACAAGGCTTGACGTGCTGCGTGGCCTGGCCCTGATCATGATCTTCATCAATCATGTGCCCGGACAGATCTTCGAATATGTGACGACGAAGAATTTTGGTTTTTCCGACGCCGCCGAGGCCTTCGTCCTGATCTCCGGCATCGCCGTCGGTCTCGCCTATGGTTCCCGCTTCAAGCCGGGCGGCCGCATCAAGACGGCGATCAAGGCGGCGCGGCGTGCCTTCACGCTCTACCTTGCGCATATGATCACCACCTTCATGACGCTGGCGCTCTTCATCTGTGGTGCCTGGCTGTTCCACCGGCCGGGGCTGCTGGTCGAGATCAACATCCTGGCGGTTCTGATGAACCTGAAGGAAGGCGTTCCGGCGCTGCTGCTGCTCGGTCACCAGATCGGCTACAACAATATCCTGCCGATGTATGGCGCATTGTTGCTGATGGTGCCGATCATCCTTCTCCTCAACGAGCGAAGCCCGCTTCTGGCGCTCGCGGTTTCCGGCACGGTCTGGCTGCTGGCCGGCATTTACGAAGTGGCGCCGCACAATTTGCTGATAGAGGGCTACTGGTTCCTCAATCCGCTCTCCTGGCAGTTCCTGTTTTCAATTGGCATTGTTTCGATCCTGCATATCAAGCGCGGCGGCACGATCCCGCGGCATCCGTTGTTGTTTGCGGCTGCCGCCGGCTATGTCCTGCTGTCCTTCGTCTGGGTAACCGGCCATCTCTGGATTTTGGGTAATTCGCTGGCAGCGCTTGGCCTGCCCACCGTCATCACCGGTTTCGACAAGACTTTCCTGTCGCTGCCGCGGCTGCTGCATGTGCTGGCGCTAACCTATCTCATCATCAGCATCCCGGCGCTCTCCCGCATCCTGCGGCGCCCCGCCGACCACCCGCTGACGATCCTCGGCCGCCATTCGCTGAACATCTTCGTCGCCGGCACGATCCTCGCCATGATCGGCCAGGTCGTGCTCTATATCACCAACAAGGATCCGCTAGTCGGCCCGTTCTTCGTCATCGCGGGCATCGCGACGCAATTCGCCTATGCCTATTATCTCGAGCACAAGCGCCAGCTGGGCAAAATCAAGCACAAGCTCGTGACGGAGATTGCCGCCGTCCCTGTGCCTGTGCGGGTCGGCGGAGCGGCAAATACCTATCGCCGCACCAATCGGAAATATAGTCCACCGCTCTGATTGAACGGCCGCGGGCTTAGCGGCGTCCCGAAATCGCATTCAATGCCGCCGGCTCAACTTTTATGAACGAGAATATTCACCAGCCGGTCGAAAGGATCGCGCACGTAGAAGCGCCTGACGCCCCAGGGCTCGTCGGCCGGACCGTATTTGATCGGAATGCCGGCGCCAGACATCGCCTCGAAAGCAGCATCGAGATCATCCACCTCGATGGAGAGATCGGGCACCGGAGTCCCGGAACCGCCTTGGCTGGCGACACTGAGCTGAACCTTCATGGAAGTATTCGCGCCGAGCGTGACGATCCAGCCGAGATCCATCATCAGATCGAGCCCGAGAATATCCTGATAGAAGCGTTTGGCGGCCATGAGGTCGGGCGCCTGGATATTGGCAACGATGCGCAGGACTTTCATGCCGCTCTCCTGAGTATCGGGTAAGGACAAGAATTTAGAGGGGATCGGCGGCGCGATCAATCAGTCCCGCCGCCAGACATGTAGTGCCTCTGACGACTCCCCCTGCGCCGCCTTCTGTCTCTACCATTGCCTGGTAGGGGTGGCCGGCGGGATAGAGGGAGCTACGCGGCCTTCCGCTCCCCAAGAAAAACAAAAGGCCGGAAGAGCGCCTGCCCTTCCGGCCTTATCCTGTAACCCGAAGCGCTCAGGCGGCTTCGGTGGTGTGGGCCTTGCGGACTTCCTCGTCCGTCAGGATGCCGCTGGCGCGCAGCAGCGCGGCGAAGCGGCCGTTGCTGTGGCTGAGCTCATCGAAGCCGCCCTGCTCGACGACACGTCCATCATCGAGGAAGAGCACCATATCGGCTTCACGGACCGTCGAGAGGCGGTGGGCGATGATGAAGGTGGTGCGGTTCTGCCGCAGATTGTCGATCGCGGCCTTGACGCGCGCTTCGGTCTCGACGTCGAGCGCCGAGGTCGCTTCATCGAGCACCAGGATCGGCGCATCCTTGAGGATGGCGCGGGCGATCGCAATGCGCTGGCGTTCACCACCGGAGAGCTTGTTGCCGCGTTCGCCGACATGGGTATCGTAACGATCTTCACGGGTCTCGATGAAATCGGCGGCGGCGGCGGCTTCGGCAGCACGGCGCATGTCCTCCTCGCTCGCACCTTCGCGGCCGAGGCGGATATTGTCGCTGATCGAACGATTCAGCAGGCCCGCATCCTGGAAGACGGTAGCGATATGGCGACGGAGCGACTTTCGGGTCACCTTGGTGATATCGGTGCCGTCGACGAGGATCTGGCCGCCCTGCGGGTCGTAGACGCGCTGCAGCAGGTTGACCAGTGTCGTCTTGCCGGCGCCGGTCGGGCCGACGATGGCGACCGTCTGGCCTGCCTTCACCGAGAAGGAGACATTGTGCAGGCCCTGCGAGCTGTTGCCGAAGCCGAAGGAGACGTCGCGGAATTCAACCGCACCCTTGACGTTCTTGATCTCACCATTGCCGGCCGGCTCTTCACGATCGCGCACCGAATCCTCAAGCGTATAGAAATCCTGCAGCTTGGAGCGGGCCTCGAAGATCTGCGTAGCGAACTGACGCATCAGGTCGAGACGGGCAATCAGCAGGTTGGCAAAGCCAATGAAGGCAATGACGTCACCGACGCGCAGCTGGCCGGACTGGACGAGCATCGTGCCGATGATCAGAACCACCATCATTGCGATGGTCGAGGCCATGCGGTTCAGCGCGCTGGCGAGCGCCCACCAGTCGAGCACCGGATATTGCGCTTCGAGCAGGCGGTTGGCGAAGGACTTCAACGCCTTGGTTTCCGCTTCGATGCGGTTGTAGCTATGCAGAACGGAGACGTTGCTGATCGAGTCGCTGACATGCGAGAAGACGGTATGGTAGTGGTTTTCGACCGAAGCCTGGCCATCCTTGGTGCGGCTCATGACCACGCGGCCGATCAGCCAATAGGCGATGCCAAGCACGATCAGCACGGCAGAGAGGCGCAAGTCCATCGATATTGCGGTCGGCACCAGCAGGGCCAGCGCAATAACCGTCGACAGGTGGTTGCGCATGAACTCAAGCCAGAGGCCGAACAGCGTCTCGCAGGCCCGCAGCAGCGTATGCAGCGCGTTGGAGGTGCCGCGCTGATGGTGCCAGGCAAGCGGCATGGAAATGATGCGCCCGAAGGCTTCCGTCAGCAGCGTTGCCCGCCGGCCATGGGCAAGCCGGTCGGCCTCGCGGGATACCAGAACGAAGGCGACAGTATTGAACACGGCGAAACCAGCCCACATGAAGAGGATGGGTTTGACTTCGCCCTTGCCCGATATCGCATCGATGATGCGACCGAACAGGATCGGTTCCGCAATGGTGATGGTCGCCAGAACAATGTTGGCGATAACGACCAGGGATACGCGGAGCTTGTAAGCGCCAAGATAGCGCAGAGCTCTTGCATAGACCTTGAATAGCGACACGTCTAACCTCTTGTGCATCTGCGAAAACGGGAATGGTGGGATGCTACAAAAGGCTACCTGAACCGGCGATTAACGGAGTATTCGGGAATCCGCCCGCCGGGTTGTTAACTTGATCGCGCGATCGCATCTGCGATGAAATTGAAGCTGCCTCAATAGGATAGAACAGAGAGACGTTCTCGGGCTCATAGGATTTTTCGGCAGCGGGGTCTGGCGCCGGAATTCCACCATGATTATATCTCGCAACAATTTGCGCTTGCATTTTAATCAATGTTTAGCGCAGCATTAAATTAGAGACTGCATTTTCTGCAGAAGACCGTTACGCGACCAATCTGAACAGCCGCCAACGGCCTGCGGGCATCTAGTCCGGACAAAGGCGCTATTTGTGAATATTAATTCTTTAATTCAATTGCTTGTAATTCTGGAAGAGTGCCCAGATCCGGACGCCGTCGTCACCGAACTCGAGCAGGCCCTCCACGGTTCCGGTTTCGAATATTACGGTCTGCTGCGACATTTGCAGCAAGGCCCGGCGCAGCAGAATATCGAATTGCGCGCCGCCCCGCTTGCCGGCCGCTGGCCGGAACAATGGCTACAGATATATGCCGCAAAAAAATATGTCCGGATCGATCCGATGGTGCGTTATCTCGCGCATGCGCAACGGCCTTTCCGCTGGCGGGAGAGTATGGCAGCCTTCGACGGTGACGTGCATCAGCGCCGCATGGAGCAGATGATGGTCGATGCCTTCGGCCACGGATTGGAGGACGGCTATCTCTTTCCGATTCACGGGCGCAACGGCATTCTCGGCAGCCTCAGCCTCGGCGGCAAGCCGATCGATCTGTCGCCGGTGGAAATCGCGCTGCTTGAGGCCGTGGCGCGCAAGACCTTCTGGCGATTACTCGACCTGAAAGGCGAGGCCGAGGCGCTGGAAACGGTGCTGCCGACCGAGACGCCGCTGACGCGGCGCGAGATGGAAATCCTCCACTATCTCGCCGAAGGCATGACGTCGATGGAGATCAGCAAAATGCTGAAGATCTCAAACCATACCGTTGACTGGTATATGAACGGTCTGCAGGCCAAGCTGAAGGCAAAGAACAGGCAGCAGGCAGTGGCGCTTGCCTTCCGCCACGGTCTGATAAGCTAGGCTTTTCCTTATCCACTCCGTCGAAATCGCTGCATACTGACGGCCGACATCCGCTGGCATGGCGAGAAAGTGCGTTTCGCAGTCGCAAGAGAAATTGAACTTCCCGTGACAAGAAGTTAAGAATTTTCTTCGCGGGTGCAGCATGCCCGTGTCTGAACGACGGAGGAGACCGTTTTGCCCATATCCAAGATACTCGTTGCCAACCGCTCCGAAATAGCCATTCGCGTGTTCCGCGCGGCCAACGAGCTTGGAATAAAAACGGTGGCGATCTGGGCGGAAGAGGACAAGCTGGCGCTGCACCGCTTCAAGGCGGACGAGAGCTATCAGGTCGGCCGCGGCCCGCATCTTGCCCGCGATCTCGGGCCGATCGAAAGCTATCTGTCGATTGACGAGGTGATCCGCGTCGCCAAGCTTTCCGGTGCCGACGCCATCCATCCGGGCTACGGCCTCTTGTCGGAAAGCCCGGAATTCGTCGATGCCTGCAACAAGGCCGGCATCATCTTCATCGGCCCGAAGGCCGATACGATGCGCCAGCTCGGCAACAAGGTGGCGGCGCGTAATCTGGCGATCTCCGTCGGCGTGCCGGTCGTGCCGGCGACCGAACCGCTGCCGGACGATATGCAGGAAGTCGCCAGAATGGCCGCCGAGATCGGCTATCCCGTCATGCTGAAGGCCTCCTGGGGCGGCGGCGGCCGCGGCATGCGCGTCATACGTTCCGAGGCCGATCTCGCCAAGGAAGTGACGGAAGCCAAGCGCGAGGCAATGGCCGCCTTCGGCAAGGATGAGGTCTATCTGGAAAAGCTCGTCGAGCGCGCTCGCCACGTCGAAAGCCAGGTCCTCGGCGACACCCACGGCAATGTCGTGCATCTCTTCGAGCGCGACTGTTCCGTTCAGCGCCGCAATCAGAAGGTCGTCGAGCGCGCGCCGGCACCCTATCTTTCGGAAGCCCAGCGCCAGGAACTCGCCGCCTATTCGCTGAAGATCGCAGAGGCGACGAACTATATCGGCGCCGGTACCGTCGAATATCTGATGGATGCCGATACCGGCAAATTCTACTTCATCGAAGTCAATCCGCGCATCCAGGTTGAGCACACGGTGACCGAAGTCGTCACCGGCATCGATATCGTCAAGGCGCAAATCCACATCCTCGACGGCTATGCGATCGGCACGCCGCAATCCGGCGTGCCGAAGCAGGAAGAGATCCGTCTCAACGGTCACGCCCTGCAGTGCCGCGTGACGACGGAAGATCCGGAGCATAATTTCATTCCGGATTACGGCCGCATCACCGCCTATCGCTCGGCCTCCGGCTTCGGTATCCGCCTCGACGGCGGTACCTCCTATTCCGGCGCCATCATCACCCGCTATTACGATCCGCTGCTCGTCAAGGTCACAGCCTGGGCGCCGAACCCGCTGGAAGCCATTTCCCGCATGGACCGGGCGCTGCGCGAATTCCGCATCCGAGGTGTGGCCACCAATCTGACCTTCCTCGAAGCGATCATCGGCCATCCGAAATTCCGCGACAACAGCTACACCACCCGCTTCATCGACACGACGCCGGAACTCTTCCAGCAGGTCAAGCGCCAGGACCGCGCGACGAAACTCCTGACCTATCTCGCCGACGTCACCGTCAACGGCCATCCCGAGGCCAAGGACAGGCCGAAGCCGCAGGAAAACGCCGCCAAGCCGGTGGTGCCCTATGCCAATGGCAACGGGGTGAAGGACGGCACGAAGCAGCTTCTCGACACGCTTGGGCCGAAGAAGTTCGGCGAGTGGATGCGCAATGAGAAGCGGGTGCTTCTGACCGACACGACGATGCGCGACGGCCACCAGTCGCTGCTCGCCACCCGCATGCGCACCTATGACATTGCCCGCATTGCCGGCACCTATGCGCATGCGCTGCCGAACCTGCTCTCGCTCGAATGCTGGGGCGGCGCCACCTTCGACGTCTCGATGCGATTCCTCACGGAAGATCCGTGGGAGCGGTTGGCGCTGATCCGCGAGGGGGCGCCGAACCTGCTCCTGCAGATGCTGCTGCGCGGCGCCAACGGTGTGGGCTACACCAACTATCCCGACAATGTCGTCAAATACTTCGTCCGCCAGGCCGCCAAGGGCGGCATCGATCTCTTCCGCGTCTTCGACTGCCTTAACTGGGTGGAGAATATGCGGGTATCGATGGATGCCATTGGCGAGGAGAACAAGCTCTGCGAAGCGGCGATCTGCTATACTGGCGACATCCTGAATTCGGCGCGGCCGAAATACGACCTGAAGTACTATACCGGCCTTGCCGTCGAGCTCGAAAAGGCCGGCGCCCATATCATCGCTGTGAAGGACATGGCGGGCTTGTTGAAGCCTGCGGCTGCGAAGGTTCTGTTCAAGGCGCTGCGCGAGGTGACCGGTCTGCCGATCCACTTCCACACGCATGATACCTCAGGCATTGCGGCGGCGACCGTTCTTGCCGCGGTCGAAGCCGGCGTCGATGCCGTCGATGCGGCGATGGATGCGCTGTCCGGCAATACCTCGCAGCCCTGTCTCGGCTCGATCGTCGAGGCGCTCTCCGGCTCCGAGCGCGACCCCGGTCTCGATCCGGAATGGATTCGCCGCATCTCCTTCTATTGGGAAGCGGTGCGCAACCAATATGCCGCCTTCGAAAGCGATCTCAAAGGGCCAGCCTCCGAAGTCTATCTCCACGAGATGCCGGGCGGCCAGTTCACCAACCTGAAGGAGCAGGCCCGCTCGCTGGGACTGGAAACCCGCTGGCACCAAGTGGCGCAGGCCTATGCCGACGCCAACCAGATGTTCGGCGACATCGTCAAGGTGACGCCCTCCTCGAAGGTGGTCGGCGACATGGCGCTGATGATGGTCTCCCAGGACCTGACCGTTGCCGATGTCGTCAGCCCCGACCGCGAGGTTTCCTTCCCGGAATCGGTGGTGTCGATGCTGAAGGGCGATCTCGGCCAGCCACCGTCTGGATGGCCGGAAGCGCTGCAGAAGAAGGCATTGAAGGGCGAAAAACCCTATACGGTGCGTCCGGGCTCACTGCTGAAGGAAGCCAATCTCGATGCGGAACGCAAGGTCATCGAGAAGAAGCTGGAGCGCGAGGTCAGCGACTTCGAATTCGCTTCCTATCTGATGTATCCGAAGGTCTTCACCGACTTTGCGCTTGCCTCCGATACCTACGGCCCGGTTTCGGTACTGCCGACGCCCGCCTATTTCTACGGGTTGGCGGACGGCGAGGAACTGTTCGCCGATATCGAGAAGGGCAAGACGCTCGTTATCGTCAACCAGGCGATGAGCGCAACCGACAGTCAGGGCATGGTCACCGTCTTCTTCGAGCTCAACGGCCAGCCGCGCCGCATCAAGGTGCCCGATCGGGCCCATGGGGCGACCGGGGCGGCCGTGCGCCGCAAGGCCGAGGTCGGCAACGCCGCCCATGTCGGCGCGCCGATGCCCGGCGTCATTAGCCGCGTCTTCGCCTCGCCGGGCCAGGCCATCAGCGCCGGCGACGTGCTTGTCTCCATCGAGGCGATGAAGATGGAAACCGCGATCCATGCCGAAAAGGACGGCACCATTGCCGAAGTGCTGGTCAAAGCCGGCGACCAGATCGACGCGAAGGATCTGCTGGTGGTTTACGGCGGATGAGCAAACGGCACGAAAGGTTTCGTCCGCCCGTCCTTGCCAAGTCGGGCTGATCACCCGATTGTGTAGAGCCAGGCTGTTAAAAGGCCGGCTTTTTCGAAAAGCGAATGGCCTCCTCGCCTTGCCCGGCGGGGAGGCTTTTTCGTAGACTTGCCTGCCTGCCTCTCCCAAGATCAATCAGGAAACAATTTCATGAGCAAATTGAAGATCGCTGTCATTGTCGGAAGCACTCGTATTGGCCGTTTCGCCGAACATCCAGCAAAATGGATTGCCGGGCTCGTCGGCCAACGCTCCGATCTGGAAGTCGAGGTTCTCGATCTTCTCGACTATCCCATGCATTTCTTCGGCGAAGAGCGCGCCACCACGGCGGAAAGCGACACCGCCGAGCGCTGGAAGAAGAAGCTGCGCGAATTTGACGGCTACATATTCACCGTTGCCGAGTACAATCATGCGCCGACGGCGGTTCTGAAGAACGCCATTGACCTCGGCGAATTCATTCAGAAGCCAGTCGCCTTCGTCGGTTACGGCGGCGTTGGCGGTGCACGCGCCGTCGAGCAGCTTCGGCTGATCTTCGTGGAAATGGGCGCCGCTTCGGTGAAAACGGGCGTGCACATCGCTTTCAGCGAATATCTGAGCGTGCTCAAGGAAGGCAAGAGCCTTGGCGATTACCCGCACCTCAACGAGGCGGCCAAGAACCAGCTCGATCAGCTCGTCTGGTGGGGCAATGCGTTGAAGGCGGCGCGTTCGGTCGTCACCTCGGCCTGAGGCAGGCCGCTTAAATCAAAAGCGTCTCACGTGAATCACGATTCACGTGAGACAGTTCAGATGTCGTATGTATGGGCGGCGTTGATCGTCGAGATGAAGCGCTTGGTGCGCTCGCGCTTAGGCGCGCTGAAAATAGCTTTCGCACTGCCGGTTTCGACCACGCTCCCGTCTTCCAGGAAGACGACGTCGTTGGCGATTTTCGAGGCGAGCCGGAGATCATGGGTGGCCATGACCATCGTCGTGCCTTCGCGGGCAAGCTGGCCCAGCACATCGACCACTTCCGCCGAAAGTTCCGGATCGAGCGCCGAGGTCGGCTCATCGCAGAGAAGCACCCGCGGCGACGGCGCGAGTGCCCGGGCGATTGCCACGCGTTGCTGCTGACCACCCGATAAGGTCGAGGGCCAGGCATCGGTTTTGTGCGCCATGCCGACCTTGGTCAGCAGTTCCATGGCGCGTTCGCGCGATTTCGCCTTCGGCCATTTTAGCACCGTGACCAGACCTTCCATGACGTTTTCGATCGCGGTCTGATGCGGGAAGAGCTGGAAGTTCTGGAAGACCATGCCGGTCTGACGGCGGATTTTCTGGATCGCCTGCCATCCCAAGCGTTTGCCGGGCGCGAAGGAAAGCTCTTCCTCACCAAGGCGGATCGCGCCTGATGTCGGGATTTCGAGCAGGTTGATGCAGCGCAGTAGCGTGCTCTTGCCACCACCGGACGGCCCGACGAGCGCGGTGACGCTGCCCTCGGGAATGCGGATGCTGATATCCTTCAGAATGACGGCATCGCCGAAGCGCTTTTCGATGTTGGAAAGCTCGATCATGCGTTTGCCTCCAGCATGCCGCCATAACGCGCGAAACGGCGTTCCAGCCGCACCTGCAGCTGCGAGAGAACGGAGCTGAGGACGAGATAGATCAGCGCCGCCTCGATATAAAGGATCAGCGGCTCGTAAGTGGTGGCGACGATGCGTTGTGCCGCCTGGAAGAGCTCCGGCACGGTGATGGCGGCGGCAAGCGAGGTATCCTTGACCAGCGAGATGAAGGTGTTCGACAGAGGCGGCACGGCGACGCGGCCTGCCTGCGGCAGGATCGTCCGGCTCATCGCCTGGCGCCAGCTCATGCCGATCGAATAGGCTGCTTCCCACTGGCCCTTCGGCACGGAGGAGATGACCGCGCGGATGATTTCGGAGCTGTAGGCGCCGATATTCAGGGTAAAGCCGATCAGGGCGGCAGGAAAGGCGTCGAGCAGGATGCCGATGCTCGGCAGCCCGTAAAAGATCACGAAGAGCTGGACGAGCAGCGGCGTGCCGCGAATGACCCAGACATAGAAACGGGCAATCGCCGCGACGGGCGTCGGGCCGAAAAGGCGGGCGATCGCCGTGATCAGGCCGAGGATCAGACCAAAGATGAAGGAGAGCAGCGTCAGTGGAATGGTGAAGATCAATCCCGCCCAGAGGAGCGAGGGAAGCGATTCCACCATCAGTTGGAGCCAGTGCGGCAAGGGATATTCCCTCTCGTCGGTTGAGCAGCAATACTTCGAAATACCCCTCCCCAACCGCTTCCCACAAGGGGCAGGGACTTAATCTGCCTCCCACGCTGCATGAAATGACCACCGAGCTGCAAGTCGGGACGTCTATTTTGAGGTGAGGCGGTCTCCCGGCCAAAGCCCCTCCCCCTGTGGGGAGGGAGGGGAGTTTTTTAGACGAAGCTTACTTCGAGACGTCCTGGCCGAAATATTTGTCGGCGATCTTCTTGTAAGTGCCGTCGGCCTTGATATCGGCGAGCGCGTTGTTGATCGCTTCCAGCAGTTCCGGCTCGTTCTTGCGGATGATGATGCCGGAGTAATCGGCATTTTCCTGCTCGGCGGCGATCTTTACCGGCGCGTCCGGCTTGTGCTTCTTGAAGTCGAGGAAGGAGAGGCTGTCGTTGATCGTCGCATCGGCGCGTTTGGTCAGCACAAGCTGGATCGACTGGTCGAAACCATCGGTGCCCACGAGTTCGGCGCCGGATTCGGTAGCGATCTTGCCGAAGTTGCTGGTCAGCGACTGCGCTGATTTCTTGCCCTTCAGGTCGGCGAAGGTCTTGATGCTGTCGTCGCCGTCGCGGACGATCAGCACGGCCTTGGAAGCGATATAGGGCTCGGAGAAATCATATTTCTGCTTGCGAGCTTCGGTGATGCCGACCTGATTGATGACAGTGTCGTAACGCTTGGCGTCGAGGCCGGCGATGAGGCCGTCCCACTTGCCTTCGACGAACTCGGCCTTGACGCCGAGCTTGGCGGCGATGGCTTCGCCGATCTCCACGTCGAAGCCGACGAGCTTGCCGCTTTCGTCATGATAGGTGAAGGGCGCATAGGTGCCCTCGGTGCCGATCTTGAAGACGCCGGCCGATTTGATGGCGGCGAGGTTTTCGCCCGCATGGGCGGGCAGGAGGGCTGCGGCCTGAATAAGGGCAGCGGCGGCGACGGTTTTCAACCAGTTCATTGTTCTATCCATCCTTGGGAGGTTGCGATCGGATGAGCGATACTTTGCAGAAAACTAGGGCGCCGGAAGCGTAGAAAACTGCGAATAAAAGCGGCAACTGCGAATATTTTTCTCAAGCCGTCTTCTGAAGCATCAATTCCATGGAAACGGGCATCACACCGCGGCCCGGCGGCGCAGCCTTTCGCTGACGATGGTGATCAAACCGGCGCCGAGGATCATCGCCGCGCCGCCGACGACATTCGGCGGTGGGATATCGCCCCAGATCAGATAGCCGAGGATGAAGGACCAGACGAGGGACGTATATTCGAACGGCGCAAGCACGGAGACGGGTGCTTGTCGCATTCCCTCGAAGATGGCGAACTGCGCACAGCCTGCGACTACGCCGGTTGCGGTGAGAAGCGCCAACTGCGTCATGTCGGGTGTCTGCCAAGTGTAAAGAGCGGCAATGCCCGTCATGGCGAGGAAAAAGACGTTCGAGACCGCAAGCTGGACGATGGTCTTTTCGTGCAGCGAGGTCTTGCGCAGCAGCACCATGGCCGCCGCCCAGAGGACCGCCGCCTGTAGCGCCAGATACACGGGCCAGGAAACAGTGAGACTGATCGGGTCGCAGGCGATGAGCACGCCGACGAAACCGACGCCAACGGCCAGCCATCGCGCTGGCATGACGTCCTCTTTCAGAACGAAGCATGCAAGCAAGGTGCCGACGACGGGTGCGGCGTAATAAAGCGTGGTGACTTCGGCCAGTTGCAGGCGGCTTGCGGCGGAGTAGTAGGAAAGCCAGGCGCAAAGGAGAAGGATACTGCGGGCAATCATTGGTTTGATGATCGGCGATGTCATTGTCTGACGGATGAGCCTGACGCGACCATAGGCGACACAACCGAGCAGGATCGTAAGGCTGCGAAAAAACAGGATCTGCCAGACGGGAATGCTTGAAGTCAGGATCTTGATGATCGCATCATGGAACGTGAACGCCATATAGGCGAGGCTCGTGAGCAGAATGCCCAGGCTGACGGAATTTTTCATGGGGACGCACCAGGGGGCAGGATTGCCGGCGGGGATCGGGGATAGTGAATCGATAATCCTGCCTTCTGGGCCGGTCAATAGTTAGTTCGCCCGGTGGTGGCGCTTTGTATCACTGCGTCAGAAAACGTGTGATCGCGCATATTGCCTGCACGGTCGTAAACGGTTATGCACGTTTTCCGTACTTCACGCGCAGATTCGGTAGGAACATGCAGGATTTTCTGTTACGAGAGCGCCAAGGCGTCATTTCCGAACGGCTGCGGCTGAATGGCCGCGTGCTGGCGGCGGAACTTGCGCTCGAATTCGGCGTCTCCGAGGATACGGTGCGGCGCGACCTGCGTGAGATGGCGGCGGCGGGCCTCTGCGAGCGGGTCTATGGGGGCGCGCTGCCGGTTTCGCCGGCGTATGGAAGCCTGACGCAGCGCACGGGATTTGCCGCCGACCGCAAGCAGGCCTTGGCGCGGGCTGCCGCGAAGCAGATCACTGCCGGTTCGTGCGTGTTCTTCGATGCCGGCAGCACCAATCTGGCGATTGCCAACGCCCTGCCTGCCGAACTCGCACTGACGGCTGCGACCAATGCGCCGGTGATTGCCGCAGCGCTGATCGACAAGCCCGCCGTCAACGTCATCCTGATCGGCGGCATGGTGGACCGGCAGACAGGTGGAGCGCTCGGCGCCAAGGCCTTGCGGGATATGGAGCAGATTTCGCCCGATCTCTGCATTCTCGGCGCCTGCGGCATCGATCTCGAGGCCGGCATCACCACCTTCGGATTCGAGGATGCGGAATTCAAGCGGTTTGCAACATCGAGAAGCAAAAGGGTTATGGCGGCGGTAACCTCGGAGAAATTCGGCACGGCTGCGCCCCACAGCATCCTTCCGGTTGCGCATTGCGAATGCCTGGTCGTCGAGCACGATGCCGATCCCGCCATTCTTGCGGGTTATCGCGAGCGCGGCTGCCGGACCGTCATCGCCGAAAAAACGAACTGAGCCGTCGTCACGGAGTTTAGAAAAAGCGGGCGCTCCCAAGCCCGATAGCGAGGAAAGACCGAAAATGGACAGTCATGTGAATGCGCCGTCGGGGGTCCGCAGCGGCTTCATTACCAGAAGCAGGGCAGCGGTTTCCCTGCTCTTTCTCATGAACGGCTTTGTCGTCGGCTGCTGGGCACCGAAGATTCCGGATTTTGCCGAGCGTCTCGGGCTAAGCAAGTTCGAGCTTGGGCTGATGATCATCGTCTTCGGTGTCGGCTCGCTGGTCATGATGCCGATCGCCGGCGCGCAGATCGCCAGGCACGGCTCTCGCGTCGTTGTTCGGGCAACCGCCGTCTGCGTGCTGCCGCTGCTCCTGGCGCTGACGCTCGCGCCGAATGTGATTACCGCGGCAATCTCGCTCTTCCTGTTCGGCGGCTTCATCGGCGCCATGGATGTGGCGATGAACGCCAATGCGGTGTCCGTCGAAAAATCCATGCGGCGGGCCATCATGTCGTCCTGCCATGCTTTCTGGAGCCTCGGCGGCTTGATCGGCTCGGGCCTCGGCGGCATCGTGATTGCCAAACTCGGCGTTCTCGGCCATGCCCAGCTCGCGACTGCGCTGGCGGCGATCTTCCTCGCTGTCGCCTGGCCGATGATCCTTGCGGATCCGCCCCATCCCGATGCCAAAAAGGAGAAGACGAGGCTGCCGATGGTGCCGCTGCCGTGGCTGCTCGGCTTGATGGCGCTGTTCTCCATGGTGCCGGAAGGCGCGGTTCTGGATTGGGGTGCGCTCTATCTCCGGCAGGACATGGATGCGTCGGTGGCGCTTTCCGGTCTCGGTTTCGCAGCCTTTTCGGCGACCATGGCGACCATGCGCTTTGCCGGCGACCTGGTGCGCGACCGCCTCGGAGGGGTCAAGACACTGCGCATCTGCACGCTCTTTGCCATCGTCGGCATGTTGCTTGCGAGCCTTGCGCCGGACGCTGAGATCGCCATTCTGGGCTTTGCGCTTTGCGGCATCGGCATTTCAAACATGGTGCCGATCGCTTTCTCGGCCGCGGGCAATATACCCGGTCTCAAACCCGGCATCGGCATCTCGGTGGTTACGACGATGGGCTATTCCGGCATGCTGGTCGCGCCGTCGGTGATCGGCTTCGTTGCCGAACATATCGGCTTTGCCGTCGTCTTCATGGCGCTGCCGGTGCTGCTGCTGTTCGTTCTCATGTTCTCCAAGCTGGCCCATTATGCCGATGGGGTCTCCGGAGGCGGCCACTGAGCGCCTCCAAACAAAAGTGATATAGTCGGCGGTTGACAAGGAGCCGGGCTTGATCCACCTGAAAGGCACTGTTTCTAGGGGTGCAAGAACTCTGCATGTTGTCAGCCGCCGATTTTGATCCGAAACCGCGCCGCGCTTCCGTCGCCGTCAATGTCGGCGGCGTCATCGTCGGCGGTGGTGCGCCGATTGTCGTGCAATCGATGACGAATACGGATACCGCCGATATCGATTCGACCGTTGCGCAAGTCGCAGCCCTGCACCGGGCGGGCTCGGAACTGGTGCGTATCACCGTCGACCGCGACGAGAGTGCCGCCGCCGTGCCGAAGATCCGCGAGCGGCTGTTGCGGCTCGGCATGGACGTGCCGCTGATCGGCGACTTCCACTATATCGGCCACAAGCTGCTTGCCGATCATCCTGCCTGCGCCGAGGCGCTGGCGAAATACCGCATCAATCCCGGCAATGTCGGCTTCAAGGACAAGAAGGACAAACAGTTCGCCGAGATCATCGAGATGGCGATCCGCTACGACAAGCCGGTACGCATCGGCGTCAACTGGGGCTCGCTCGATCAGGACCTGTTGACGGCGCTGATGGATCAGAATGCCGAGGCCGGCTCGCCGCTTTCGGCACGGCAGGTGACGCGCGAGGCGATCGTGCAGTCGGCGCTGCTGTCGGCCGCCCTTGCCGAGGAGATCGGCTTGCCGCGCAACCGCATCATCCTGTCGGCCAAGGTCAGCCAGGTGCAGGACCTGATCGCCGTCAATTCCATGCTCGCCGAACGTTCCGATCACGCGCTGCATCTCGGCCTCACCGAAGCAGGCATGGGCAGCAAGGGCATCGTCGCTTCGTCGGCTGCCATGGGCTTCGTGCTGCAGCACGGCATCGGTGATACGATCCGCGTCTCGCTGACGCCCGAGCCGAACGGCGACCGCACCCGCGAGGTCCAGGTGGCGCAGGAAATCCTGCAGGTCATGGGCTTCCGCCAGTTCGTGCCGGTCGTCGCCGCCTGTCCCGGCTGCGGGCGCACGACCTCGACGGTCTTCCAGGAACTGGCCCAGAACATCCAGAACGACATCCGCAAGAACATGCCGGTTTGGCGCGAAAAATATCCCGGCGTCGAGGCGCTGAACGTCGCCGTCATGGGCTGCATTGTCAACGGACCGGGCGAAAGCAAACATGCCGATATCGGCATCTCGCTTCCCGGTACAGGCGAGATGCCGGCCGCTCCCGTTTTTATCGACGGCAAAAAGGCGCTGACACTGCGCGGCCCCAATATCGCCGCCGACTTCGAGGCGCTTGTCGTCGACTATATCGAGAAGCGCTTCGGCCGGCGGACGGCTGCGGAATGAAGGCCCGCGCGTTCGAATGAGCCGGTATTGGTCTGATATTGTCAGCAAGCTTCGGCCCTACGTCGCGGGGGAGCAGCCGCGTATTCCCGGCCTGGTTAAGCTCAATACCAATGAGAATCCCTATGGGCCGTCCCCAAAGGCGATCGAGGCGATCAGGCAAGCGACAGACGACCGTCTGCGGCTCTATCCCGATCCGGTCGCCACCGAGTTGCGCGAGGCGATCGCCGCCCGTTTGGGGCTGACGAGCGAACAAGTGTTCGTCGGCAACGGCTCCGACGAGGTTCTCGCGCATACGTTCCAGGCGCTGCTGAACCACGATCTGCCGCTTCTCTATCCCGATGTGACTTACAGCTTCTATCCGACCTATAGCCTGCTATATGGCGTCGAGACTATCGAGATACCGCTCGACGATCGCTTCCGGATCCGGCTGTCCGATTACGACAGACCGTGCGGCGCGATCATCATCCCCAATCCGAACGCGCCGACGGGTATCGGCCTGCCGCGGACCGGGATCGAGACGCTTCTTGCTGCTCATCCGGATGCGGTAGTCGTGATCGACGAGGCCTATGTCGATTTCGGCGGCGAAAGCGCAGTGCCGCTCATTTCTCGCTATCCCAACCTTTTGGTCATCCAGACTTTGTCGAAATCTCGTTCGTTCGCAGGCCTGCGCGTTGGCTTCGCACTGGGGCACCGGGACCTGATCGATGCGCTGGTGCGCGTCAAGGACAGCTTCAATTCTTATCCGCTCGATCGCCTGGCACAGGTCGGGGCGACGGCGGCGATCAGAGACGAGGCTTGGTTCGAGACATGCCGGCGGAAAATCATCGCCAGCCGGCAACGCCTCGTCCGGGAGCTTGAGGCGCTGGATTTCGAGGTGCTGCCGTCGCAGGCGAATTTCATTTTTGCGAGGCACGCAAGCCGGCCGGGCGTTGCACTTCTGACCGAGCTGCGGGAGCGTGGCGTCCTCGTCCGGCGTTTCGCCGAGCCGCGCATTTCGGAATTCCTGCGCATCAGCATCGGCACCGACGAGGAATGCGCCCGCCTGGTTTCCGCCCTCAAAGAGATATTGGCGGCCTGACCTTCGCCTCAGCTCTTGCGGTCGGCGATGAAATGCGCAGCGGCGGTGAGGGTGGAGGCGCGCGCCCCGTAGGGGGCGAGCAGGTCCTCGGCATCGCGCACATGGCGGCGGAGCTCGGTCTCGGCCCATTCCATGCCGTGAAGCGCCACCAGCGTTCCCTTGCCGCGGGCCGCATCCTTGCCGGTCGCCTTGCCCATGGTCTCAGCATCCGAGGTCAGGTCGAGGATGTCGTCGGCGAGTTGGAAGGCGAGGCCGATCTTTTCGCCAAAGGCACGCAGGCGGCGGCGATCTTCGGGCGGGCTTGCCGCGATAATGGCGCCCGCCTCGCAGGCGAAGCGGATCAGCGCGCCTGTTTTCATCGCCTGCAGACGGATGATGCCGGCTTCGTCGGGAGCCTGCTTTTCCGCCGCCAGATCGAGCGCCTGGCCGCCGGCCATGCCGCCGAGACCGGCTGCGCGGGCGAGCGCCAGCACTAACGCCGCTTTGCTCGTATCGGGAAGGGCGGTTTCCGGCGCGGCAACGATGTCGAAAGCATAGGTAAGCAGGCTGTCGCCGGCGAGGATCGCGGTGGCTTCATCGAACTTGACGTGCACTGTCGGTTTGCCGCGGCGCAGGTCGTCATCGTCCATGGCCGGCAGGTCGTCATGCACGAGAGAATAGCAGTGAACGCATTCGAGTGCGGCGCCGACCCGAAGGGCCGCCTGCACATCGCCGCCGAGAAGGGCCGCACTTTCGGCCACAAGGAATGGGCGCAATCGCTTGCCGCCATTCAGCACGGCATAATGCATGGCGCTGCGCAGGGTGTCAGGCCTGACGATTTCATCGGAAAGAGGGCTCGGCGAAAGCAATGTATCGAGCAGCGCCTCGATTTCGCGGGCGTTGTCGCTAAGCCTCGTCTCGAAAGTGTTCCGGTTCGCGTCCATGGGCGCTGTTTGGCATGGGGCATCGGGGCTTGCAACGGAATTGTCGATGACTGCCGCAAGATTTCCCTTGTCCTCTGGCATAAGCGGCTCGCAGGCGTTATGAGAACGAAAGGGAGCGAAATGGGCTGGGGACATTGGATATAGCGACGGAGAGAGAGGATATCGCCGACATGCCGGCCCGTCGGCGATGGTTCGAAGATCGGCCTGTGCTGAGACGCGTCGGTCTTGCCGTTCTGGCCGTGCTGATCCTTCCTTACGCGCTGATCTTCCTCTACCTGCTGCCCTTCATCCATCCCGTCTCGACGCTGATGCTGCGCGATCTGGTGCTGCTGCGCGGCTATGACCGCAGATGGGTGTCGCTGGATGAGATCTCTCCGGTCCTGGTGCAATCGGTGATGATGTCGGAAGACGGTCAATATTGCTTCCACGGCGGCGTCGACTGGGCAGAGATGCGGATGCTGGTCGAGGACACGCTGAAAGGTCAGGCGACACGCGGCGGCAGCACGATCCCGATGCAGACGGCCAAGAACCTCTTCCTCTGGAACAGCCGCTCCTTCGTGCGGAAGGCGATGGAGCTTCCCCTCGCCGTCACCACGGATTTCGTCCTGTCGAAACGGCGGCTGATGGAAATCTACCTCAATATCGCCGAATGGGGTCCGGGCATTTACGGTATCGAGGCGGCGGCCCAGCATCATTTCAAGGTGCCAGCTTCGAAGCTGACGCGACGCCAGGCATCGTTGCTTGCCGTCTCGCTGCCGAACCCGATCGACCGCAATGCGGGCAAGCCTGGAAGGGGCCTTCGCCGGCTTGCCGGCGTCATCGAGAGGCGTGCGCAGGGTTCGGGCGACTACATCAAGTGCATCTATGAATAAGATCAGAACTTGTCATTAGAAGCGGTGGCCGTCATCTGACATTCTTGGTTCTGCCGTATGGGCGAATGCAATCCAACCAGAGCCCCCGAGTCGCCCATGACCGCCCCGACCTTTTCTCCCGAACTTCTCCTTTACTCGAAGACGCACAATCAAAACCC
This sequence comes from Rhizobium atlanticum, assembly GCF_030182485.1. NCBI lineage: Bacteria > Pseudomonadati > Pseudomonadota > Alphaproteobacteria > Hyphomicrobiales > Rhizobiaceae > Rhizobium > Rhizobium atlanticum. The sequence goes on from NZ_JAQJCJ010000007.1 coordinate 84,771, forward strand.
ACCTGCCCATCTCGGCAGCCGCTATCGCAGGATCGGCGGTTTCCTGCCCGAAGCCGGCAACACCATCGTCTGTCATCCCGAGAAAGGTTCAACGACGCTCACGGCACTGATCGAAGCGCGTGAAAAATATCTGGCGATGCCCGAGGCGTCGCAATTTCTCTTCACGCCGATCTCGAGCCTTCACATGACGCTTTTCGAAGGCGTCATTGAGACCAGGCGCCGGCAGGACTGCTGGCCTGAGGACCTCCCTCTCGACACGCCGGTCGACGACATGACCGCGCTGCTGGCCGCGCGTCTCGACAGTTTTTCGATGGCCGAGCCCTTCAATGTCGGGGTCATCGGTGCTCGTCCCTCGGGTCTGCTTGTCGATGGGGCGACGGAGAAGGACCGCAGGATCATGCGCGCCTGGCGCGACGCCTTTGCCGATCTTCTCGGCTATCGGCAGCCGAACCATGCGGACTACAAGTTCCACGTCACTTTCGCCTATCCTATCGACTGGCTGGAGGACGAAGCCCTGCCGCGCTGGCAGGCGATGCTCGACGACGTGGTCGAGGACGTCAGCCGCAAAGTCCCCGTTTTCGAGCTGACGCCACCGGCATTCTGCGTGTACGAGGACATGAACCATTTTCACGAACTGCTGATCTTCGATTTCGATGCCTGAACGGGAGAGGCCTATGGACAGACCGACGCTCTACATCGCCAACAAGAATTATTCTTCCTGGTCGTTCCGGCCGTGGATGGCGCTGACGAGCGCCGGCGTCGATTTCGAAGAAATCCTGATCCCTTTCGATGATGCGGGCGGCAATCCCAAGATCAAGGCGATATCGCCGAGTGGCCGGGTGCCGGTCCTGCAGCATGGCGCGTTGAAGATCTGGGAATCGCTGGCGATCATCGAATATGCCGCCGAGCTTTATCCGGACGCCGGCCTTTGGCCGCGCGCCCGTGCCGAACGGGCACTCGCCCGTTCTGTTTCGATGGAAATGCTCTCGAGCTTCCGAGCCCTGCGCAATGCCTGCCCGATGAATATTCGCCGGCCGAAGGGGACGATCGCATTGCCTGACGACGTCGACGCCGATGTCAGCCGTATCGAGACGATCTGGCGAGACCTTCTGCAGAAATCCGGCGGGCCGTTTCTCTTTGGGCGCTTCAGTCGCGCGGATGCGATGTTTGCGCCTGTGGTCAACCGGTTCGACATCTATGATCTCGTCAACCGAAAGGATACACTCACCTATATGGAGACGATGAAGGCGCATCCGGCCTGGCGGAAATGGGAAGAGGCCGCCCGGGCCGAGCCTTGGATCGTGGCGGAAGACGAGGTCTGAGGCTCGAATCATCGGCCTCGCAAAAAATACGAATGGGGACTGGTCAAGGCCGCCCCTTGCATGTATAAGCGCGCAAAATTTCCGAAATCGCGACATGTCCGTTTCGGCCGCCAGTCTGGCCGTGGGAATGTTTTGCCCGCAAGTGGAGTAAGAAAAATGGCTGTACCGAAGAGAAAAACGAGCCCGTCCAAGCGCGGCATGCGCCGTTCGGCTGATGCGCTGAAAGCTCCGACCTACGTCGAAGACAAGAATTCCGGCGAACTGCGCCGCCCGCATCATATCGACCTGAAGACCGGCATGTATCGCGGCCGTCAGGTTCTGACGCCGAAGGAAGGCGCGTAATTTCCGACCGGCTCGTCCGATCGCAAGTTTCAAGGCCGGCTTCATGCCGGCCTTTTGCTTTTCGGCAACATAATATTTGCAACGACTTGCAGTAGGACAGCGGTTTGCGGCAGTATTCTTGCTGCGCAAGGAGATTGCCGATGGTAGCCGCAATGCCGCTGATGATTATTCCGTTTATTCTTTACAATCTGGCGATGCTCGGCCTGATGGGCGGCGGCGGCATCGCCGCCTTGCAGCATGACATCATCGTGCTGTCGATGCTCTCGGGCGCGATCTGGAGCATGGCGCTCGGCGATCTCTTCATTGTCGTCGCCCTCGTCGTGTTGTTCTTCGAAATCCTGAAAGCAACGCGAACCGGGCCCGGCAACCTGCTCAATCACATATTGTCGATGCTGGTCTTCATCGCCTTCCTGGTCGAGTTTCTGCTCGTCCAGGACGCTGCGACGCAGGTGTTCTTCATTTTGATGACGATCGCTCTGATCGATGTGATCGGCGGTTTTGCCGTTTCGATCCGGAGCGCCGGGCGGGATGTTTCGATCGGACTATAGGTTGTCGAGTTTATTCTGGAGAGCGCGGAGCTGCTCCTTCAACTCGTCGATGTCCTTGGCCTCGGCCTTGCGGCTTTCCTTGGCCGCTGGCGGCGCCATGAATGGCGAAAACATCTGCATTGCCTGCTGAAACAGCTCGGTATTGCGGCGAACCTGGTCCTCGACCATCTGCATCGGCAATTGCAGGTTCTTGCCGAGCGGTGTCTCGCCAAAGGCGCGGTTTACCTGTTCGCGCATCTGGGCCTGCTGTTCGCTGAAGGCGCGCATCGAATGTTCGAGGAAGCTCGGCACGACCATCTGCATCTGGTCACCGTAATAGGTAATGAGCTGGCGCAGGAAGGAGATCGGAAGCAGCGTATTGCCGGTTTTCGATTCCTGCTCGAAGATGATCTGCGTCAGCACTGAATGGGTGATGTCGTCCCCGCTTTTTGCGTCCTGGACGGTAAAGTCTTCGCCCTTCTTCACCATCTCCGCCAGATCTTCCAGCGTCACATAGGTGCTGGTGCCTGTATTGTACAGGCGGCGATTGGCGTATTTCTTGATGACAATCTGACCCTCATTCTTCGCCATATCAGTCTCCTGAACCCCCGTCTGATTTTGGATGTTCCTCCACTTCAGACTGTAAACGCAAAAGAAGGCCGGTGACAATCTCTTTGTGCGTTGCGGCAAACCTTTAGCAGATCAAACGAATCGGCCTTGACGGCTGCCGCCGAAAAATGGCGGCGACCGGTCTTCCCGTTTGACTTGTGCTCAAAGCTTTGCCAGTTTCCCCTTATGTAAGTAAGACGAAAAACGAGGAGCCACCCCATGAGCAATTCATCCATCGTCATCGCCAGCGCAGGTCGGACAGCAGTCGGCTCGTTCAACGGCGCTTTTGCAACGGTCCCCGCGCATGAACTTGGCGCGGCCGTCATCAAGGGCGCGCTCGCGCGTGCCGGTGTCGATGCCGGCGAGGTGGATGAGGTGATCCTCGGCCAGGTGCTGGCCGCGGGTGAAGGCCAGAACCCGGCCCGCCAGGCGGCGATCAAGGCCGGTATTCCCAAGGAGGCAACGGCCTGGGGCGTCAACCAGCTTTGCGGCTCGGGTCTGCGCGCCGTCGCGCTCGGAATGCAGCAGATTGCCACCGGCGATGCCAGCATCATCGTTGCCGGCGGCCAGGAATCCATGTCGATGGCGCCGCATGCTGCGCATTTGCGCAGCGGCACGAAGATGGGCGACATGAAGATGGTCGACACGATGATCAAGGACGGCCTGACCGACGCTTTTCACGGTTACCATATGGGCATCACCGCCGAGAATATCGCACGGCAGTGGCAGCTGTCGCGCGATGACCAGGATCAGTTCGCCGTCGCCTCGCAGAACAAGGCTGAGGCCGCGCAGAAGGCCGGCCGCTTCACCGACGAGATCATTCCCTACGTTATCCAGACGCGTAAGGGCGACGTGACCGTCGATTCCGACGAATATATCCGCCACGGCGCGACGCTTGAGGCGATGGGCAAGCTTCGTCCGGCCTTCGACAAGGAAGGCACGGTTACCGCCGCCAATGCCTCCGGCCTCAACGACGGCGCTGCCGCCGCCGTGCTGATGAGCGAGGCGGAAGCGGCGCGGCGCGGCATTCAGCCGCTTGCCCGCATCGTTTCCTGGGCAACGGCGGGCGTCGATCCGTCCATCATGGGCACCGGCCCGATCCCGGCGTCGCGCAAGGCGCTCGAAAAGGCCGGCTGGTCTGTGAACGATCTCGATCTCGTCGAGGCCAACGAAGCCTTCGCCGCACAGGCTTGCGCTGTCACTAAGGATCTCGGCTGGGATCCGTCGATCGTCAACGTCAATGGCGGGGCGATTGCGATCGGCCATCCGATCGGCGCCTCCGGCGCGCGCATTCTCAACACCCTGCTGTTCGAGATGAAGCGCCGCGGCGCGAAGAAGGGCCTCGCCACGCTTTGCATCGGCGGCGGCATGGGCGTCGCCATGTGCTTTGAAGCACTTTAGACAGCATACGATCCGTCATTGATTAAATGCCGCCACGAGCAGGCGAAAACACAGAGGGGAGCGGAACATGAGCAGAGTGGCTCTGGTCACCGGAGGTACACGCGGCATCGGCGCAGCGATATCCATGGCGCTGAAAAATGCCGGCTACAGGGTTGCGGCCACTTATGCCGGTAATGACGAGAAGGCTCATGCCTTTCATGACGTCACCGGCGTTGCGGTATTCAAATGGGATGTTTCGGACTACGCTGCCTGCGGTGAAGGGATTACCAAGGTCGAACGCGAGATCGGGCCGGTCGAAATCCTCGTCAACAATGCCGGCATCACCCGCGACGCGATGTTCCACAAGATGACGCCGCAGCAGTGGCACGAGGTGATCAACACCAATCTGACCGGCCTGTTCAACATGACGCATCAGGTCTGGAGCGGCATGCGCGACCGCAGCTTCGGCCGCATCGTCAATATCTCGTCGATCAACGGCCAGAAGGGCCAGATGGGCCAGGCGAACTATTCTGCGGCCAAGGCGGGCGATCTCGGCTTTACCAAGGCGCTTGCTCAGGAAGGGGCGGCGAAAAACATCACCGTCAATGCCATCTGCCCCGGTTATATCGGAACGGAAATGGTGCTTGCCGTGCCGGAGAAGGTACTGAATGAACGCATCATTCCGCAGATCCCGGTCGGCCGGCTCGGCGAGCCCGAAGAAATTGCCCGCTGCGTCACCTTCCTCGTCTCCGACGATGCTGGTTTCATCACCGGTTCGACGCTGACGGCCAATGGTGGGCAATTCTTCGTTTAAGACAGGACGAACGTTTGTTGATTTGCAAAGGCGCGTTGCAGGACGCGCCTTTGCTTTTGTTCGGGAGGTCAGAAGCGCTTGCCGGTGTTCCGGTCTCGCTGAACCCGAATCTTGACAGGCACTCGCTGCGGCGAGCGATCTCCGCTGCGAAGAGCTGAGACCGCGGATCTCAGGAAAGCCGCGGCAACGAGAATGGCGACGGTGGAATTCAGGACAATCTGGTCCATGCAAATATTCCTTTCAGCGCCTCGGGCGATGGTACCTGCCCTGCGCTCACGAAGGAAATATGCGCCAAGCTGGTGGGCGCCAGTAGATTTGACTTTCACGACCGTTCGTCAACGTCACATTGACGAACGCGCCGGCAAAGAAAACGGGCGCCGAAGCGCCCGTTGGGAGTCCGATATGACTTGTCGGTCAGTAGCGGCAACGAGCCTCGTAGCGGCGGCCGTAGCGGTCGCGATAGATGCAGTAACCGCGGCGTTCGACCGACTGGCCGATGAGGGCGCCGGTCAGACCGCCGGCAACCGCGCCGACAGCGGCACCACCCCAGCTGTTGGTGACCGCGCCGCCGATGACCGCACCGGTGCCGGCGCCGATCGCCGTGCCCTGTTCGGTCGCCGTGCAGGATGCGAGAGCGCCCACGAGCGCGCCGATAAGAACAATCTTCTTCATCATGTCGTAACTCCCCAAGTTGTCGGGCTTAAATGCGGCCCATTAGTACAAGGATAATGATAATGACGAGAACTAGCCCCAAACCGCCGGAAGGTCCATAGCCCCAGCCACGGCTATAACCCCAGTTTGGCAGAGCTCCGATCAAGAGCAGAATGAGGATAACGAGAAGTATCGTGCCAAGCATGGTGTTTTTCCTTCATTTCATCCGCAATCTGGATGGACAAGAAACACGCATTGGCGATTTTTGTTCCCGGTTGGGCGCGTAAATTAGCACGCAAGGCGATTCATGGTTTGTGATCCGTCACCCCTCACAAACCGTCCGTATGGTTAAAAAAGCATTTAAATACAATATGTTGCGGTGAACAAAGCAGGAAGGTCTCGATGTCTCCGATTCGTCGGTGATTCGTTCCGTTTTTGATCGACCCCACTGGGCAAGCGGGTCCGGCTTAACGCTGTGTGAATTTGCTCGCCGGAAGATTAACACCGACGTGACGAGACCTCGCCGCCTGCCCCGCATCTAGCGGCAGAACATGGCGACGCCACCAGATATGGCCGTGAACGAAAGGGGAAAGCCGAGCAGTCGGCGATTCGTCGCTGATTTGTTCCGGATTTGATCGAGACGTTAATTTCGACGCATTTTTCACTTGGCAGAAAGCGTATGCCAGACCTCCGGCACGGTCACAAAATACCAACAGGAGAGAGTTCCGCGATTCAGCATTTAGTAGGAAAAAGTGATTCAAAATCAATACTTAGCCGTGAACAAAAGCTGAATCAATAGGAGTCAGCGATTCGTCTCTGATTCGTTCTCACGCTGTTCCGAATTGGAAATACGCACCGTCGAGACGACTCGCAAAGGTCGCAATCCCCGACGCATTTTGAAATCTGCCCTTGCGTTTGCGGCGGTAGCTGTCCATGTGTTCTGTGCCTCCATCGAGATGGCAAAATTTTTCCCGGGGCGCGCCTTGCCTCACTTGCATGGACCATGACTCTGACTTCGCAGCCGATGATTCTGAGCGGGCGCGGTGTGACCGCGGTGCTTGGACCAACCAATACCGGCAAGACCCATTATGCCATCGAGCGCATGGTCGCACACGGGACCGGCGTGATCGGCCTGCCGCTCAGGCTCCTGGCCCGCGAGGTCTATACGCGGGTGGTGGAGAAGGTTGGCTTGCAGAACGTGGCGCTGGTCACCGGCGAAGAAAAGATTTCGCCTCCCAATGCGCGTTTTTCCGTCTGCACTGTCGAGGCGATGCCGCGGGAGACCAAAGCCGCCTTTGTCGCGATCGACGAGGTACAGCTCGCGGGCGATCTCGAGCGTGGCCATATCTTTACCGACCGCATCCTGCATCTTCGCGGCCGCGATGAAACGCTGTTACTGGGTGCAGGGACGATGCGGCCGATCCTACAGCATATCCTGCCGGGTATCACCATCGTCGAGCGGCCGCGGCTTTCGCATCTCCTTTACGCCGGGCAGAAGAAGATCACCCGGCTGCCGCAGCGCTCCGCCATCGTCGCCTTTTCCGCCGACGAGGTCTATGCCATCGCCGAACTAATCCGCCGGCAGCGCGGCGGTGCGGCAGTCGTGCTGGGGGCGCTGAGCCCCCGCACCCGCAATGCGCAGGTCGCGCTCTATCAGGCGGGCGACGTCGAATATCTGGTGGCGACCGATGCGATCGGCATGGGCCTCAACCTCGACGTCGATCACGTCGCCTTCGCCCAGGACCGGAAATTCGACGGCTATCAGTTCCGCAACCTCAATCCGGCCGAACTCGGCCAGATCGCCGGCCGCGCCGGGCGGCACGTGCGGGACGGCACCTTCGGCGTCACGGGACAGGTCTCGCCTTTCGACGAGGAACTGGTGCAGCGCATCGAGGGACATGAATTCGACAACGTCAAGGTTCTGCAGTGGCGCACGACGGAGATGGACTTCTCCTCAATTCAGTCGCTGCGCGCCAGCCTGGAGGCCGGGCCGCGCGTGCCCGGGCTGACGCGGGCGCTGCCGGCGGTCGACCAGCAGGCGCTCGAGCAGCTTTCGCGCTACCCCGAGGTAATGGACCTCGCCGACAGGCCGGCCCGCGTCGAAAAACTCTGGGAGGCTTGCGCGCTGCCCGATTACCGGCGTATCACTCCGGCCCAACATGCCGATCTTATTTCGACCCTCTTTTCCGATCTCGTGCGCTATGGCACGGTGAACGAGCAGTTTCTTGCGGAGCAGGTTCATCGCTCGGATCGAACTGATGGGGAAATTGACACGCTTTCGGCGCGAATCGCGCAGATAAGGACCTGGACCTACGTTTCGAATCGGCCCGGCTGGCTTGCCGATCCGACACATTGGCAGGAAAAGACGCGGGAAATCGAAGATCGATTGTCCGATGCGTTACATGAAAGGTTGACGAAACGCTTTGTTGATCGCAGGACATCTGTGCTCATGAAGCGCCTGAGAGAGAATGCGATGCTGGAAGCTGAAATCAGTGTGAATGGCGATGTCTTCGTTGAAGGACATCATGTAGGGCAGTTGAGCGGATTCCGTTTCACGCCGGTGGCGGGAACGGATGGGCCGGATGCCAAGGCGGTTCAGGCTGCGTCGCAGAAGGCGCTGGCGCTCGAGTTCGAGGCCCGTGCAGCCCGGCTGCATGCCGCGGGTAACAGCGATCTGGCGATCGGTTCGGATGGATTGATCCGTTGGCTCGGCGACCCGGTGGCGCGGCTTTCCGGCAGCGATCACGTCATGCGGCCGCGCGTGATCCTGCTCGCCGACGAGCAGTTGACGGGCAATGCCCGCGATCACGTCGCCGCCCGCATCGAACGTTTCGTCAATCATCACATCAGCACGGTATTGAAGCCTCTGGACGATCTGTCGCGCGCCGAAGACCTGCAGGGTCTTGCCAAGGGTCTTGCCTTCCAGCTGGTCGAAAATCTCGGCGTGCTCTTCCGCCGCGACGTCACCGAAGAAGTGAAGTCGCTGGATCAGGAGGCTCGCGCCTCCATGCGCCGCTACGGCGTGCGTTTCGGGGCCTATCATATCTTCGTTCCGGCCCTTCTGAAGCCGGCACCGGCCGAACTGATCACGCTGCTCTGGGCGTTGAAGAACGACGGTCTCGACAAGCCGGGCTACGGCGATCTCATTCCCGTGCTTGCCGCTGGCCGCACCTCCGTTGTCACCGATCCGAGCTTCGAGCGGATGTTCTACAAGCTCGCCGGCTTCCGTTTCCTCGGCAAGCGCGCCGTGCGCATCGACATTCTGGAGCGGCTTGCCGATATCATCCGTCCGCTGCTGCAATGGAAGCCCGGTCAGAACAATCGTCCGGAAGGCGCCTATGACGGTCGCCGTTTCACGACGACGACGGCGATGCTGTCGATTCTCGGGGCAACGCTCGAGGACATGGAAGAGATCCTCAAGGGCCTCGGCTATCGCGCCGATGCCGTGAAGGCGGAAGAGGCGTCGGCCCATCTTGCGGCGCAGGACGCAGCTTCAGCCCCTGCCGCCTCCGCGGAAATGTCCGGGGAAGAAGCGGTAGAAAAAGCCGATCACGACGATGCCGACGCGGCGACGGAAGAGGCTGCTTCCGAGCCATCAGCAGCCGAGGCGGCGTCGACGGCAGCCGAGACCCCCGCGCCAGAAGCGACCGACAACGACGCTGCGGCCGAAGTGACCGAGACAGCCGCGTCGGCAGAGACTGCCGCTTCCGGGGAAGCTGGCGAGCCGGCGGAACCAAAGCCGGTTCTTTTGTGGCGTCTCGGCGGTCGCAATGACAATCACCGCCAGGCACGCGGCGGCCACGGCGAACGCAGGGGCGGCCAGAACCAGGAGCGCGGCGAGCGCAATCGTCGTCCGAACGGCGGTGAAGGCGGCGAGGGCAATCGCAGCGGCGACGGGCGCGACAACCGTCACGGCCGCGGCAAGGATGGTGGCGGCCGCGACGGCGGCAGGCCGCAGCAGGCAAGGGGCGAGCGCAAGGACCAGCCGCGCGGTGATCGTCAGGACCGTGGCGATCGGAAGGACCGCGGCGAGCGTAATGATCGCAATGACCGTAACGACCGGAACAACAATCGCGGCGCCCAGCCGCTGCGCTTCGAGGCCAAGCCGCCGCGCAAGGAGAAGCCGATCGATCCGGATTCGCCCTTCGCCAAGCTCGCAGCCCTCAAGGAACAAATGAAGAAGTAGTCATGGGTGGGGAGACACAGCCGGCAAGCGGTTCGCGCCAGCGCATCGACAAGTGGCTGTTCTTCACGCGCGTGGTGAAGTCGCGCTCGCTGGCCCAGAGCCACGTCCAGTCAGGGCATGTGCGCATCAATGGCGAGCGCTGCAGTCACCCGAGCCAGACGGTCAAGCCGGGCGACCGCGTCGAACTGACGCTGGAGCGGCGCGACGTCATTCTCATCGTGCGTCTCGCCGGGGAACGGCGGGGTCCCTATGAAGAGGCTCGCCTGCTCTATGATGACCAGTCCCTGCCGCCGGATGAGACAAAACGTCTCACGCCGTTTGAGCAAGCGACCCGTGCGACCGGTACCGGCCGTCCGACCAAAAAGGACAGACGTGCAATCGACAGGTTGATGTCGGACGAGGATTAGAAAACTCTGTCTGTGGTGGCGGCTTTTGCAGATCGTTTATCCTTGAAATCCGCCGCTAAAGCCGATAGGTCACTGAAAACCTGCCGGAAGCGTGCTTGCCTGCCAAGCCTGTCCACGCTTTTCGCCCGGCACGGGGATAGGCGCGACGTTCCAGGTTGCCCGGTCCCATCCGCATGAAATCCTGGAGTTCTTCATGACCTATGTCGTGACCGACAATTGCATCAAGTGCAAATACACCGATTGCGTGGAAGTCTGCCCTGTCGACTGCTTTTATGAAGGCGAGAATTTTCTCGTCATCCACCCCGACGAATGCATCGATTGCGGCGTCTGCGAACCGGAATGTCCCGCCGAGGCGATCAAGCCGGATACCGAGCCGGGCCTCGACAAGTGGCTGAAGATCAATACTGAGTATGCCAGCATCTGGCCGAATATCACGGTCAAGAAGGACCCGTTGCCGGAGGCCAAGGAAATGGACGGCCAGACGGGAAAATTCGAGAAATACTTCTCCGAAAAACCCGGTTCCGGCGACTAAGACCCTGCGCGATTCGGCCGCTGCATTTGAGCGGCCATGCGGTGAAACGTTTTAAATCCTGCGTCTGGCATATGGGTGATCTGTGTTGCTCGCATGACTCAGGCGAAGCAAATTATTGATTTCCTCATATTTTTGTGATAGGTTTCCTGCACTGTTCCATTTGTGGCATGACGCATGCCCAAAACCATCACGAAAGCAAAACCAATCCGTCCCACGGTTTCCGTGACATATCAACGCCTTGAGCGTCGCATCCCAAGATGGCGCGCAAGACACATTTGCTTTTGCCTGATGGGACCAGAGTGAAGTCACCCGACGGATCTACCCGTCTCATCCGGGCCTGACTGACCCGGCTCCGGCCGCCGCCGGAAGCGTAACAGGGAGTTTTTGAATAGAATGACGACTCAGCAGAAAAAGCCTTCTACAGCACGTCACGGCTTCAAGACCGGTGAATCGATCGTCTACCCCGCTCATGGCGTCGGTACCATCACCGCTATCGAAGAGCAAGAAGTTGCCGGCATGAAGCTCGAACTTTTCGTTATCGATTTCGAGAAGGACAAGATGCGCCTGAAGGTTCCGGTCGCCAAGGCGATGAGCATCGGAATGCGCAAGCTTTCGGAAACGGACTTCGTCGATCGTGCGTTGAAGGTTGTGCAGGGCAAGGCGCGCGTCAAGCGCACCATGTGGTCCCGCCGCGCCCAGGAATATGATGCCAAGATCAATTCCGGCGATCTGATTTCCATTGCTGAAGTCGTGCGTGATCTCTATCGTGCAGAGAACCAGCCCGAACAGTCCTATTCCGAGCGCCAGCTCTACGAAGCAGCACTCGATCGCATGGCGCGCGAAATTGCCGCCGTTAACAAGATGTCGGAAACCGAAGCCGTCCGTCTCGTCGAGACCAACCTTAATAAGGGTCCGAAGCGCGGCAAGGCGATCGAAGAAGACGATTCGCAGGACGAAGCCGCTTAAGGCAAGCCTGTCTCTCCCATGAAAAAACCCGGCCTTTGCGCCGGGTTTTTTATTGGAACTTTTTCCCGACTGACGCGTTTATCACACGTAATTGCGGACTGCTCGTCGGGCGCTGGCTCGTCGGGCGAACTGCTATTCCGTCAATATTCGGTGAGGAGCGGCTCATGCCTTTTCAATATTGCCCGTACGGCAACATGAAGAAACAGGTCCGACCCAGCCGTCTTAGCGGCACATGATAAGAAATAGGGCCTTTCCCTGAGAAGTCTAGGGTGAGGCCCTTTTGCATTCGGAACCCATTCAGTCCGGACAGCGATGTTCCGGAAGGTGAGTTTTATTGTTCATTTTGAGGGCGAAGGCCTGTTTCGGGAGATCGAAATGAAGAACATGTCTGCAGATCGGCGCATGATCAAAATCGCGATGGCCGCCCCATATCTCGCCCGCCAGGAAGAGCATGATCTCGCCACTCGCTGGAAAGATCACGACGATCGCGGTGCGCGCAACCAAATCGCCATGGCGCATATGCGCTTGGTTATCTCCATGGCCGGCAAGTTCCGCAATTTCGGTCTGCCGATGAGCGACCTCGTGCAAGAGGGCTATGTCGGCCTGCTGGAAGCCGCCGCACGTTTCGAACCCGAACGTGACGTGCGTTTTTCGACCTATGCCAGCTGGTGGATCAGGGCGTCGATCCAGGATTATATCCTGCGCAACTGGTCGATCGTGCGCGGCGGCACCAGTTCGGCCCAGAAGGCGCTATTCTTCAATCTGCGCCGCCTGCGCGCTAAGCTTGCTAGGGGCGATACGCAACTGACACTGCAATCCATTCATCAGGAAATCGCGGCGGCTCTCGGCGTCAGCCTCGCCGATGTGCAGACCATGGATGCCAGGCTTTCCGGCAACGACGCCTCACTGCAGGCGCCGTCCGTCTCCGGCGACGCCGAGAGCGCGGAGAAGATGGATTTCCTCGTCAGCGACGATCCGCTGCCGGACGAGCAGGTTTCCAATATGATCGACGGCGAGCGGCGCCGCGTCTGGCTCGCCTCGGCGCTCAAACATCTCAACGAACGCGAGATGAAGATCATCAGCGCCCGGCGCCTGGCGGAAGACGGCGCCACGCTCGAAGAACTCGGCGCCGATCTCGGCATTTCCAAGGAGCGCGTGCGCCAGATCGAAAGCCGGGCGATGGAAAAGCTTCGCAGCGCGCTAGTCAGCGCCGATCCGCATATGGCGGCCTACGCTTGAAACGTCTTTCCGCTCCAGCAGCACCGACTGCCCGGCGCCAGCCGGGCTTTTTTATTCGGCAATGATTTTGACGCGGTCGCCGGGGGAAACGGCCGCACCCGTCGGCAGGGCATTGATGAGCTTGAAGAGATCGAGCTTGCGGTCGGTGCCCATCATGCGGGCGGCAAGCGTCGAGATGTTCTCGCCGGGCCGCACGGTAACGACGCGAATGCGCAGCGGCTTCAGCGAGGCAGCTTCCGCCGGTGTCATGCGCCGGAAGCTGGCGCGCAGAACATTGGCCGTCGGTTCGAGGGCATCGCTGCCCTTCGGCACGGCGGTCAGGAAACGGAAGATCTGCGCATTGTTGCGGATGACGGTGACATCGAAATCCCAGCGGTCGGCACTTGCGCGCGCAGTGGCTGCTTCCATGCCATTGACCGTAATCTGCTGAATGGTCGATGGGTCGAGACCGGTCACCCAGCCGCTGGAGATATAGTTTGTGAGGCTCTGGTTCTGGTTGTCGGCGACGCCATCGAAGCGGACGGCGATGTCGTTGGGGCCGGTGGCCATCACGGCTTCGACCTTGTTGTCGATCTTGAAGTCCGCCGGCACGTCGAAGCGGATCCCGAGGCCGCCATGCAGGAAAGTCTGACCGCGCACGTAGCCCTCTTCCGGGCTGTCGCCGTAGAGCAGGCCGTCAATGCCGTCAAGATAATAATCGCGGCCCTTGTCGCCGACCGTCCCCTCCTGGCCAAAGGCGCGCGCATGGGTGCGGGCAAGCTCGATGCGTTGGGCGGAGTTCGGATGGCTCGAAAGGAAGTCGAGGCTTTGGTCGGCTTCCGGGTCGACCGCCATGAAGCGGCTGTAGGCCGCCATGGAATCGAGGAAGCGGGCGGCGGCATAGGGGTCGTAACCGGTTTCGCCAAGCATGCGCACGCCGATGACATCGGCCTGCAGCTCCTGCTGGCGGGAGAAGGCGGCAAGCCTGAGCTTGCCCCGGGCCAGCGCCTGCTTGCCGGCAATGTCGCTCGAGAGGACCTCGGCGACGACGCGGCTGGCGATGACTTCGGCTTCTTCGCGCTTCTGCCGCTCGATACCGTGGTTCGCTGTCACGTGGCCCATTTCGTGCGACAGCACAGCGGCGACTTCCGAGGCGTCGTTGGCAAGCGCGAGCAGGCCGCGGGTGACGTAGAGATACCCGCCCGGCAGCGCAAAGGCGTTGATCGCAGGCGAGTTCAGGATGGTAATCCGGTAGGACTGGCTCGGATTTTCCGACACTGCCGTCAGTGCGCCGGCAATGCGCGCGACGAGGCGCTCGGTCCTGGCATCCTTATACTCGCCGCCGTAGCTTGCCACGATACGCGGATGCTCGCGGGCGCCCATCGCCGCCCGCGGATCGTTCTTCTGCACCTCGTCGACGATCTGGGGATTGGAAGAAGGCGAGATGCTCGGCTGGTAGGATTGTTCGATCAGCGGCTGACACCCGTTCAGCGCCATTGCGACGGCTGAAAGCAGCATCAGGCGATGGACGAAGCGCCGCGTCGCAGAGATGGCATCACTGGAAAGCGCGGGCGATTTCCACGTCGACAAGCTGTCCAGTCTGGTTCTCCGCATCATGTCGCTGTTTTGCCGGTTTGCCGCAGATGGGGACCGGCCTTGGCAAGGGGAACTCAACGGGTGCGCACCCCTGATCTCGCGCCGCATGCTAAGCCGATACACGTCGTTGCTGTAACTGATTTACGCATCGGTTGCATAGCGAGACTCTGTTTAATTGTGGCGCCGTTGCATTTTAGCAAGCCTCAGGCATCGAGGTTCCCTTCGCTCGGATGAAATTATGGCGAAAGTTCCGTCACCAGGCATAGATTTGTCGCCGGCACGGAAAAAGAACGGCCCGATTGAAGTAACAGGCTGGCAAATGGCAGTCCTGCCAGAAAATCGCAACTTCTAATTTATTTACGGGATAATGGAACGTCTGCCGGTGAATATTCCCGTTATGCCCGTTACTCCGCCGCTTCCGCCGCCGCCGATTGCGGTCGCTTCATTTCCCCGGTGCGGGGCAGCTGCACGGGCTTCAGCATCATTGCGGCAGCAAGGCCGATCAGGGCAATGGCGCAGGAAGTCATGAAAAGGGGCGAGAAGGCGGCGGCATAGACATCTGCGACGGCCTGGCGGCTTGCTTCGGGAAGGGCGGCCATCATCTTCGGCGTCAGCTGTTCGATATCGGCGACACCGGGAATGGGATTGCCGACCTTGCCGAGCCCAGAGGCGATGATCGCGCCATAGATCGAAATGGCAATTGAGGCGCCGCCCATGCGCGAGAGCGTCACCGAGCCGGTCGCGGCGCCGACGTCGCGAGCGGGGGCGGCATTCTGCACGCCGATGACGGGGACCTGCTGCGAAAGGCCGATGCCGATGCCATGCAGCATCATGATCGCGCCGATGAAGGCGATTGGCGTTCCGGCATGGACCTGTGACATCAGCGCAAAGGCAATGGCGCTGCAGGTGAGGCTCGCGATGGCGAAGGGTTTGTAGCGGCCGGTCATCGAGATAATACGCCCGGCGGACAGTGATCCGCAGACGAGACCACCGGTCAGCAGAATGAATAGAAGGCCGGCGGCCGATGGGGAAAGGCCGGTCGTCGTCTGTAGGAAGAGAGCGAGATAATTGACCATGCCGATGGCAATCGCGCCGCCCATCACCGATATTAGCAGCAGGAGGCTGAAGGTCGAATTGCGGAAGAGCTGCAGGGGAACGATCGGCTCCGGCGCGCGGCGCTCGACGAACGCCCAGGTGACGGCGCAGACTGCGCCGAAGGCGACGATGCCGATACTCTGTGGTGAGATCAACGCCCCGAACAATTCGCTGCTGTCTGTGGCAAGCACGATGCTCGTCGTCGTCAGCGCGATCAGGAGTGCGCCGGCATAATCGATCTTCGGGCGCCGATGCGGCTTGCGGTAGGGCAGCATGAAGGCAAGGCCGGTGAGCACGATGAAACCGATCGGCACGTTGACGAGGAAGATCGAGCGCCAGCCGAAGAGATCGCTCATCGTTCCCCCGAGCACCGGGCCGATCGCGCCTGAAGCCATCAGCACGAGGCTGGAATAGCTTTGATAGCGCGCCCGCTCGCGCGGCTCGAACAGATCGGCGTTGACGGCAAAGATCGATACCATGATGCCGCCACCGCCGAGGCCCTGCAGCACACGGGCGGTGATCAGCGTGTTCATCGAGACGGCGAGGCCGCAGACCGCGGAGCCGGTGGTGAAGATTGCGATCGCCGTCATCATCACATATTTGCGGCCGAAGAGATCACCAAGCTTGCCGTAGAGTGGCATGACAGCGCTGAGCGCCAGCAGGTAGGCCGAGCCGATCCAGCCGAAACGCTCGAGATGGCCGAACTCACCGACGATCGTCGGCAGGGCCGTGGAGACGATCTGATTATCGAGCGTGGCCATGAACATGGCGGTCATCAGAAAGAAGAAGAGGATAAGCCGGCGACGAGAATCCGTCACGAGCGGCGCAGGCGCGGGCTGCATGTCCATGGGGGCATATTTCCGAGTTTGATCTATTTTATGTGCTATTAGCATGGAATTGTCAACGGCATATGAGTGACTCCGGCATATTCAATTTTAACCTCCGATCTGCTATGGTGCCGTCATGAATGAGACGCTGACGAAGATCCTGTCCAACGGTCGGGCCGAGCCGGACGATGAGAACCTGCCTCGCATCGGCAAGAGCATGGCACGCATGCGCCTGATGACCGGCCGACGGCTGATCGGCAGGCTGGCGATCCAGAGTGCCGCACCGGGCCTTGAGCTTTCCCATCTCGACGTGCTGGACGCCGTGCGGCGGGCTGAGTCGCCCGGCGAGGTTACCGTCGGCTTGATCGCGGAGATGCTGCGCATCGACCCGTCGCGTGCCAGCCGGGTCGTGGCCGAGATGGTCGGGCGCAACGTGCTGCGCCGCGAAGCCTCCCAGGCCGATGCGCGGCGGATCGTCGTCGTCATCACCGAGGCCGGCCAGGCGCTGCTTGCCGAGATCCACGCGCAGAAAATGGCCATCATTTCCGAGATCGTCTCCGATTGGCCGCGCGAAGATATAGAGCGCTTCGCGACGCTGTTCGAACGTTTCATTGGCGGCTACGAGGCGATCTTTCTCTCGCGCGACAAGGACACGCCCGGTTGAGGCGAAAGCGCCGTCCGTCGGTGCCCCTTCCCCTCGCCCCCCCGTTTGCGCTAAGGGCAGTGCCCATGAGCCAATCCACCTTCACCATTCTGCTCGGCGGCGAACTCAGCCTGACGGAACGCCTGCGCCACGCGATCGGCGGCAGCCGTTTCATCGCGGCCGATGGCGGCATGCGGCATGCGGGGGCGCTTGGTGTCATGCCTGAGCTCTGGGTCGGCGATTTCGATTCGACGCCCCCCGAGCTCGAAGCGGGCTTTCTCGATGTGGCAAAGCAACCCTATCCCGCAGCAAAGGCGGCAACGGACGGAGAGATCGCGGTATCGGAAGCGGTCGCCCGAGGCGCCCGGCGGCTGATCCTCGCCGGCGCGCTCGGCGGCGAACGCTCCGACCATGCGCTTCAGCACCTGCTGTCGGCCGTCGGCCTTGCTGAGCAGGGTTTCGACGTCCTGCTGACCTCGGGCAAGGAAGAGGCCGTTCCGCTGCTCCCCGGCACGATCGAACTGGACCTTCCCAAGGGCTCCCTGTTTTCCGTCCCCGCGTTCAGCGAGCTGAAGGGGCTCTCCATCGAGAATGCGCGCTATCCGCTCACGGATTTCCATCTGCCTTTCGGCTCATCGCGCACCATTTCAAATGTCGCGGAAGGCAAGGTTCGCTTTTCGCTCGAGAGCGGCCGGGCGATCGTGCTTGCCCGACCCTATGATCTTTCCGGAGTCTGATTTTGGCCCCTCCCATTCTGAAACTCGACGACATCTTCCTGAGCTTCGGCGGCGCACCGCTGCTGGCGGGCGCTTCGCTGCAGGTCGAGCCCGGCGACAAGATCTGTCTCGTTGGGCGTAACGGCTCTGGCAAATCGACACTCCTGAAGATTGCCGCCGGCCTGGTCGAGGCGCAGTCCGGCGAGGTCTTCCGTCATCCGTCTTCGACGGTGCGCTATCTCGAACAAGCCCCGGACTTTGCCGGCTTCCGCACCGTTCAGGCCTATGCCGAGGCCGGGCTGGGACCGGGCGACGACCACTATCGCGTCACCTATCTTCTGTCGCATCTCGGCCTGACCGGCGAAGAAGATCCGAACACCCTTTCCGGCGGTGAAGCGCGCCGGGCCGCGCTTGCCCGCGTGCTGGCCCCGGAACCGGATATTCTCCTGCTCGACGAGCCGACCAACCATCTCGACCTTCCCACAATCGAATGGCTGGAAGGCGAGCTGCAGAAGACCCGCAGCGCCCTGGTGCTGATTTCGCACGACCGTCGTTTCCTTGAAAAAGTCTCGACGGCAACCGTCTGGCTCGACCGCGGCGCCTCGCGCCGGCTCGACAGGGGATTCGCGCATTTCGAGGCATGGCGCGACCAGGTGCTGGAGGCCGAAGAACTGGAGCAGCACAAGCTCGGCAAGGCGATCGAGCGCGAAGAACACTGGCTGCGCTACGGCGTCACGGCCCGGCGCAAACGCAACATGCGCCGCCTCGGCGAGCTGCAGACGATGCGTTCGCAATATCGCGGCCATAAGGGACCGCAAGGAACGGTGCAGGCGACGGTTTCGGACGCGCAGGAATCCGGCAAGCTGGTGATCGAGGCCGAGAAGATCACCAAGAGCTTCGGCGACCGGGCCATCGTCACGCCGTTCTCGATCCGCGTACATCGCGGCGATTGCATCGGTCTCGTCGGGCCGAACGGTGCCGGCAAGACGACGCTCCTGAAAATGCTGACCGGCCAGCTTTCGCCGGATAGCGGCACAGTGAAACTCGGCACCAACCTGGAGATCGCCACCCTCGACCAGAAACGCGAGGACCTGAACCCCGAGGATACGCTTGCAAACTACCTGACGGACGGGCGTGGCGAAAACCTGCTCGTAAACGGCGAACAGCGCCATGTCACCGGCTACATGAAGGAATTCCTGTTCCAGCCGGAACAGGCGCGCACGCCGATCAAAAGCCTCTCCGGCGGCGAACGCGCCCGGCTGATGCTGGCGCGCATCCTGGCGCGCCCGGCAAACCTCCTGATCCTCGACGAACCAACCAACGATCTCGACATCGAGACGCTCGACCTCCTGCAGGAAATCGTCGCCGGCTTTCCCGGCACCGTCATTCTCGTCAGCCACGATCGCGATTTCCTCGACCGCACCGTGACCTCGACGATCGCGCCCGCCGTAGCGGATGCGCCCGACGGCCGATGGATCGAATATGCCGGCGGTTACACGGACATGCTGGCGCAGCGCAAAGGCGCGATCGAAGAGCGCCGGAAGGCCGAGAAGGCGGCGGAGAAGCCGAAGACGCAGGAGATAACAGCTTCCGGCGGAGGCTCGAAGGGCAAGCTTTCCTTCAAGCAGAAATTCGCGCTGGAAAATCTGCCGAAGGAGATGGCCAAAGCCGAGGCCGAGCTCGCCAAGCGCGAACTTGTCATGGCCGATCCCGGTCTCTTCACGCGTGACCCCGCCGCCTTCAATCAGCTTGCGAGCGATATGGAAAAGCTGCGCGCCGGCCTGTCCAAGATGGAAGAGGAATGGTTGGAGCTCGAAATGCTGCGCGAAGAGCTCGAAGGCTGAGACTCTCGCGCTCAGCCGCTCGCGTCACGCTGCAGGTAAAACTCCTGCTGATGGGGAGGTCTTAAAGCGCCGGCGCGGGGACGACGGCTGCGCCCGCACTGGCGCTGGCGCCGGTGGTCTGGGCGACCTGCTGCTGCGGCTCTTCAGATCTCGAAGGCAGAGCCTGCAGATGCAGCACCCGCGGCTGCAGCGCCTCCAGATAGGTTTCAGAGCGGCCGATATAGATCATGCCCGTTTCGGGTATCGAAGTCAGCACGCTGCACATCGTCTCCTGCCATTCCGGCTCCATGCCCTCGAGCACTTCGTCGAAGATGATCCAACGCGGGCGCACCAGCAGCAGGCGCGCGAAGCCGATCGCCTTCTGCTCATCGCTGTCGAGCAGCTTGTCCCAGCGGGCGCGGGTATCGAGCCTTGCGATCAGAGAGTGCAGGCCGGCCTTTTCAAGGGCCGCCTCGACGGCAGCCTGCTCGTAGGCATCCGGGCTTTCGGGGAAGGCAAGCGCCTCGCGCAAAGTGCCGCCCGGAATATAGGCAATCTGCGGAACGAACAGCATGTCGTCGATCGGCGGCAGACCCATCGTGCCGCTGCCGCACGGCCAGAGCCCGGCCAAGGCCTGGAACAGCAGTTTGCGGTTGACGCTATGATCGCCGTTGATCATGATCTTTTCGCCGGCCTTGATCACGATATCGGTTTCACGCAGGCGAAAACCGCCGCATTCCTCGATGTCTTCGCCGATTTTGGCATTGATCACCACATCCTTCAGCGTCAGCCTGTCGGGGGTGGTGTTTTCATAGGCGATGCTGCCCTTCACACCAAAGTCCTCGTCCATGTCGAGCAGCGCCTGGCGGAAGTCGGTGACGCGCATCAGCGTGGCACGCCATTCGGCGATCGGACCGAAATTGGCGACATACCAGCGCAACGCCGTATTGACTTGGTTGAAGGCGCCGACCGACATCATCAGCTGCCCGAGGGTGAGGCCGCCGGAAAAATAAGCGGGTGCGGCAACGATAATCGGGATAACGATCACGAGCCAGCCGTAGCCGGCCGAAACCCAGGTGAGATTGGTATTGGCCATGGCGAGCCGCTTGACCACCCTCAGCACCGAACTGATGTCGGTGTTGATCCGCCGGCGTTCATTCTCTTCGCCGCGAGCGACGGTGATTGCCGGCATGTTCTCATTGGCATGCATCAGCGTGAAACGAAGCTCGGCCTCCTTCGAGAACCGGTCGGCATTGAGCTTGACCAGCTTGCGGCCGACGACCTGACTCAGCACCGAGGCGGAGGCGGCATAAAAAATCGCTGCCCAGACCATGTAGCCTGGAATGGAGAAGCTGTGGCCGCTGATGTGGAAGACGAAGCCGCTCGACAGCTCCCAGAGCACGCCGATGAAGCTCACCAGAAGAATGGTTGACTGTAAGAGGCCGAGAACGAGCCCTGTCGTGCTTTCGGCGAGGTTACGGGAATCCTCGTGCAGGCGCTGGTCGGGATTGACGCCGATCAGGCCGCTCGAGGCGAGCCGCAGCGCTCGCTTGCGCTTCAGCCATTGATTGACGAGATCGCGCGACAGGCCCTCGCGCATATAGAGCGCGGTCATCTGGTTCAGCCAGGCCTGCAGCACGTTGAGCAGCAGCAGCGTGCCGGCGATCATCGCAAAGATTTCGAGCTGATGGAAGAATTCGCCGAGATCGCGGCGCTCGAGCGAATCATAGAAGGGGGCGTTCCACTCGTTCAGAATGACCTGGCCGTAAGCTGTCAGAAGGATGACAAGGATCAGCACGGTTGCCAGAAACAGCACCTTGCCGCGCACTTCAGAATTCCAGAATGCCGAGAACATTACTCCGAGGCGATATGTCAGGCTGAAGTCGTAACCAACCTTATCCTGCCTCCTGGTGCCCGGCCTCCCCTCGATCTTATCTGCCATCATGCTTTTCCAACCGCCCATACTGTCATTATTAACATGGTGGCGTTACCGGTCTATCAACAGATTTTATCAGTCATTAAACTGTGATGATTCTTGGCGCTCCGCTCCTGCATGCATTCGGAGTTGATTCGCGGCTCAACTGGGACTAATTAAGGCACTCCGTGGTGATTTGGCCGGCCGGCTTGCAGCCACGTTAAAAAAGTCGCTAAAGGGCCGCGTGCGGACCGGTAGCGATTTTTTCGCCGCCGGTTTTTTATTTTCGATCGAGTTGACCGCAAATGCCCATCAAGATCCCCGATACGCTGCCCGCTTTCGAAACCCTGGTTCAGGAAGGTGTGCGGGTGATGACCGAGACGATGGCGATCCGTCAGGATATAAGACCGTTGCAGATCGGCCTGCTCAACCTGATGCCCAACAAGATCAAGACCGAACTGCAGATGGCCCGTCTCGTCGGCGCTTCGCCGCTGCAGGTGGAGCTGTCGCTCATCCGCATCGGCGGCCACAAGGCGAAGAACACATCCGAAGATCACCTGCTCGCCTTCTACCAGACCTGGGAAGAGGTGAAGCAGCGCAAGTTCGACGGCTTCATCATCACCGGAGCGCCGATCGAGCTTCTGCCCTATGAGGACGTTACCTATTGGGCAGAGATGCAGGAGATCTTTAATTGGACCGAGACCAACGTCCATTCGACGATGAACGTCTGCTGGGGCGCGATGGCGGCGATCTATCACTTCCACGGCGTTCCGAAATATCAGCTGAAGGAAAAGGCCTTCGGCGTCTACCGGCACCGAAACCTGAAGCCTTCGTCCATCTATCTGAACGGCTTTTCCGACAATTTCGAGGTTCCGGTGTCGCGGTGGACCGAGGTGCGCCGCGAAGATATCGAGAAATCCGCAAGCCTGGAAATCCTGATGGAATCCAGCGAGATGGGCGTATGCCTCGTGCACGAGAAGAGGGGCCGGCGGCTCTACATGTTCAACCACGTCGAATATGATTCCACCTCGCTTTCGGATGAGTATTTCCGCGATGTGGATGCCGGCGTGCCGATCAAGATGCCGCATAATTACTTCCCGCATAATGATCCGACGCTTGCCCCGCAGAACCGCTGGCGCAGCCATGCGCACCTCTTGTTCGGTAACTGGATCAATGAGATTTACCAGACGACGCCCTATGACGTCGAAGAGATCGGCATGGATCTTTGACCGGCATTTCTTTCTGACCTGCCCGGTTGCGGTTTGGAGCAAATGCGGGCAGGTTCCGGTCCGGAACTCTATAGCGCCGCGCGTCTTATCGGACGCGCAAAGGAACGGACGGTCGATTATGTCGGATAAGTTGGAGCGGGATGTTTTCGGGCAGACGAAGGAGGGCGAAACCGTCTATCGCGTCGTCATCAATGGCGGCGGCCTGACGGCCAAGATCATCACCTGGGGCGCGGTCATCCAGGATCTGCGCCTTGCGGGACATGACGCGCCGCTGCAGCTTGGCTTCGAGGAGTTCGACAACTACCCGCTCTACTCGGCCTATTTCGGCGCGACGCCCGGCCGCTGCGCCAATCGCATCGGCGGCGGCAGGTTCACGCTCGACGGCAAGGATTATCAGCTCGAGCGGAACGAAAACGGCGTGACGCATCTGCATGGCGGCAGCGACAACATCGGCAAGCGCAACTGGACGATCGTCGAGCATGACGTCGACCGGCTGGTGATGAAGATCGTCGATCCCGACGGCCGCGCCGGCTACCCCGGCAATTGCACCATCCAGGCGACGTTCCGGGTGCATGGCAACGGCGAGCTGTCGATCACCTACGAATCAACAAGCGACCAGCCGACGCTCGCCAATGTCTGCCAGCACGCCTATTTCAATCTCGACGGCCGCGACGATGCGCTAGGCCACGACATCATGATCGCCGCCGATCACTATTTGCCGACCGACGAAAAGCAGGTGCCGACCGGCGAAATCCGGCCCGTTGCCGGCACTGAATTCGATTTCCGCGAGATGGCTCCGATGAAGCGTTTCGTCGGCAATGAACAGGCATTGTACGACCATAATTTCTGCCTGTCTCGCGAACGCACCGCCAAGCGGACTGTGGCGCTCGCCCGCAGCCTCTATTCCGGCGTGTCGCTGGAAGTGCGCAGCACCGAGCCGGGCGTGCAGTTCTATGCCGGCTTCAAGCTCAATACAGGTGCTCCCGGCCTCGGCGGGCGCAAATACGGCCCGTTCGCCGGCTTCTGCCTGGAAACGCAGGTCTGGCCGGATGCCATTAATCACGAAGGCTTTCCGAATGCGGTCCTGCGCCCCGGCGAAGTGCTGCGCCAGGAGACGGACTACATCTTCACCAAGAGCTGAGCATTCTAGAGACGCACGGCTGTCAAATTTGAGCGTTATGAACCCTCTTCGGTTTGCCGGAGAGGGTTTTTTTATGCCTTGTCCGATTCAGACTTGCCGATTGGTTCTATATAGGTTCTATTGTCTGCCCATGGATAGAACCAGTCTAGTAGCTGAACTCAATAGACGCGGCCTGCGCGACGAAGCGTTGGCCGGGCCGCTCTACAAGCGGCTGGCGCAGGCGCTGACCAGCCTCATTCAGGAGGGCTTGCTGAAGGCCGGCACGGCGCTGCCGGGCGAGCGCGACCTTGCCGAGGCTCTCAAGCTTGGCCGCGTCACCGTGCGCACTGCCTATCGCGACCTCATGGCGGCGGGCGCACTGGAATCGCGCCACGGAAGCGGTACTTTCGTATCGGGTAAGGTGGAGCGCATGGAACAGTCGCTCTGGCGGCTTTCCTCCTTCTCCGCCGACATGCGCTCGCGCGGGCGTCTGCCGGCCGCGCGCATCTTGTCACGCGAGGTCAACACGCCGTCTCCGGAGGAATCCTTTCTGCTCGGCCTCGGCGCCGGCGAACCGGTTCTGAGGCTCGACCGTCTGCGCCTCGCCGACGGCCTGCCGCTGGCGATCGAGCGCGCCGTCGTGCCGGTCAAGTTTCTGGGGGAGAACGCCGGCGGCGAGGGATCGCTCTACGATGCGCTGGCGGCGAATGGCCACCGACCGGTGCGTGCGCTGCAGCGGCTGACCGCCGTCACGCTCGATGCGTCCTATGCCGCGATGCTGAACGTCAAGGCAGGCGCGCCGGCGCTTCTGATCGAACGTGTCTCGCGCCTGGAAGACCAGCGCGTCGTCGAATATACCCGCTCGCACTACCGCGGCGATGCCTATGATTTCGTTGCCGAATTGAGAATTGGAGATGACCATGAGTGAGAACCAGTCGTTGATGCTGCAGGAAGCCGGCCAGTCGCCGGAGGTGGTGGCCACGCTTCTCGAAAAGGAAAAACCGGTCTTTGCGGAAATCGCCCGGCTGTTTTCGTCCGCCCGCCCGAGCGTGGTGACCACGGCGGCGCGCGGCTCCTCGGACCACGCCGCCACCTTCTTCAAATATCTTTTCGAGATCACCTGCGGCGTACCGGTCGCATCGGTGGGACCGTCAATCGCTTCCGTCTACGGCGCTGCCCTCCATCTGAAGGGCGGTGTGCATTTCACCGTTTCGCAGTCGGGGGCCAGCCCTGACATCGTGGCTTTGCAGGAGGCGGCGAAGAAGGGTGGGGCGACGACCATCGCCGTCGTCAACGTCACCGACAGCCCGCTTGCCAAACAGGCCGATATCGTTCTCGGTCTCAACGCCGGTGCCGAAAAGAGTGTGGCGGCGACCAAATCCTTCATTGCCTCCGTCGCCGCCCTTTCCGGCGTGACGGCCGCGATCGGCGGCGCGTCCGGC
Organism: Rhizobium atlanticum; assembly: GCF_030182485.1. NCBI lineage: Bacteria > Pseudomonadati > Pseudomonadota > Alphaproteobacteria > Hyphomicrobiales > Rhizobiaceae > Rhizobium > Rhizobium atlanticum. The sequence continues at coordinate 110,131 of NZ_JAQJCJ010000007.1, forward strand.
CTGCAGGCAGCGCTTGAAAAACTGCCGGAGGCGCTTTCGGCGACCGCAGGTATCGAAACGGCGGCGGTCGAGGAGGTGCTGTTCCATGCGACCTCGCTCTATACGGCCGGCCGCGGCCCGGCCTTTGCGATCGCGCTCGAAGCGGCCCTGAAGGCCAAAGAAACCTCCGGCCTGCATGCCGAGGCCTTTTCGCTGGCGGAACTGATGCATGGCCCTATGCGCCTGGTGCAGCCGGGCTTTCCGATCGTCGCCTTCGCGCCTGATGACGCGGCCTTCGTCAATAACGCTCAGGCGCTGGAGCGCCTGCAGAAGCTCGGCGCCACCACCGTCGGTTTTTCGGCACAGCCGCTTCCCGGCATCAATCTGCGCGTGCCGACGACGGGCAATGGTCTGATCGATCCGCTGGTGTCGCTGCTCGTCTACTACCGGCTGATCGAATCGGTGACGCGCCGCAAGGGCTTCGATCCCGACCGGCCGGCGAACCTGCTCAAGGTGACGGAGACGATCTGATGGTCCGCAAGATCTTCGTCGGCGCCCGCATCTTTGACGGCGAGCGCTTCCATGACGACAAGGCGCTCATCGTTGCCGACGGCCGCGTCGAAGCGATCATCGCGGTAAACGACCTGCCCGATGGCGAGACGGTCGCTCTTGCGGGCGGCATCCTGTCGGCCGGCTTCATCGATGCGCAGGTCAATGGCGGCGGCGGCCGAATGCTGAATGATGAGCCGTCCTCAGCGTCGATGAATATCATCGCCGGCGGGCATCGGCCTTACGGCACGACGTCGCTGCTGCCGACCTTGATCACCGACACATCCGAGGCGACCAGTGCCGCTATCGAAGCGGCGAAGGAGGCTGTGAAAGAAAACCGCGGCGTCGCCGGCCTGCATCTCGAAGGCCCGCATCTGGCGCCAGCCCGCAAGGGCGCTCATTTGGCCGAGCTGATGCGGCCGGTGGAGGATAGCGACATCAAGGCCTTCATCCGGGCACGTGAGTCGATCGGCACGCTGCTCGTCACCATCGCCGCCGAGCAGGTGACGGTCGCCCAGGTGCGCGAGCTTGCCGAAGCCGGCGTCACCGTCAGCATCGGCCATTCCGATTGTTCCAGCGAGGCGGCGGAGGAACGGTTCGATGCCGGAGCGCGCGGGGTCACGCATCTCTTCAACGCGATGAGCCAGATGGGCCACCGTGCTCCGGGCCTGGTCGGCGCGGCCATCGATCATCCCGCATCCTGGTGCGGCATCATTGCCGACGGCCATCACGTCGATCCGAAGGCCCTGCGCACGGCGCTGCGCGCCAAGCGCGGCGAAGGCAAGCTGTTCTTCGTCACCGACGCGATGTCGCTTGTCGGCTCGCAACAGGACTCGTTCACGCTGAACGGACGCACCGTTCGGCGCGAAAGGGGCGGCTTCTGCTCGAAGCTCGTGCTTTCCGACGGGACGCTCGCCGGCTCCGACGTCGATATGATCTCGGCGATCCGCTACGGCGTCACCTATCTCGACCTGACGCTCGCCGAGGCCTTGCGCATGGCGACCCTCTATCCCGCGCGTTTCCTGAGGCTTGCCGATCGTGGCCATCTCTCGCCGGGCGCGCGCGCCGATCTCGTACATCTGACAGATGCGCTTACTGTCACCGCCACCTGGCTTGCCGGCGAGGCAGCCTGAACGCAAGGAGAAGCGGGATGACCGACATTACCGATGCCTATTTCTCCAACCTGATCGGCCGGCTGGAGACGTTGAGGCAGGCGCTCACCGAACCGATGGCGCAGGCCGCGGCGGTCATCCTCGATGCCGCCCGCGACGACAAGCGCGTCTATGTGTTCGGCACCGGCCATTCGCACATGCTGGCGGAAGAGGTGCACTACCGCGCCGGCGGGCTCGCCTTCACCGTGCCGGTGCTTGTCGGCTCCGCCATGCTGCATGAGGGCGCCGTCATCAGTTCGGTCTATGAGCGCACACAGGGCCTTGTGCGGCCGATGCTGGAGCGTTACGGCATGCAGCCGGGCGACGTTATCATCATCGCCTCCAATTCGGGTGTGAACGCCGCGCCGATCGAGACGGCCGACTATGCGCGCGACATCGGCGCAAAGGTCATCGCCATCACGTCGATCGCCTATTCCTCGGCGATCGCCAATGGTCGCCGCCGGCTCGCCGACGTCGCCGACGTGGTGCTCGACAACGGATTGCCGCCGGGTGACGCCGTTGTCGATCTCGAAGGAACAGGACTTCGGGTCGGACCGGTCTCGACGGCGGTCGGGGTGACCATCATCAATGCGATCTTTGCCGAAGTTGCCTCGGAGCTTTCGAAAGCCGGCGATGCGCCGGTTTATCTCAGCGCCAACATGCCGGGTGCAGCCGAGATCAACCAGAAGCTCGTCAAGAAATACCGGCCGCGCAACCCGCATCTGTGAGATCGAGGATAACGGCCTGCTGATGTCGCAGGCACGATTCGTGACGCGATCAAGCGGCAAGAATAGAGCTGACCATGCGGGCTGTCCGCGGTGCCAGCGTAAAGCCGATATGCCCGTGTCCAAAAGCAAACACGACGTCCCTTCCACCTCTTGAAGGCCGGATGACGGGAACGGAATCGGGCATGGAAGGGCGAAAGCCCATCCAGCTCCGGCTTGGTTCACCAAGCGTCGGGAAAATCCTGCGGGCGTTTGCCAATAACACTTCGAGGCGCCTCGGGTTCGAAGGCGCGGTGAGGCCTCCGAGTTCCACGGTGCCAGCGACGCGCAGCCGGCCACGCATCGGGCAAAAGTAAAATCCATGATGCGTCGGACACACCGGTCGTTCCACCGGCGGTGTTTCCATATCGAATTCCAGATGATAGCCACGCTCGGTGTCCAGGGGTATGCGCTCTCCGAGCTGCAGAGCCAGACCGCGGGAATGAGCGCCGGCGGCGATCACCGCGGCTCGGGCGCGAATGCTTTGGGCTGAAGCCATCATCCTCACCCCGTTCCGCTCCCGCGAAATCGATATCACGGAGTCCCGGACGAATTCGACGCCCGCTTGTCTGGCGGCGGCTTCCATCACGCTCATGACCTCGCCAGGATCGGCGAAGTTTATCGCTTTCGGAAAGAAAAGCCCCCCGCCATCGACCCGCGGCAACCGGGGTTCCAGGCTTTGCACCTCGTCGGGGGTGAGAAGCTGCTGCGCTATTCCGTAGTTTCGGCGAAGCTCCACATCCGAAGCCGCCGCCGTGAAAGCCTCGGGCGTCTGGTACAGGTAGAGGCATCCTTTCGCGCTCAAGAGATCGGACCCGCCGATTTCCGCTGCGAGTTCGAGCCATTCCGATGACGCGTCGGACAGAAGGTCGGCGATGCGGCTCGCATTGTCTCTGTATCTGTGAGGAAGGGATTCGTAGGCAAAACGCATCAGCCATGGAAACAATGTCGGCAATGCCGCCTTGCGGATGGACAGCGGGCTGTCGGCATTGAGCAGCAGCGAGGCCAGGTTCTTCAGAACAGCAGGCGTGCCGACGGGAATGATTGCATAATCGGCGATCGTTCCGGCATTGCCGTAAGATGCGCCCGAACCGGGTTTGTTGGGTTCGATCAGGACGACATCGCGACCGTCGGCACGCAGCCGCAGAGCGGTTGCCACGCCGATCACGCCGCCGCCGATTACGGCGATATCTGTTGGTAGCTTGTTCATGAGATGTGGATTTATCTTTTAGTGAAACGAGGCTTGGATGCCTTATCAGACCAAGAGCTAACCTGGCGAAGCGTAGCGCGCGACATAGGCGGCCGTGCGTGCTTCCGTTGGGCGGTCAAGCACATCTGCGGCGGTTCCCTGCTCGATGATAAGGCCGCCGTCGATGAAAACGACCCAATCCGACACTTCCTTCGCAAAGGGCAGCTCATGGGTGACGAGGATCATCGTCATGCCGTCGGCAGCAAGCTCCCGCATGACGCGGAGGACCTCGCCGGTCGATTCAGGATCGAGCGCCGATGTCGGCTCGTCGAACAGCAAAACCGTCGGTTCCAGCGCCAAGGCGCGTGCAATCGCCACACGCTGCTGCTCGCCGCCCGACATCTGTTCCGGATAGGCCATCGCCCGTTTGGCAAGGCCCACTCTCGTCAGAAGTTTCACTGCCCGTTTCACAGCCTCTTTCTCGCCGATCCCGGCTGCGTGTATCTGAGCGAGAACGACGTTCTCGACGGCCGTCAGATGCGGGAACAGATTGAAACGCTGAAACACCATGCCGACGCGCTGCCGAAGCTTTGCAAGATTGCGGCAGGTCACCTGGCCGTCGGCGAAGATCGTCTCATCGCCGACGGTGATCGTTCCCTCGTCGGGACGTTCAAGCAGATTGACGCAGCGCATGAGAGTGGTCTTTCCTCCGCCGCTCTGGCCAATGATACTTATGATTTTGCCGACAGGAACCTCGAGATCGACGCGGTCGAGCACCAGGCGCCCATCGAAAGACTTGCGCAATCCGCTAATTTTGACGGCGGGGCGACCGGCCGGCTGGTTTGATACGAAGACGGTTTTGGCAGGAGTGGTCGTCATGGGTCAGACTCTCCCCTGGGCGAGATAGGTTCTGGCTAACTTGAGCCGTCGCCTTCTGGCCAATGACAATGGCGCGCCGGCATGGATCTTGCGCTCCAGCAGAAGCAGACATTGTGACACCGGGTAGCAGATGGCGAAATAGGCCGCGGAGATCACGAGATAAACTTCAAGCGCCCGGAATGTTTCCGAGGCTATCAACTGTGCTTGCGTCATCAGTTCAGCAGCGGAGATCGTCACAAGCAGCGAGGTCGATTTGATCAAGTCGACGAACATCGTATTGGTGCCGGGAAGCGCCAGCCGAACCGCCTGCGGCAGGACGACATGGCTGAATGTCTTGCCTCGCCCTAGCCCGAGAGCTTGAGACGCCTCTTGCTGGCCTTGGTGTACGCCGGCGATAGCTGCCCGAAAGATCTCGGACAGATAAGCGGCGTAGAAGAGCATTAAGCTCAACACTCCGGCCTCGAAAACCTCCAGCCTGATGCCTACGGAAGGCAGGCCGAAGTAGGTGAGAAAAATGATCGCCAGAAGCGGTACGTTTTTAAAGAGCTCGGTGTAAAAGGCTGCGGGGACACGGACCAGGCGCAGCCGATTGAGCCTCATCAGCGCAAGGGCAAGACCAAGGATCGTCGCGCCGATGAAGCCGGCCACGGTGTAGCCGAGGGTCCTGAGCAGACCCACGACAATGTTTCCGACGTAGTCATTCCAGGGCACCTGGAAAATATCGGTGAGGGATGACAACGCCGTCATGCTTCGATCTCACTTTTCGATGGAGGGCGGGTTCCAGTCGGCGGGACGGTCAACGCCGCGCCGCCGTGCCGCCATTTCGGGCGATGGAACCAGGAACTGCTTGGGATCACCGCCCCATTTCGTGATCAAGGCGGCAAGGGATCCGTCCTTGTACATGGCGTCGATCTGATCGGACACAGCCTTGGCCAGCTTCGGCGACTGCTTGGGAAGGTAGAATCCGGTCATGTAGGCCTGGAAGTATTTGTAATCGGGGTGAGCGGCCACCTGCTCGTTTGTCGGCTGCTTCAGGTATTCGATGCGAACCTTCATGTCGGGGCGCTGCTGTTGTTGATAGGTGATCAGCAGCGGATCGAGAAAGCCGACGTCCAGACGCCCGGAAGAAATATCCTGGAACACACCCTCGGCGCTCGGGAAGGTATGAGGTGACGCGTTAGGGACCTGCGCGATCGATTTCGCCCAGACATACCCCGTCACAGTGCCGAGATTCTTGCCTTCCAGGCTCGCAACATCCGGAAAACTCGTCGTGCCGCTCACGGCCATAGCCGGCGGCGAATAATACGGAGGATCCGTAAACAGGCCGACCTTCTGGCGCGCATCGGACCATGCAATTCCGCCAATGGTTATATCAGCCCGCTGCGTCTGCACGGAAGCGAGCATGCCTGGAAAGTCGGTGACGTTGATTTCCATCTTGAGACCAAGCTTATCGGCCACGGCCGTCAGGATATCGCTGTCGAGGCCGACCAGCTTTCCATCCTTGACCGCCGTATAGGGCATGTAAGGCTCGACCGTAACGACGAGCGTGCCCGGCTTCATCAGTTCCAGATCGTCGGCATTGGCCGCGGACGGCACAGCCGTCGCCAACAACCCCAAACTCAGGATTGCCAGAACGAACCCCTGCGCTTTTTTCGTCAATTCAGCATGTTTCATTTGAACCCCTCTTGGCGGTTATATATTGCTGATATATTAAGAATATGCAGACATGATATGAAGTCAAGCAGATTCGTTAACCGCCTTTTTTCTATGCGGAATAGCGCTTAGCTGTGCGGAAATGGACAGAGAGAGGAACGCGCCGAATATGTTCGAAGTGGATTACGAAGCGGCTGAATCAACGCTGGCGGAGCGGACCTATATTCGGTTGCGAGACGACATCATCACGACACTGCTTCCTCCGGGCACGCTTCTGCGGGAAGCCGAGATCATGAAACGCATGGAGGTCGGGCGCACGCCGGTCCGGGAGGCGATTCAGCGTCTGCAGTATGATGGTTTCGTTGTCGTCAGCGCGCGGCGCGGCACATTTGTCAGTAAGATCGATATCAATGATCTTACGGCGGTCTATGAGGCACGGGCTCGGATCGAGTCCTGGGCAACCCGACTGGCTGCGGAAAGGCTGCGCGAGTTCGAGCGGCAAGAAGCGCGGCAACTGATCGATGAGCTCAAGCAAACAACCGGTCCGATGGCGCTGGATGATATCCTTGCTTTAGATCGCCGGGTTCACCGATTCATTTACAGGGTGGCGAAAAACCCTTTCTTGTCCGCTACGCTGGATCACTACCACAATCTGTCGCTGAGAATTTTGTACGTCGCCATGAAACGGTTTCCGACCTTGGTGCCGCGCCTCGAGGACGTGTTGCATGACCAGGTCCTCATGCTTGAGGCGGTATGCAGAGGGGATTCAGATGAAGCTGAAAAGATCGCAATGGCTCATGTCATGAGCTTCGAGAGCGAGGTCCGAAAGGTAATCTGATTCGGCTCTTGGAATTGGGTGCAGCTTTGGCTGAGCGAAAATACTCCGGCAAACGAGCAGTCCGAAACAATCGCGCGCTGCGAGTGGACGCGGCATCGACACCTGCCTGCATTCCACATTTCAGTCAGAGGCCGGCGTGAGCCGGCCTCTTCAATTGATGAAAACCAGGATCAGTCCTTGGCGCGTTCGACGTAGGAATTGTCTTCCGTCGCGATGACGACGCGGGTGCCGGCGTCGATATGCGGCGGGACCGAGGTGCGGATGCCGTTGGAGAGCATGGCCGGCTTGTAGGACGAGGATGCCGTCTGGCCCTTGACGACCGGTTCGGTCTCGACGATCTCGAGCGTGACGTGGCGGGGCAGTTCGAGCGCCAGCGGAATGCCTTCGTGGATCGACAGGATGCAGGTCATGCCTTCCTGCAGATAGGCCTTCTGGTCGCCCATGGTTTCCGCGCTGACGACCACCTGGTCGTAGGTCGCCGGGTTCATGAAGTGGAAACCTTCGCCATCTTCATAGAGGTACTGGAAGTTGACGTCTTCGACGAAGGCGCGCTCGACCTGTTCGGTGGTGCGCCAGCGTTCGGAGACCTTCACGCCGTCGACGATGCGGCGCATGTCGACCTGGGTGACCGGCGTGCCCTTGCCCGGATGAAAGTTCTGGGCGGTGAGAACGACGTAGAGCTTGCCGTCCACGTCGAGAACGTTGCCCTTGCGGACCGAAGAGGCGATGACCTTGACCATAAGACTTCCTTGTAACTCGGCTTTCGGCGTCGTAGAGGACTGTCGAGACGCCCCAAGACGCAAATGTTTTTCTTTGGGGCGCAACTAACCTAAAATCCGGGAAATAGCCACCCCCATACCGGCTTCTCCGGCGAAGAAAGCTTGGAATGAACTTTTCGGCCAAAGCGTCCCCCTGGTGGACCCCGTCCGTGCATGCCGACCGCCGCCCGTTCCTGATCGGGCGCAATGCGATTCAGGCTGCGCTGCGCGGGTTTTTCGCGCGCGAGGATTTCATCGAGGTCGACACGGCGGTGCTGCAGGTCTCCCCCGGCAACGAAGCGCATCTGCATGCCTTCGCGACGCAAGCGATAACGACGGACGGTCAGGCGGCACCGTTCTATCTGCACACCTCGCCGGAATTCGCCTGCAAGAAGCTGCTTGCTGCGGGCGAACAACGCATCTCGTGTTTTGCCCATGTCTATCGCAATCGCGAGCGCGGGCCGTTGCACCATCCAGAATTCACCATGCTCGAATGGTATCGGGCCGGTGAAAGCTATGAGAGCCTGATGATGGATAGCGTGCGGATCCTGGCGCTGGCGGCCGAAACAGTGAAGACGGACAAACTTTCCTATCGTGGCAGCGAAAGCGATCCCTTCGCCGGGCCGGAGCGGATCAGCGTCGCAGAAGCCTTTGAGCGGCATGCCGGCATCGATCTTCTTGCCTCCGTTGCCGCCGACGGTTCGACCGATCGCGAGCATCTGGCGGCCGAACTCAGGCGTGTCGGCATGCGCGTCGCCGGCGACGACGGCTGGGCCGATCTGTTCAGCCGGGTGCTGGTCGAAAAGATCGAGCCGCATCTCGGCTTCGGCCGTATCACCATTCTCGACGAATATCCGGTCTCGGAGGCCGCACTTGCACGTCCCTCGCCGCGCGACCCCCGGGTTGCCGAACGCTTCGAGCTCTATGCCTGCGGCGTCGAGCTTGCCAATGGTTTCGGCGAACTCACCAAAGCCGGCGAACAACGGCGGCGCTTCGAGATCGAAATGGCCGAGAAGGCGCGGATCTATGGCGAGACTTATCCGATCGATGAGGATTTTCTTGCCGCGCTGTCGCTGATGCCCGAGGCAAGCGGCATCGCGCTCGGCTTCGACCGGCTGGTGATGCTGGCCACGGGGGCGTCGCGGATCGACCAGGTGCTGTGGGCGCCGGTTGCGGAGTACGGAAGATGAATGCCGTCAAACCGATCAAGAGCGTCGACGATCTCGTGAAGGCGGGGCTTGCCGCGCCTGCCGACCGCGCAGCGCTCGAGGCGGTCGCCGCGCGTTACGCCATCGCGCTGACGCCTGCCGTCACCAGGCTGATCGATCACGCCGATCCCAGCGACCCGATCGGCCGGCAATTCGTGCCCGATGCGGCCGAACTCATCGTCGCGCCCGAAGAACGTGTCGATCCGATCGGCGATCACGCCCACAGCCCGGTCGAGGGCATTGTGCACCGTTACCCGGACCGGGTGCTGCTGAAGGCCGTGCATGTCTGCCCGGTCTATTGCCGTTTCTGCTTCCGCCGCGAAATGGTCGGGCCGCAGGGTCTCGGCACGCTCGATGCGGCGGCGATGGAGGCAGCCTTCGATTACATCGGGAGTCATCAGGAGATCTGGGAGGTCATCCTGACCGGAGGCGACCCGCTGGTGCTTTCACCGCGGCGACTCCGCGAGATCATGGAGGCGCTCGCTAATATTGCCCATGTGAAGATCGTGCGTTTCCATACGCGCGTCCCCGTCGTCGATCCGGAGAAAATCGATGCGGCGCTCATTGCCGCGCTGAAGGCAAGTGGCAAGACGATCTATGTGGCGCTGCACGCCAATCATGTCAGAGAGTTGACGATGGAAGCGCGGGCGGCCTGCGCGCACTTGGTCGATGCCGGCATCGCCATGGTCAGCCAATCGGTGCTGCTCAAGGGGATCAACGACGACCCTGCGATTCTTGCCGAACTGATGAAGGCTTTCGTCGAAATCCGCGTCAAACCTTACTACCTCCATCATCCCGATCTCGCGCCCGGCACCAGCCATTTCAGACTGACGATCGAGGAGGGGCAGAGGATCGTCGCGGCGCTGCGCGGCCGGATTTCCGGCCTCTGCCAGCCGACTTACATTCTCGACATCCCGGGCGGCCATGGTAAAGCCGTTGTCAGCGGAAGCACTGTTCGGACGACGGGCGACGGGTGTTATTCCATCTCGGATTACCGCGGCGGCGAGCATTCCTATCCGCCGGCTGACTGACCCGAGGTCGCGCTTTTGCGTATCATTTCTGTACTCGCCGCGTCGGAAGCCGCGTCGAGCATTTCCATTGAAATGATCTTAGCTCATTGATGTAAAATGAATATTCCTGCCGTCACCGGAAGGATCGTTAAAATCCTAACTATGAGGACCCATCATCTTTAACCCAACCTGTTAGCGGAATGTTCTGTTTTCCGCACTAAAAGGACGCTCATGACAAGGCGATGAACGCCGGTTCGGGATCATGAGAACCTTGGAGTGATGGGATGAATAAGACAATCCGCGACCTCGTAGCCAAATTCGGCAAACTTCCTACGCCGGTTGACCAGATCGCCGACGACGCCGATCTTTATGCGGCAGGTCTGACGTCCTTTGCCTCGGTGCAGCTGATGCTCGGCATTGAAGAGGCGTTCGACATCGAATTTCCCGACAATCTGCTGAACCGCAAATCCTTCGCGAGCATCTCGGCCATCGCCAAGACGGTCGATATCATCCAGGATGGTCGGAAGGTCGCCTGATGAACTTCCCCGTCAAGATCATAGAGGACGGTCTTGTCGCAAGGGTCGCCCGTGTCGCCGAAGTTGCGGCGAGACATGCGGATGCCGTCGACATCGAAGGCCGCTTCCCCAGGGAAGCCGTGGATGCGATGAAGGCCGAGAGGCTGCTCGGCATTCAGGTGCCGCGTCCGCTCGGCGGTGAATCGGCCTCGATCACCCAAATCGCCGAGTTGTGCTCGATGCTCGGCCAAGCCTGTGCCGCAAGCGCCATGGTCTTCGCCATGCACCATATCAAGCTGTCCAGCCTCGTTGAACACGGCGCCGACAGCGAATGGCATTGCGGCTTCATGCGCGGCATCGCAGCAGAACAACTGCTGATCGCGTCGGCCACCACCGAAGGCGGCATCGGCGGAAACCTGCGCAACAGCATTTGCGCGATCGAGATCGACGGTGATACCTGCCGCCTCGAAAAGGATGCGACCGTCATTTCCTACGGCTCGCATGCCGACGCCATCCTTATCACTTCGCGTGCCCATCCGCAGGCGGCCTCCTCCGATCAGGTGCTGACGGCCTTCCTCAAGGACCAGTACACGCTCGAGAAAACGCATGTCTGGAATACGCTCGGCATGCGTGGCACCTGCTCCGACGGCTTCCTCTTCAAAGGCCAAGCGCCAGCGCGGCAGATCCTGCCGAAGCCATTCGCCGAGATTGCGGCGCAATCCATGCTCGCCTCCTCGCACCTGCTCTGGAGCGGCGTCTGGTATGGCATCGCGGTCGATGCTGTTGCCCGCGCCCAGGCCTTTGTGCGCGCCGCTGCCCGCAAAGCGCCGGACGCCCAGCCGCCGGGCGCGCTGCGCCTCGCCGAAGTCTCGAACCTGCTGCAAATGGTGAAATCCAATGTCGTTGCCGGGTTGAAGGCTTATGACGATGCCAAATCAGACCCGGACAGGCTGTCGTCGATGGGTTTTGCGGTGGCGATGAACAACGTCAAGATTGCCTCTTCCGAGACGATCCTGGAGATCGTCAATCACGCCATGCTGATCTGCGGCATTATGGGCTACAAGAACGGCACGCCCTTCAGCCTCGGACGCCATCTGCGCGATGCTCATTCCGCACAGCTCATGATTTCGAACGACCGCATCCTCGCCAACACATCGAGCATGCTTCTCGTCCACAAGCAGGACACTAGCCTACTGGGATAAAGCCATGGATATGCAGACCTCGTTTCTGGACCGGCTCTTCGAGTCCGGCCTGCTGATCGATACCGGCGTTGACGGTCTCTATGGCCGCAGCGGCCAGTTCGAAGATGTCATCACAGCCTTCGAACGGCTGATCGACAGGTTCGGCGGTGCCGACGGCGCCGAGGCGATGCGTTTCCCGCCCGGCATGAACCGCGCGCTCTTCGAAAAGAGCGGTTACATGAAAAGCTTCCCGCAGCTTGCCGGCACGGTGCACAGTTTCTGCGGCAGCGAGCTCGACCATATGAGCCTGCTTGAATGCATGGAAGTCGGCGAGGACTGGACCAAGGATCAGCAGGCGACCGATATCGTGCTGACGCCGGCTGCCTGCTACCCGCTCTATCCGACGGTCGCCAAGCGCGGCGACCTGCCGAAGACGGGCGGCCTGTTCGATCTGCAATCCTATTGTTTCCGTCACGAGCCGTCCAAGGATCCGGCCCGCCAGCAGCTCTTTCGCATGCGCGAATATGTCTGCATGGGAACGGAGCAGCACGTCACCGATTTCCGTCAGAAATGGATGGACCGCGGTGTCGAGATGATGAAGCAACTCGGCCTCGATGTGACCATCGACGTTGCCAACGACCCCTTCTTCGGCCGCGCCGGCAAAATGATGGTCAACAACCAGCGCGACCAGAACCTGAAGTTCGAGCTGCTGATCCCGATTACCTCTAGGGCGAAGCCGACGGCCTGCATGAGCTTCAATTACCATCAGGACTCCTTCGGTCTGAAGTGGGGCCTCAATCTGGAAGACGGCAGCGTTGCGCACACCGCTTGCGTCGGCTTTGGCCTGGAGCGTATCGCGCTCGCCCTCTTCCATCATCACGGGCTCGACATGAAGCAGTGGCCAGCCAGCGTGCGGAAAACGCTGTGGGGCTGATGACGGCGATGACATCGGTCTTCCCGGCGATCAGTCCGGAAACCTACCGGCAGCATGCGCTGCATTCCGGCGAGCGCGCATGGCCGGAAACCAACTGCTATGTCGATCTCTGGATCGAGGTGCTGAACACCGCGGGCGTCGCGCCCGAGGCGATGCTGGGTTTCACCCTGGCGCAGGATTTCGAAGGCGATCAGTTCACCTTCTTCAAGGTGCCGCTCGAAGATCTCGAAGCGCTTTACGGCATCCGCGCGACCGAGCTTGCCATCTACGACCGTGTCGAACGGCATGTCGAAGTGCAGATCGCGCGCGGTCGTCTCTGCCTGATCGAGATGGATTCCTTCTACATGCCGGATACGCGCGGCACCTCCTATCGGCAGGAGCATGGCAAGACGACGGTTGCGGTCAACCGGCTTGATGTTGCGGCAAAGCGCGTCGAGTATTTTCACAATGCCGGCTATTTCCGCCTCGAAGGCGAGGATTTCGATGGGCTGTTCCAGCAGCAGCTGACGGAGAACGACCCGCCCTTCTTGCCCTATACGGAATTTGCCCGGTTTCCGGAAAAGCCCGCTGACGAAGCGCATCTGCGCGCGACCGCACGGCGGCTTGCGGGTTTTCACTTCGCCAGGCGTCCCCGCGAAAACCCGATCCGCGCCTTCGCGCGCGTCTTACCCCAACAGGTGGAAGCGGTGGCGGAGCGGCCGTTCGGCTTCTTCCACAAATACGCCTTCAACACGCTTCGACAGGTCGGCGCCAATTTCGAACTGGCGGCCGATCATCTGCTCTGGCTCTCTCCCGAATTTACGGCCGCCGCCGAGGATGCGCGACGCATTTCAGACGCGGCGAAGTCCGTGCAGTTCCAGCTTGCCCGCGCCGTTGCCCGCAGGAGGTTCGAGCCGCTGCAGGCAGCCCTTGATCCGGCCGCCGATGCATGGGATTCCATGATGGCATCGCTTGCGGAGCGAATCTGAAGCCGGAGATCAGACAATGCGGGGGCGTTTGGCAAGCATCGGAGCCCGGGAAAGCGTGCTTTCCGAAGGCTGGAATTTAATCCTGACGGAGCCGGGCGCCTGCGCCGTACCGCACGATATCCCTCTTTCCGCGCAGTTCATCCCTGCGCCCGTTCCCGGCACGGTTGCGGCAGCGCTTGAAAAAGCCGGGCTCTTCGATCGGGAAAATCCCGAACCGTTGAATACGAAGGACGCTTGGTATCTCTGCCGGCTTTTTGATGCCGAGCCCGGCGAAGCCATCCTGCGTTTCGGCGGGCTGGCCACGATCTGCAATGTCTTCCTCAACGGCCAGGAAATCCTCTTTTCCGAAAGCATGTTCACGGCGCATGAGCTCCCGGTGACGCTTTCGGGTGGCGACGAGCTGGCGCTCTGCTTCCGGGCGCTCGGCCCTCGGTTGTCCGAACCCGGTCCGCGTGCGCGCTGGCGGCCGCAGATGATCACGCCGGCGGGCCTGAAGAATTTCCGTACGACGCTGCTCGGCCATATGCCAGGCTGGTGCCCCGATATCCACGCCGTCGGGCCATGGCGGCCGATTTCATTGGTGCAACGCGATCCCAAATCGATCGACAATGTCTGCATCCGCGCGGTACTGGAGGAAAGCGGCGCCGGCCGGCTGAGCGTTTCCTTGCATAACAATGCAGAAGACCCGGCAATGCTGCTGCGCTGCGGCGGCATGGAACAGCCCTTCGAGAAGATCGGCGAAAATCATTATTCGGCTATCCTCAAGCTGTCCGACATTGAGCCCTGGTGGCCGCATACGCACGGCACGCCACGTCTCTACGATCTGACGCTGGTTTCCGCCGGCGAGGAATATTCGCTCGGCAGCACCGGCTTCCGGCGCATCGACGTCGACCGCGGTGCGGATGGCGAAGACTTCGCGCTCCTTGTCAACGGCGAGCGTGTCTTCTGCCGCGGCGCGGTCTGGACGACCGCCGATATTGCGCAGCTGCCGGGCGGGCGCGCGGATTATGAGCCGTTCCTGCGGCTTGCCTGCCAAGCCGGCATGAACATGATCCGCATCGGCGGCACCATGGCCTATGAGACGCCCGATTTCTTTGCGCTCTGCGACGAACTCGGTCTGCTCGTGTGGCAGGATTTCATGTTCGCCAATTTCGATTATCCGCGCAACGACAAGGCTTTCCTCGGCCATGTGCATGCCGAGGTTGAGGAATTCCTGCACGGTGTCCAGGCGTCGCCTTCGCTCGCGGTACTTTGCGGCGGCAGCGAGATTCATCAGCAGGCGGCGATGCTCGGCCTGCCCATGGAATTTTGGAGCGGACCGGTCACCGACGAAATCATCCCGGCGATCGCCGCGCGCATGCGTCCCGACGTGCCCTATGCGCCGAATTCGCCCTATGGCGGAGCGATGCCCTTTGCGCCCAATTCCGGCATTGCGCATTATTACGGGGTCGGCGCCTATATGCGGCCGATTGCCGATGCCCGCCGCGCCAATGTGCGCTTTGCCTCCGAAAGCCTCGCCTTTGCGCATGTGCCGCAGCAAAGGACGCTGCAGCGCCATCTCGACGTACCCGCCGTCCACAGCCCGCTGTGGAAGGCGCGTGTGCCCCGCGATCGCAGCGCATCGTGGGATTTCGAGGATGTTCGCGACTTTTATCTGGAGCTTCTCTACGACTTCGATCCGGCCCGGCTGCGCCGCGAAGATCAGGAACGCTATCTGGACTTTTCCCGTGCCGTGACCGGCGAGGTCATCGAAGAGACCTTCGCCGAATGGCGGCGCAAAGGCTCCGGCTGCAACGGAGCGCTCGTCTGGACGCTGCAGGACCTGCTGCCCGGCCCCGGCTGGGGCGTGATCGATTCCACCGGCGAACCGAAACCTGTCTGGTATGCGATGCGCCGAGCCTTCCGGCCGGTTCAGGCGATCTTCACCGATGAGGGAACCAACGGTCTCGACGTGCATGTCGTGAACGAGACCGACACCGACCTTGACCTGGAACTCGAGGTCGCCTGCCTGCGTGATGGAAAACAGCAGGTCGTCAGCGGCAACATGGCTTTCAAGCTGGCTGCAAGAAGCGCCGAACGCTTTGCCACCACCGCGCTGTTCGGCGCCTTCTTCGATACGACCTATGCCTTCCGTTTCGGCCCGCCGGCCCATGATGCCAGTGTGGCGCGCCTGCGCTCGCTCGCCGATGGCGTCGTTCTCGCGGAAAGCTTCCATTTCCCCTGCGGACGCGGAAAGGCCCTGCACGACGCCAGCATCGAGGCGTCACTCGGCAGAGACGGCGACAGCTGGGTCATCGATCTCAGGACCGACCGACTGGCGCAATCGGTGCATATCGACGTCGAAGGCTACAGAGCCGACGACGACTGGTTCCATCTTGCTCCCGGCCCGGTGCGGCGCGTGAAGCTCTCCGCGCTCTCCGGCACTGAGAGCGATGTTCCACCGACGGGCGAAATCAGAAGTCTTGGCAGTTCGCGTCGCATCGGGCTCACGGCCTGAGGCTCGCAGGGAACAATGCAAACTCACCGAAAGATCGCAATTTGAGAACGATATACCGCTATCTACGCGCCCATCTCCTGCAGCGGCTGATCCCGCGGTCGCGTCTCGCCTTCAATCCGCGCAAGCCGGTCGAAATCATCGGCTATTTCTCGATGCCCGTTGGTGTCGGTGAATCGGCAAGGCTTTGTGCCGGGGCGCTTTCGCAAGCGGGACGGGCGATTTCGCTCTCAGATGTCAGCACGCATCCGGATGAAAAATCCTTTGACGGCTGGGTGTCGTCGGACCTTCCGGCCGAACCGCCGGGAAGCCGTATCTGGCATCTCAACCCGCCGATGCTGCCGCGCGCCATCCTGAAGATGGGTGTCGCCAATTTCACCCGCGCCTTCAACATCGGCTATTTCGCCTGGGAGCTTGAAGTCGCGCCGGCGGAGTGGCGCAACGGGTTGCGCTACATGAATGCCGTCTTCGTACCCTCGGAATTCACCAGACGGACGATTGCACCGCTGACGGCGGCGCCCGTCATCGTGGTTCCGCATCCCGTCACCGAGAAGCCGGCCGCAGAGGGCATACGGGAGAAGTTCGGCATCGAGAAAGATGCCTTTCTCGTCAGCTTCATCTTCAGCGCCGGCTCCTCGATCAACCGGAAGAACCCGCAAGCCGTCATCGAAGCCTTCAGACTGTTCAGCGCCGAATGCCAGAGCGCCTTTCTGCTGATGAAGGCGAGCGGTGATATCGGCAAGGATCAGGGATTACGCGAACTGATTGCTTCGGTCGCTGGCGATAGCCGTATCCGGATCATCACCGACAAGCTCTCGAATGCCGAGATCAACGGCCTCATCCGCTCTTCCAATGCCTATCTCTCGCTGCATCGCTCGGAAGGTTTCGGGCTGACGGTTGCTGAGGCGATCATGCATCGTACCCCTGTCATATCAACCGCTTGGTCGGGCACGGAAGATTTCTGCGACCCCGAGAACAGCTGGCTGGTCGCCTCTCCCCTCATCCCTGTCGTCGATTCCCATCCTGAATTTGCGGGGCTGCCGGGCGCGGTTTGGGCGGATCCCTCTCCCGAAATCGCGGCTGCGCATCTCGGCGATATCTTCCGTGCGCCCGAGCGCGCACGAGAGAAGGCCGGCAAGGCGCGCGAGTTCCTGCTGCGCTACCTCGCAGAGAACAGTTATGAGAAGGCGCTCCAGAAGCTGGCGGCGATGCAGACGAGCTAAGGTGAGGTCACCACTCCGCTCTATTTTAACATTTTCGCATTAGTGATGACGGGCATGCGGCCGCAAAGCATGTTGCGCAAAAGTGTGCAGCGGTTTTGCGATAACGACATGCGTAAAACAAAAGCCTAAAGCGCGAGGAGCGAATCTGAAAGATCGCGACGCGCTTTAGGCTGATCCCCGCGGATGGACAGATGTCGAAGGGTATTATCGCAAATTCGGTGATGAATGCGGCGGCGGGCATGCTGCTGCTGCTGACGGGCTTCGTCTCTTCGATCATCACCGCGCGGCTGCTTGGGCCGGAGGCCAACGGCATCGTCGCCTTCTCGCTGTGGCTGGTGATGACGGGCGCCTCGATCGCCGAACTCGGCTCCAGCATCACGCTGCTGAAGACCCTGCCGCAGCTTTCAGCGGAGGGCTATGACGCGCGCCGCCGGCGAGGCTTTGCCGCCATCCTCGTCAGCTTTATGATGTTTTCGACAGTGCTGCTGCTGGCGCTCTACGCCCTGTTCTTCCTGACTTCGGAGGAGATGCACTGGGCAGAAACCGCGCCTTCCGTTGCGCTCGTCACCGGCGCGCTGTTTTTCATCCAGGCGATCGGATCTTTCGTCAAATTCTACCTGATCGGCGAAAAGAAGCTCGGCAGCTTCTTCAAGCTGACCGTCGCCGTCTCGATAATCCAGCTCGCCGGGGTCGCCACCGGCGCCGTGCTCTATGGCGTCGAGGGCGTTCTCGTCGGTTATGCGCTCGGCCAGCTCGTGCTGTTTTTCGCCACGCTGCCGATCCTTCTTACACGGCGCGACTGGTGCGGGGTCTCGCTGAAGTACCTCGCTTCCTCCTCCATCATCCTGTCGCTCCAGTTCATCATCGATTCCATCTTCCTCAACCGTCTCGAACTGCTCTTCCTGCAGCAGTTCTGGTCGGTGGAAATGGTCGGCTATTACGCCGTCGGCCTGTCGATTGCCAATATCGCGCTGCAACTGCCGATCCAGATGACCGGCAGCCTGCTGCCCTATTATTCCGAACGGCGGCACAGCAGCGACGATTCGACCTTGCCTGTCGAGGTCTTCGCCGCAGTCACCCGCAGCATGGCCTATATCGTGCTGCCGATGAGCCTCGGGCTGGCCGCCATCTCCAGCGAACTGGTGCTCGTCGTGTTCGGGGAAGCCTTCCGCCGCAGCGGCACGGTGGTCGCGCTGCTCGCGCTCGTCGCTCCCGCCTACACATTCATGCAGATCCTCAGCCTCTATCTGCTGTCGATGGACAAGGCCCGCTCCCGCCTCAACATCAGTGTGATAGGTGGCATCCTCATGGTAGCGGGTTGTTTACTGATCATACCTAGGCTTGCCGCCGAGGGGGCCGCAATCGTACGCATTCTCGTGTTCGTTGCGATGTCGGTGATGATGATCAGACAGACAGGATTCGGGTCCCAGCTTTCGGGTCTCTACGCAAGCCTGACGAAGGTGACGCTCGCCTCCGTTTTGTGCGCCTGCGCGGCGATTTCAGTGCTGGAATTCGTCCATGGCCCGATCGGTCTTATCTTCGCGATAATCGCCGGCACGATTGCGCATTTCGCCGCACTCCGAGTGCTGCGCGCCGTGCCCGTCGAGGATGTCGAGGTGATGCGTTCCATTGTCGAAAAAATGCCGTCGGCACTGCGGCGGCCGGTCAGCCGCGTAATCGACTTCATTGCACCGGGGCGCCCCGGCGATCCAGACCGCGCCAAGGTGGCGCCCGGCGAATTTTCGCCCGAACCGGCCGAAGGTGCCGGACGCAGCGCCGCCCTGCCCGTTGTCTTCGATGGGACGATCGGGCTGTTCATGCCTGAGAATCCTGAATCTGCCAAGCGCTCGGCCGCGGTCCTTTTCGTCAGTCCATGGGGCTTCGAGGAGATGTGCAGCCGCAAGTTCTTCCGGGTCGCGGCTGAACATTTCTCCGATATAGGCGTGCCCAGTCTGCGTTTCGATTATCGCGGCACCGGCGATGCGCTCGATTTTAGTGCGCTGCCGGCAAGGCTGGAAACCTGGGAAAACTCGATCCGCGCGGCGGCCGCCAAGCTGAAATCGCTTACCGGCTGCGACCGCATCATCCTGATCGGCCAAGGTCTCGGCGCGACCCTTGCCCAGCGGATCGGCTCCTCGATCGAGGGCGTCGATAGCCTCGTCATGCTGGCGCCGGTGCTGAGCGGCCGCGCCTATCTGCGTGAGCTCAACATGTGGTCGAAGATCATCGACGCCGATCTCGGCCTCGGCCATGAGCATGTGCAGGCTGCAAAGGTGCAGATCGCCGGGCTCGTCATGCCGGAAGAGATCGCCGCCGAGCTCGGCAAGCTCAACATCGTCGCGCCGCAGGGGCTGGCGGCGTCCCGCTATCTGATCCTCGAACGCCCTGTTAGGGCCGAAGATACTGGCTTTGCCGATGCGCTGCAGGCGCTTGGCGCCAATGTCGAGCAGAAAGTGTTCGACGGCT
Source organism: Rhizobium atlanticum (assembly GCF_030182485.1). Classification (NCBI taxonomy): domain Bacteria; kingdom Pseudomonadati; phylum Pseudomonadota; class Alphaproteobacteria; order Hyphomicrobiales; family Rhizobiaceae; genus Rhizobium; species Rhizobium atlanticum. The sequence goes on from NZ_JAQJCJ010000007.1 coordinate 129,890, forward strand.
ATGACGAACTCGTCACCAATCCGCTCTTCGCCAAGACACCCATGGCTGTGGTCGAGCTTTTGACGGCCTGGCTGAAGACCGCGACCGCGGAGACATGCGCCGTTCATTCGCCGGCCGCGATCGAAACCATCCCGCTTGCCGGCGACGGTTTCCTGGAAACGCCGGTGCGTTTCGGAAGTCACGATCATCTGGTCGGTGTCGTCAGCCGACCGCTTGGCGAGATCAGGGGCAATGCCGTGCTCTTCCTGTCGACCGCCTATGACCGGCATGCCGGCTGGGGACGGACGACGGTGGACATGGCACGCGAACTCGCGCGCCATGGCGTCGTTTCGCTGCGCTTTGATTCCGCCAATGTCGGCGACAGCCCGCCGCGGCCGGATGCGCCGGAGCAGGTGCTGTATTCGATGACGCAGACCGCCGATGCGATCGCCGCTCTCGATCTGCTCGAAAATGTCGTTGCTGGCCCTATCATGGTCGCCGGCCGCTGCAGCGGCGGCTATGTAGCTTTCCGCGCCGGCGTCGCCGACGAGCGGCTGAAGGCGGTCGTCTCGATCAATCCCTTCGTCTATTACTGGGATCCGAAGGTGCCGGTGCGCCGCGAGCATGTCGTCTCCGTTCCCCGCAGCCTCGACGATTACGGCCAGCGCCTGGCGCGGCTCGACACGTTGAAGCGGCTGCTGCGCGGTCAAGTCGACGTCGTGTCTGCGCTGCGCAATATCGTCATCGCCGGTGGCCGGCGGCTGTCGCCCTTCGTCGCGCCATTGCTCGAACTGCTTCCCGACCGGCGCCATACTGCCCGTGAGGTCCGGCAGTCCTTCGCGCTGTTCGGCAAGCGAAAGGTGCCGCTGACACTGATCTACAGCGAAGGCGACGTCGGCCTCGACCATGTCTATTTCCATTTCGGCCCGCGCGGCGCCAGGCTTTCCCGCTATCCAAACGTGCGGCTGCTGATGCTGCCGGATGCCGACCACAATCTGACGCCGCCGCAATCACGCAAATTCGTCCTCGACGAGATCATTCGTCTTGCGCGGGCGTAAGCGGATCTTCTGTCGGGGTAGGTCAGCGGCTTTCCGCGGCGGCGATATCAAGCGATCTGTAGAGATCGATGTAACGCCCGGCGACGATATCCCAGGAATAGCCGCGCACGGCGTCGAGAAGCTCAGAGCGAAGGACATCCGGTCGGCCCGCAAGGCTGTCATAGGCCGATTCCACGGCGGTCGCGGCACTCTCCGGACTGGTGAAATCGGCAAGCCTGATGACGCGGTGCCGATCGGCGAGCGTCTGAAAGGCGTCGTTGGCGTTCAGCACCGGCAGCAGGCCGGCACTCATCGCCTCCAGCGCGACCAGGCCGAAACCCTCATATTCCGAAGCGGAGGCGAAGAGCGAAGCCGCAGTGATGATCCGGCGGATGGTCTCATTGTCTGGCGACACATGCAGGGTGACGCGGCCGGTCAGGTCCCGGCTTTCGATCTCGCCTTCGATATCCACCCGGTTCAGGTCGGATTCGGCCCCGACAATGTCGAGATGCCATTCCGGATCGCGGCTCTTCAGAACTGCTATCACGTCGAGCAGATGGTCCAGCCGCTTGTTCACTGAAAATCGGCCGATGGTGACGATGCGGCGTCTTGCGCGACGCGAGGCGGTGTCGGCGAACTTGCCGACATCGGCGCCGTTCTCGACCAGCACGCTGTCCGGCACGATTTCGGAAAACTGCTTGAGATCGGAGGCGCTGCAGCAAACCACACGGCGATAGGCCCTCGCTGAGGCGCGGGTCAGCGTGCGGAACCATATCTTCTTGATCGCCGCATATTTCCGGGTGTGGAAGAAACCGCCATGGGTGGTGACGATCATCGGTTTGCGGTGCAGCATCCGGCCCCAGGCGAGCGCATCGAAGAAGAAGTCGATGGCATGGACATGCACGAGATCGGCGTCGCCGAGATGGCGAAAAACCTGCGGCGCCAGCGGATAACGACTGCTGCCGGACCACGGAATGCGCACCACCTCGATACCGTCGATATTTTCGCGCGACGGCAGCCTGTCCTCTGGCGCGGTAAACAGGGAGTTCAGCGTAACGACACGGACACGATAGCCACGCCGAAGGGTCTGGCGGCTGAGATTGGCGACGACGTCTTCCAGGCCGCCGCGATTGGGCAGGAACTGGCGCACGACATGGACGATCAGCGGAGCCGTTTGCGGCTGCGGATTCTCGCGCACCCTGTCTGCCTCGACGATCGCCATTTTCTACCTATCGCTGCGTATGCCAAACGCGTGTTGACGCGGATTTATAGCAACGACCAGTTATCTCAGGCGTTAAGGCGTGGTTTCAGCGACGTCCTGCGGAGGCGATTCTTCGCAACAGGGTTAATCGTGTCTGACGGTGTTCAGAAGGCTTTGAAGGTGAGGGTCGTCAGCGACCGGACGATGCCAGGAATGTTGGCGATATTGTCGTTGATGAACTTGCCGATGTCCTGGCCTTCCTCGATATAGACCTTCAACAGCAGGTCGTAATCGCCGCTCGTTGAATAGAGCTCCGAGACCAGCTCGGTCTGGTAGATGGCGTCGGCGACCTCATAGGTCTTGCCGGGGGCGCATTGGAGCTGGACGAAGATCGGTTTCATGGAGATTTCCTGCAAAGTTGTTTGGCGCGCATAATGGTCGAAAGCGCCATGCCGATGCAAGCCGTTCCTCACACGGTCCCTCCGGCCGCCGCTTCGGCGACGATCCAGTCGCGAAAGGCGGCAAGCGGCGCATAATCGGCGCGCTCGCTGGGACAGGCGAGATAATAGCGCTCGCGGCTCTCCATCTCCCGGTCGACGGCGGCGACGAGATCGCCGCGCTTGAGTTCTTCATGCATCAGGAATGTCGGCAACAGGGCGACACCGAGGCCGGCGATCGCCGCTTGCGCTGCGGTGGCGAACTGATCAACGAGCATACCGTGCACGCTTTCGAAGGAAACGCCGTTGCCGGCGAACCATTGCTCCCAGGCATCGGGGCGCGTGGTCAGATGCAGGAGTGGAACGGCAAGCAGGTCCTCTGGCTGCGAAATCCTGCGCTGTTTCAGAAAATCAGGGCTGCAGGCCGGCACCGTACGCTCCGACATCAGCAAGGTGAGTTCCGCGCCAGGCCAGTGCGGGTGGCCGAAATGGATCGCGGCGTCAATCGAATCGAGCCGGAAGTCAAAGGGCGAAAGACGAGTCGCGAGATTGATCGTTACGCCGGGATTGGCGCTGAGAAAGCGCCCCAAGCGTGGCGCCAGCCAGCGCGTGCCGAAGGTCGGCAGGATGGCGAGAGTGAGCGTGCCGCCGTAGGGGTTGGCGCGCAGGTTCAACGAGGCGCTCGAGATCCGGCGCAGCGCCTCGCGAATCTCGCGGGCGTAACCGTCGCCGGCCAGCGTCAGCCGCATGGTCCGGCGTTCACGCAAGAAGAGCTCGACTCCAAGCTGCTCCTCCAACGCGCTGACCTGACGGCTGACGGCGCTCTGTGTCAGGTCGAGTTCGCGCGCCGCCGCCGTCACGCTGCCTGTGCGGGCGACCGCCTCGAAGGCGGCGAGATGTGTAATCGACGGCAGAAAACGCCTTGAAGCGAGCATGATCATTCCGTTTCAGAATGAGCTATTTCCGAAATGTCGATATTTCTGCCTTTGCGGTGCTTGTAAAGGGTTTCATCCTGCAAAATCGGAATGAGCCGGAGCCTTAGATGCCACAAGCCTTCATTTCAACAGATCGTATCCGCTCGCTCTTCACCGACGCGATGTCGCAGATGTACCGGACGGAGGTGCCGCAATATGGCACGCTGATCGAGCTCGTGGCGGATGTGAATGCCGGTTGCCTCGAAAGCAATCCGGATCTGCGCGAGCGCCTGGCCCGCGCCGGCGAGCTGGAACGCATCGATGTCGAGCGTCACGGCGCCATCCGCCTCGGTACGGCGGAAGAGCTTTTCACCATCCGCCGGCTGTTTGCCGTCATGGGCATGCAGGCGGTCGGCTATTACGATCTTTCGGTCGCCGGCGTGCCGGTTCATTCCACCTGCTTCCGTCCGATCGACGAGGCGGCGCTCAACATCAATCCGTTCCGCGTCTTCACCTCGCTGCTGCGCCTGGAACTGATCGAGGATGAAGGCCTGCGGCGGGAGGCCGAGGCCATTCTGGCCAAGCGGCGCATCTATACGCCGCGTGCCATCGCGTTGATCGAGCGTCACGAGCAGAATGGCGGCCTGACCGAGGCGGAAGCGACTGAATTCGTCGCCGAGGCGCTTGAAACCTTCCGTTGGCACGGCGAAGCCACCGTCAGTGCCGAAACCTACAAGCGCCTGCACGACGCGCATCGGCTGATCGCCGATGTCGTCAGCTTCAAGGGGCCGCACATCAACCACTTGACGCCGCGCACGCTCGATATCGATGCGGTGCAGGCCCGCATGCCGGAACGCGGCATCACTCCGAAAGCAGTCATCGAAGGGCCGCCGCGCCGGCAGTGCGATATCCTGCTGCGGCAGACGAGCTTCAAGGCGCTGGAGGAGGCGATCGTCTTCTCGGGTGACGAGGGTGCGGTCCAGGGCACGCATACCGCCCGCTTCGGCGAGATCGAACAGCGCGGCGTGGCGTTGACGGCCAAGGGCCGGGCGCTCTACGACCGACTGCTTGCCTCGGTTCGCGGCGAAGTGCAGGTCGGCGCCGGCGGCTCCAAAGCCGGCGCCTATGACCAGGAACTGGCTGAGCGCTTCAAGGCGCTGCCGGACAGCTGGGATGAGCTGCGCAGCCAGGATCTCGCCTTCTTTCGTTATTCCGCCACGCCCGCGGGCATTGCCGCCGCGATCGCCGGGACCTTGCCGCGCGATCCCGAAGCGCTCCTCGCCAAGGGCTATCTCGCTTTCGCGCCGATCGTCTATGAAGACTTCCTGCCCGTCAGCGCGGCCGGCATCTTCCAGTCGAATCTCGGCACCGATCAGCAGCAGAATTATGCGATGCGATCGAACCGCGACGCCTTCGAGACCGCACTCGGAGCGACCGTTCAGGACGAGCTGGCGCTTTACGCGGAACGGCAGGCCGCATCGCTGGATGCCGCGATGAAGGCGCTCGGGCTCGCAGGCCTGCAGCTGAGGACCGTTGCGTGAAATCACCGCTTCAACCGCTGTTCTTATGCGCTAGAGTACACCGGTTTCATCCGATCGGACTGTGCCATGCTGAATGATCCGCGCTCCCACGGCCTCTGGGAAAAGACCGCAGGCGAACCGCCGGCGACCTCGCCTCTCCAAGGCGCGGTATCGGCCGACGTCGTCATCGTCGGTGGCGGCTATACCGGTCTCTCCGCTGGCCTGCATCTCGCCGAGGCCGGTTCGAAGGTGGTGCTGCTGGAGGCGAAGGAGATCGGCTTCGGCGGTGCGGGGCGCAATGTCGGTCTGATCAATGCCGGCATGTGGGTGATGCCCAACGACCTCCCCGGTGTGCTCGGCCCAGTCCATGGCGAACGGCTGCTCGATTTGCTCGGAAATGCGCCGAAGCTCGTCATGGAACTGATCGACAAACATGGGATCGCCTGCGAACTCGAGCGCAACGGCACGCTGCACTGCGCCGTCGGCGCCGAGGGGCTGAAGGAGATCGAGGAGCGCGCGGCGCAATGGTCCGCGCGTGGCGCGCCCGTGAAACTGCTCGATGCGGCGGAGACGGCCAAACGCATCGGCAGCGATGCCTATGCCGGTTCGCTGCTCGATCTGCGTGCCGGCACACTGCAGCCGCTTGCCTATGCACGCGGCCTCGCCCATGCCGCCGTCAAGGCAGGCGTCGCCATTCATACATCGAGCCCCGTGACCGCAACGGAGCGACAAGGCAGCCGCTGGGCCGTGAAGACGGACGGCGGCGAGACCAGCGCAGACTGGATCATCGTTGCGACCGATGCCTACAGCACAGGCCCCTTCGAGCAGGTGCGCAACGAGCAGGTTTACCTGCCCTATTTCAATTTCGCCACCGCACCGCTCGGCCACAATCTTCGTCAGTCGATCCTGCCGGGCCGGGAAGGCGCGTGGGACACCAAGGACATTCTATCCTCCTTCCGCATGGATCGGGCTGGGCGCCTCGTCTTCGGCAGCGTCGGCGCGCTGCGCAATACCGGCCTTGCGGTGCACAAGGGCTGGGCTAAGCGCGCCCTGAAGCGGCTCTTTCCCGTTATCGGCGATGTCGAGTTCGAATGCGAATGGTATGGCCAGATCGGCATGACCGACAATGCGCTGCCGCGCTTCCACAAATTCGCCCCCAATGTCATCGGCTTTTCGGGCTATAATGGCCGCGGCATAGCCCCGGGCACGGTCTTCGGCCGCACATTGGCCGAGCATATTCTCGGCCGGCTAGCCGAGGCCGATCTGCCGCTGCCGCTGACGTCACCCACCGAGCCGAGCTTTCGTGCGCTCAAGGAACTATGGTACGAAGCCGGCGCTCAGGTCGCCCATTTCGCCGATGCCCGCCTCTGAGAACCGACAAGCGCTTCTGAGAACAATAAGATTGGAAACACGACAATGACCATCGCCGTCCTCGATCTCGCCACCGAAACCGCCAAGCTGCTTGCCGAACTCGGCGTCGATGCCGGCCGCTATCAGGGCGGCACGCTGTCCGTCTCCTCGCCCGTCACCGGCAAGGAGATCGGCAGACTGAGAGAAAATTCCGTTTCCGAAACGAAAGCGGCGATCGAAGAGGCGCACAAGGCTTTCCTGGAATGGCGTAATGTGCCGGCGCCGAAGCGCGGCGAGTTGATCCGCCTGCTCGGCGAGGAGCTGCGTGCCGCCAAGACGGCGCTCGGCCGCCTCGTCTCGATCGAAGTCGGCAAGATCACCTCCGAGGGCCTCGGCGAGGTTCAGGAGATGATCGACATCTGCGATTTCGCTGTTGGCCTGTCGCGCCAGCTCTATGGCCTGACGATCGCCACCGAGCGCTCGGAGCACCGGATGATGGAAAGCTGGCACCCTCTCGGCGCGATCGGCATCATTTCTGCCTTCAACTTCCCGGTCGCCGTCTGGTCGTGGAATGCAGCGCTGGCGATGGTCTGCGGCAATTCCACCGTCTGGAAACCCTCGGAAAAGACGCCACTGACCGCCCTTGCCGTGCAGGCGCTGTTCGAAAAGGCCCTGAAGCGCTTCGTCGCCGAGGGCGGCAAGGCGCCGGCCAATCTATCCACCCTGATCATCGGCGGCCGTGAGGTCGGCGAGGTGCTGGTCGACCACCCGAAAATCCCGCTGGTTTCCGCCACCGGCTCGACGGCCATGGGCCGCGCCGTCGGCCCGCGCCTGTCGCAGCGTTTTGCCCGCGCCATACTCGAACTCGGCGGCAACAATGCCGCGATCGTCTGCCCGAGCGCCGACCTCGACCTGACGCTGCGTGGCGTCGCCTTCTCCGCCATGGGCACGGCCGGCCAGCGCTGCACGACACTGCGCCGTCTCTTCGTCCATGAAAGCGTCTACAACAAGCTGGTGCCGCGCCTGCAGAAGGCCTACGGCTCCGTCACCATCGGTAATCCGCTGGAGACCGGCACACTGGTGGGCCCGCTGATCGACGGTCAGGCTTTCGAGAAGATGCAGGCGGCGCTCGGCGAGGCAAAGGCGGCCGGCGGCAAGGTGACCGGCGGCGAACGCGTCGACAATGGTTCGGCCGATGCCTTCTACGTTCGCCCGGCGCTGGTCGAAATGCCCGATCAGATCGGCCCGGTCGAGCACGAGACCTTCGCGCCCATTCTCTACGTCATGAAATACAGCGATTTCAATGCGGTGCTGGACTTGCACAATGCCGTGCCGCAGGGATTGTCGTCGTCGATCTTCACCAACGACATGCGCGAGGCGGAAACCTTCGTTTCGGCGCGCGGCTCGGATTGCGGTATCGCCAACGTCAACCTCGGGCCTTCGGGCGCCGAAATCGGCGGCGCCTTCGGGGGCGAAAAAGAGACCGGCGGCGGACGCGAATCCGGCTCGGATGCGTGGAAGGCCTATATGCGCCGCGCCACCAACACGATCAATTACGGCAGCACGCTGCCGCTTGCGCAAGGCGTCAAGTTCGACGTCGAATAAGCACAATCTCAACAAAGGCGACACTGGGCCCACCGTCGCCTTTTTGGCTCGATCGAGATTTATTCCCTCGCAATCTGAAATATTGGGTCAAAATTTTGTGATGCTTTTTTCTCAGCGACGAAACTTGAAATGAACAGTCAGGAAAAATATACGCCTCTTACCCTGTTGGGGTGACATCGCCATGGAGGCCCTCATGATAACTGCTGTTAACCGTTTTTCCCACGTGCTGGCGCTCGCCGCTTCGCTTCTCTCCACCACGGTGCTCGCAGGCAGCGCCAATGCGCAGGATGAAGGTCTCGTCGTCTACAATGCGCAGCACGAAAGCCTGGGCCGCGAGTGGATCGATGCCTTTACCAAGGAGACCGGCATCAAGGTCACCATGCGCCAGGGCGGCGACATGCAGTTCGCCAACCAGATCATTCAGGAAGGCGACGCATCCCCCGCCGATGTTTTCCTGACCGAGAATTCGCCGGCCATGACGCTGGTCGACGGCGCCGGCCTCTTCGCCCCGGTCGAAAAGGAAACACTGGATCAGGTGCCGGAGCAGTATCGTCCGGCCGACGGCATGTGGACCGGCATTGCCGCCCGCTCTACCGTCTTTGCCTATGACAAGACGAAGCTCAGCGAAGACAAGCTGCCGAAGTCGCTGCTCGACCTCGCCGACCCCGCCTGGAAGGGCCGCTGGGGTGCATCGCCCGCCGGCGCCGACTTTCAGGCCATCGTCGCGGCGCTGCTGCAGCTGAAGGGTGAAGATGCCACCAAGGCATGGCTGAAGGGTCTCAAGGACAATGCGACGCCCTACAAGGGCAACAGTGTTGCCATGAAGGCGGTCAATTCAGGTGAAGTCGAAGGCGCGGTCATCTATCACTACTACTGGTTCGGCGATCAGGCAAAGACCGGCGAAAACAGCAAGAATGTCGGCATGCATTACTTCAAGAATCAGGATCCGGGCGCTTTCATCAGCGTTTCGGGCGGCGGCGTCCTGAAGTCCACGCAGCACATGAAGGAAGCGCAGGCTTTCCTGAAATTCGTCACCAGCAAGGCAGGCCAGGCGGTTCTGAAGAACGGCTCGTCCTATGAATATGCCGTCGGCAAGGACGCCCCTTCCAATGACAAGCTCGTTCCGCTTGCCGATCTCAATGCTCCGAAGGTGGAAGCCTCGACGCTGGACAGCAAAAAGGTCGTGGAACTGATGACAGCGGCAGGTCTGATTTAGGCTCTCTACGTGTCGTAGCGCTTATGCGCGATAGGCTCCGGCCTTTCTGCCGCAGGCTTGCAGCAGCCAAAACTATTGCTTTTGGCTCAAGAAAACCTTAGGGCATGACGGGATCGGGCAACTGTCTTTCCAAGACGGTTGCCTTCCTTTTTCAGCGTACGAAGGCATCGGCCTTGCTGCAGGACAACAGATTTTTCGTCGCCGGCAACGAGGCGCCGGTCGCGCCGAAGCGCGCGCGAATGCTTTTGCCGCGCCGGCGCATGCCGCACGCGCCCATGATGCTACTCGCCACCGTCATCGCGATCTTCAGTCTCGTGCCGCTCGGCTTCATCGGCTGGATAACTTACGATGTTGGCTGGGAGACGGTGAAAACACTCGTCTTCCGGGCCCGTGTCGGCGAACTCCTCATCAATACGGTTCTTTTGGAATCAATCACCATCCCGCTGTCGATCGCGCTGGCCGTGACACTTGCCTGGCTGACCGAACGAACGGACATTCCGTGCGCCAAGCTCTGGGCCTGGCTGGCGATCGCGCCGCTCGCGGTACCGGCCTTCGTGCACAGCTATGCCTGGGTCAGCCTTATCCCCGGCATGCGCGGCCTTGAGAGCGGCGTCTTCGTTTCTGTCCTCGCTTACTATCCCTTTCTCTATCTGCCGGTTGCCGCAGCGTTGCGCCGTCTCGACCCGGCCATCGAGGATGCCGCCGCTTCCCTTGGTCTCGACCCCTGGCGCGTCTTCTTCCGAACCGTGCTGCCGCAGTTGAGGTTTGCCATTTGCGGCGGGTCGCTGCTGATCGCGCTGCACCTGCTGTCGGAATACGGCCTGTTCGTCATGATCCGGTTCGACACTTTCGCCACCGCGATCGTCGACCAGTTCCAATCCTCCTACAACAGCCCGGCCTCCAACATGCTCGGCGGTGTACTCGTTGCCTGCTGCCTTTTCCTGCTTGGCCTCGAAGTGCTGCTGCGCGGCAACGAACGTTATGCCCGCGTCGGTTCCGGCTCGCCGCGTCCGGCCGATCGCCGGCGTCTCGGCTGGTTCGTGGGGCTGGCCATCCTGCTGCCTGTTGTCCTGGCGATGCTGACGCTCGGCGTGCCGTTGCTGACACTCGGCCGCTGGCTCTATCTCGGCGGCAGCGAGATCTGGCGCATCGAAGTCGGCACCGCCTTCCTGCAGACGATGGCGCTCGCTATGGCCGGCGGCGTGCTGGCGACGATTGCCGCAGCCCCCATGGCCTGGCTTTCCGTGCGCGCGCCCGGCCGCTTTCAGCGCCTGCTCGAAGCCTGCCACTATTATGTCGGCTCGCTGCCCGGCGTCGTCGTGGCGCTGGCGCTGGTGACGATAACCGTTCGTATCGTGCTGCCGCTCTATCAGACCTTCGCAACGCTGCTCGTCGCCTATGTGATGCTTTTCCTGCCCCGGGCCATGGTCGGCCTGCGCGCCAGCATCGCCCAGGCGCCGGTGGAGCTGGAGCGCGCCGCGATGGGCCTCGGCCGCACCCCCGGCCAGGCTGTGCGGCAGATCACCATGCGGCTTGCCGCACCGGGGGCCGCTGCCAGCATCGCCCTGACCGCACTTGGCATTACCAATGAACTCACGGCGACGCTGATGCTCTCTCCAAACGGCGTCGATACGCTGGCGACGAAATTCTGGTCGCTGACGAGCGAGATCGATTATGTCTCCGCCGCCCCTTACGCCGTCATGATGGTCGTGCTGTCGCTGCCGCTCACCCTGACGCTTTATACGCAATCGAAACGGACCGCCGGCCAATGACGCTGCTTACGATCGAAAACATCAGCAAGCGCTACGGGCCTGTCCAGGCGCTGAAGGATATTTCGCTCGATGTCCAGGCCGGCAGCCGCACAGCCGTCATCGGCCCGTCCGGCTCGGGCAAGACGACCCTGCTGCGCATCATCGCCGGCTTCGAGCAGGCCGATGCCGGCAGGGTGACATTGGATGGCGACGTGCTGGCCGATGGCCTGGCGGCGGTGCCGGCCCACAAGCGGGGCATCGGCATCGTCTCCCAGGATGGCGCGCTGTTTCCACACTTGAGCGTGGCTGAAAATATCGGCTTCGGCTTCGAACGGGGTGCTGCCGATCGTGAGCGGCGCATCGCCGAACTGCTCGATATGGTCGAGCTCGACCGCGGCATGCTGGCGCGGCGCCCGCACCAGCTCTCCGGCGGGCAGCAGCAGCGCGTGGCGCTCGCCCGCGCGCTTGGTCGCAAGCCGCGGCTGATGCTGCTCGACGAACCATTCTCGGCGCTCGACACCGGCTTGCGGGAAAACATGCGCAAGGCTGTCGCGCGCGTCCTCCAGGCGGCCGGCATTACCGCGGTTCTCGTGACGCACGATCAGGAAGAGGCACTGAGTTTTGCCGATCAGGTCGCGGTCCTGAGGGAAGGGCGGCTGATCCAGGCGGGTTCGCCGCAAACGCTATATCTGCATCCAAAAGACCGCGAGACGGCGCTGTTCCTCGGCGATGCGGTGCTGCTTCCGGCCATCATCCGGAACGGTCTTGCCGACTGCGCCCTCGGCCATGTCGCCGTCGAAGGCAACCGCCAGGGCAAAGCGGAAATCATGCTGCGGCCCGAGCAGATTCGCGTCATTGCCGGGGAAAGCGATCGCGACTACGGCGGACGGGTTGTCGAGGTGGAGTTCGGCGGCGCGGTCTGCACGGTCGCCGTCTCGCTCGATGGCGTTGCCCTGCCGCCGATCCGGATCAAAACCTCGAGCGTCGCCCTTCCCACGCGAGGCGATCTCGTGCGCCTGGATATATCGGGCAAGGCACACGTCTTCGATCGCTGAGCATAATCCGTTCCGGAAAATCAGTTTCCGTCGGCTTGTGCGCTAACCGACCCTGCGCACCAGCTCTTGCGGCTCGATGTCCTCAAGCCAGCCGCCGGTAAAGCCGGCGCGCTCGAGCCCGCGGCGGATAATCGGCGATTGCCGCATCAGCTTCCAGATGAAATCGGAACGCTCGTTTTCCACGGTCATGACGATCAGGCCCTGGTCGATGCCGACGGTGCGGTCGTCCACCCAACCCTCCGGACGTTTGGTCTGGACGGTCGGATTGAAGCCGCCGGGGAAGCCGCCCTCCAACAGCAGGTTCGGATAGGTGGTCAGCAGCGTCTTGGTGCCGTCGAGAGCCGCCTGCCGGTCATAGGGCAGGCAGGCAAGTGCGGCCCAGGGTGCTATCGTGCCGTCATCGGGTCCGAGCGGCGCGCCGCGTGCGGCATAACCCAGAACCTTCGGCTGCCGGCCGCCGCGCATGCGCCGGGTGGGCGGTGGGCCGTCGCAGGCGGTAAAGCCCCAGACATTCCTGTTGTAACCGACGAAACCGCCGGGATTGCGCTCGGCATAGTCGCGCTGCATGTTGATGACGACCTGGGTGTTGCGGAAGTAGTCCCAGTTGCGCTCCCTCATCGGCCTGTCCTGGATGCCGCGGAAATCGATCCAGGCATGCGAAAAGAGATGAATGAAAAGCGGGCCGGCATAGAGATATGGCTGGTCACCGAACATCATCCAGGAATAGCTCGATGTGAAGGCGTCGTAGCTCGACTGCGGGATGGGATGCGTCGGCGAGGCGAGCGCTAGCGCATAAAGGATGATCGCCTCGTCGAAGCCGTGATAACGCCAGCGCAGGAAGCCCGACGAAGGCTTCCATCCCATGGAAATGGCGTCACCCTTGTTCAGCGCCCAGCGCCAGTCGACGCGTTCGTAGATGAAGGTCGCGAGCTGACGGATTTCGATCTCCGTCTCGTCGTCTCCGCGATTGAAATATTGCGCTGAGGTCAGTACGCCGGCGATCAGCAGCGCCGTGTCGATGGTCGAAAGCTCGCTGTTCCAGGCGCGATTGCCGCTATCCATGTGGAGGAAGTGGTAGAAGAAGCCGCGATGGCCGGTCGCATGGCGCTCTTCGCCCTGGCGCGCCTCGGCGAAGAAACGCAGCGTATTGACCGTGCGCTCGGCTGCTTCCTTGCGGCTGATCCAGCAACGCTCGACAGCAACCGGATAGGAGGAAAGGGCAAAACCGACGGCCGCAATGCTCGCCGGTACGCCGCCGATCGAGGTATCGGCCACCAGGCCATTTTCGGGATTGGAATATTTCAGGAAGTACTTGAATGCCGAATGCTGCAACCTGTCTATGAGGGCTGCATCAATGTCTTCGATCCGCTGCAGCATAGGCTCCTACCCAACTGTTGCACCGCCCCATGCATGAACATGGTGGTCGTCCCCGGGCAAATCAAACCTTTTTGATTCGCAAGGATAAGAGAACACAAACGGAGGCGATTGGTCGTTAACAATTATCGGTGAAATAATATCTAGCATAAGTCATATAAGCGGTGCAGCAAAGGCACGGGGGCGCACCGCACCAGCACAGCGTATCTCAGGCAATACTTGGAGCCTCGCAGGCGCTTTGCGACGTGGCGCCGCTATCGTCCGACTGCATAGGCTTGCATGAGGCGCGGGGTAGCTGCGGCGCGCATAAGCCCGTCGGCATCGCCAAATCCTCTCTGTTCGGGTCGGTAGGACCTTAAGCCCGCAGCGAACGCGCGGAGAGAAAGACCTGCGGCTCGAAGGCAAAATCCTTGTCGAAGGGATAGGTCGGATGCTGCTTGCGCAGCCGCGGTAGGCGCTCGACGAACTGATCGACCACGCCCTCCGACAGCGCCATCAGGTTAGGGTTTGCGATCGGCGCCAGTTCCGGCGAGAGATAGCCCGATTTGACGACGATGATCTTGGCAGCGTGCGGGTCGAGGCCGAGCCGGGTGAAATCGGCGATATTGTGGTAGGGTCGCCGTTTGGCCGAGAGCACGAGATCGATGCCGTCGATCGAAACGACCGCCTGCCGATCGGCGGCGTCGGCGGTCTCATGCAGGAATTTGACGGTAAAGCGGGCATTGACCGGTCTGCTGCCCTTGGTATCGAGCGAGGCCCCGACACTGAGGACAAGCTCAGCCCCGACACCTGCGGCGTAACAGGCTTCGGTCGCCGCCTTGTCGGCAATGCCGGCAAAGAGGACGCCGTCAGCACCTTTGGCGATCAGCTCGGCCAGGACATCGGCCCGGTCTCCGACGCCGCCGCCGGTCGGGTTGTCGCCAGATTCGGCGAGCACGACGGGAGCGGTCGGGCTGGCGATCGCCCTCGCAACGCACTCCTCGACCGAACCGGTCTCGCAGCCGAAGACGAAGTCTTCGCGGGCATCCCAATAGGCCCTGGCGAGCCGCCTTGCCTCACGCTCCAGCACGGCACGGTCGGTGCCGGTCATGATAGCGGCGGCCGTGGCGCGCGGTTCGTCGGCCCAGACGTAACCGACCATCAGCGATGCGTCCCAGACGCCCGCCATGGCATCGATCTCGGGCAGCAAGGCATAGAGGCTCTTCGCCGGCTCATCGACCGTGCTGGTGCGCTCGCCGGGCAGGACGACCGGGATCGGCGCCCAGAGAACGATCGGCCTCACACCTGTTTTCAGGCTTTTGACCAGCATGGAAACCGAACGGCGCATCGTCTCCTCGACATCGATATGCGGCGCGGTGCGATAGGTAGAGTAGATGTCGAGCGCATCGATGATGCGCTGGGTGACATTACCGTGCAGGTCATAGCTTGCCGAGACAGTGCATTCCTCGCCGACGAGGGCGCGGGCCGCACCGATCCAGTCGCCTTCGGCATCCTCCATGCCCTCGACATACATGGCGCCGTGCATGGCAAGGTACAGACCATCAAGCGGTAGCAGCGACTTCAGCCGCGCGAGGAATTCGCTCTTGAAGCCCTCATAGGTGCCGCGCGAAACCGGCCCGCCGGCAATGGCGCGGGCATGGATCGTCGGCAGGAACTCGGCATCATAATCCTTCAGAAAGGCGAAATAGGGCGATTCCAGCAGCCCCTCCCCGCGCAACACCCGAAAGTCCTTTTCCTCATTCAGAACGGGATTGTATGTGCTGCATTCGATATGAATGCCACCGACGGCGATGCGCATGGGAAACCTCGGTTATATTGGAAGCAATCAGGGACGGCATGGCGATGAGCTGAAAGTGGAGTGGTTTCGGTCCGACGGAATGCCAGCCTTATCCGATCCTGATGATAGTTCGCGAAACGCGCCAATCAACCGCAAATAGATGATAAAGTTGCTCCGAGCCGATCCTGATATCGATGACGCGTGTAGACTACACTTACGCCTGAGACTACTGCAGAGGCATGAAGTGAGGTCGGATAATCCACGGGAACGCCGCAGCCGTCGCTCGCCAGCTGCTGACCTGGAATTCAGTCACTCGGAGACCTTCAGAAAGAGGGCGACGAGACGATCATTAATATAATAGTTGTTTCTTCCACTCTGATGTTTGCTGACGAAGCCAGCATCTGCGAGCGTATCCAGGTAGCGAGCGGCAGTCTGGCGTGTAATATTCAGCTCCTTTTGAACGTAATCAATTCTCGTGTAAGGATGCCGGAAGAGGTTGTTTAGTAGGTCCTGCGAATAAAGCTTAGGGAACTCGTCTCTAAGCCTGCGCTTCGTCGTTGACATTTGTTCGCGAATATTTTCAATCAGATCGAGGGTGGTCTTAGCGGTATCATTGACCGCTTCGAGCATATACACCAGCCAGCCTTCCCACTCGCCGGTGTCACGCACATGTTGCAGAAGCCGGTAGTATTCACTCTTTGAAATTATTAATTGCCCTGCTGAGATAGAGAATTGGAGTCTCGAGCAGGTCGGCACGCGTTAGATAAAGGACGTTCAAAATACGTCCTATCCGTCCATTTCCATCCGGGAATGGATGTATGCTTTCGAACTGATGGTGGACCAGCGCCATTTTGATGAGCGGATCAAACGGTGAAAGCCGGTCGTCATTTATAAATCGCTCCAAACTGTCCATAGCGAGAACGATCTCTTTATGATCCTGAGGCGGGACATAGACGATTTCTCCGGTGCGATCATTTTTCAAGGCAGTACCGGGTGTTTGTCGAAAGCCATCGTCCCGCTGCTTGAGGAGTCTGAACATACCTATGATCGTTGAATTCGGTAAAAGACCTTCAAGCTGGTTCAGCCGATCAAACCCATACTTAAGTGCATCGCGATAAAGAGCAACTTCTTTGGCGGCTGGAGACTCTGGGCCTTCAGGGAATAGTTCTGCTTGAAAGAGCTCGTCTTGCGTCGTGACGATATTTTCAATCTCCGAGCTTGCCTTCGCTTCTTGCAGTGCAAGGGTATCAATCAGAATGCCCTGGTTTGGGATCGCAGCTGCTCGTCCCTTTAATTCAGCGAGCGATCTGTTGGCTGAAGCTAATGCCCTTAAAACCGCGATCGTTTCCAGGTCGGCGAGCTTAGGGAGATCCGGCAAAGAGTAGGTTGGTTTTAACATGTGCGACTCGATGCGTAAAAAAAAACGGATTTTCTTAACACGTCAGAGCTCCATGTTAAAATAGCGGACATTTCCTTTGGTAACC
This sequence comes from Rhizobium atlanticum, assembly GCF_030182485.1. Taxonomy (NCBI): domain Bacteria; kingdom Pseudomonadati; phylum Pseudomonadota; class Alphaproteobacteria; order Hyphomicrobiales; family Rhizobiaceae; genus Rhizobium; species Rhizobium atlanticum. The sequence goes on from NZ_JAQJCJ010000007.1 coordinate 146,590, forward strand.
GACAAACGTTCCCCGAACCATGCTCGCGTTACGCATCCTTAGAAAACAAGAAAATTCGGAGCAGAAGATAGGACGCTGAGAGATTTTAGATGAAGAACCGCTGAAATTGAGAAGCCCCGCGTGGCCAAGATGTGTGGACCATAAGTGTGTCACGGCAGGTGGGCAGATAGCTCTTATCCGAGAGCAAAGGCGTGAATTTTGCTGGCGCTACGGTGAAGGATCAAGTGATCTCAACCACCAGGAAGCTGAAGAACTGGCTTCGGTGTAGCCTAGCCAATTTCGGCATCAGCATCAAAGATTGAAGGAAATCAGGCGATCGGCGGAAAACCTTTGGCCAAGTGCCCGGCCTGAGAGATAGGTAACGTTTCGTACCGGAGACATGGGTGACACTTTTTGCTTTTTGAAGCGGGAGGTGTTGATGCCGTGGAGAGAGACTTCGGTGATGGAGGAACGTCTGCGTTTCGTCGCCCGGCTGCTGGAGGGCGAAGGCATGAGCGATGTGTGCCGGGAGTTCGGCATCTCGCGCAAGACCGGCTACAAGATCTTCAATCGCTACAAGGACGATGGTCTGGAGGCGCTGACGGATCGGTCTCGACGGCCGGTGCGTTACGCCAACCAGTTGCCCGAGCCGGGGGAGGCAATGATCGTGCGGCTCAGACAAGAGAAGCCGCATTGGGGTACCAGGAAGATCCGGGAGCTTTTGGTGAAGCGCCTGTCCGGCGATGTGCGCGTGCCGTCGAAGAGCACGGTGCATGCCGTTCTTGACCGGCATGGGCTGGTCGCCCATGCCCGCAAGCGGCAACGGCACCGGGCCGAGGGGACAGTGTTGTCACAGGCGCTGATGCCGAACGATCTGTGGTGTGCCGACTTCAAGGGCGAGTTCAAGCTCGGTGACGGCCGATACTGCTACCCGCTGACGGTCACAGACCAGGCGTCACGCTACCTGCTTGCCTGTGAAGCCTTCGAATCGACAAAGGAGGTGGGTGTGTTCGAGGCGTTCCGTCGTTTATTGTTTGCCGAACATGGCCTGCCGCGCGCCATCCGCAGCGACAACGGCCTACCGTTCGCCAGCCCCAACGGGCTCTACAATCTCTCGAAGCTGTCGGTCTGGTGGCTCAGGCTCGGCATCGCGCTCGAGCGCATCAGGCCGGGCCATCCGCAAGAGAATGGCCGGCATGAGCGCATGCACCTGACGCTGAAGAAAGAGGCGACCCGGCCACCTGGCAGAAATATCCTGCAGCAACAGGCGCGCTTCGATGCGTTCGTCAGCGAATTCAATACCGAGCGGCCGCATGAAGCCCTGGCGATGAAGACGCCGGTCGACCTCTACACGCCATCGGCGCGCCGCTATGACGGACTGCCGGAGATCGATTACCCGTTCCACGACCGGGACGCACTGGTGACCCATTGCGGCCGCATCTGCATCCACCGCAAGAAGATCAACATCTCGACCGTGCTGGCCGGACAGAAACTGGGAATCAAGGAGGTCGACGATGGTATTTGGCTCGTCAGCTTCATGCACTATGATCTGGGATATATCGACCTGGAGCAGAGGACTTTGCAAACCATCGACAACCCGTTCGGCACGAGGTTGTCACCCATGTCTTAGGGACAAATTGTTACCTATGTCTCCGGGTCGGACAAAGACCATTATGGCGGAGAGGGTGGGATTTGAACCCACGATACCCTTGCAGGTATGCCGCATTTCGAGTGCGGTGCATTCGACCACTCTGCCACCTCTCCGCGGTCTTGGTCGGCGCTTGTTCGGCGCGGGCGTTCTCATAACGGGCAGATGACAGGTTGGCAAGCCGAAATCTCAAGCTTTTCCATCCTTTTGCCTTGACACCTTTCTGTCACTCGCGTATCCCGCATCCGCAATAGGAGTGGAGTAGTCCGCCCCTTGCCCGCCTCGCGCTCGCGCGGGGTTTCACCGGCAGACCAGAGTTCCGGGCTAGTTCCCTGAAATCCCTGCTTAACTTCGACTGATAAAAAGACGGCCACCTGCGGAAATAGCGGGAAGCGCCGGAACGAACATGAAAGGATAAAAAATGTTCGCAGTCATCAAGACCGGCGGTAAGCAGTACCGTGTGGCAGCCAATGACGTGCTGACCATCGAGAAGCTTGAAGCATCCGCTGGCGACTCCATTGAATTCACCGAAGTCCTCGTGATCGGCGAAGGCGCCGACGCGGCGATCGGTGCGCCCTTCGTAGCCGGCGCCTCCGTCAAGGCGGAAGTCGTCGACCAGACACGCGGCAAGAAGGTCATCGCCTTCAAGAAGCGCCGTCGTCAGAATTCGAAGCGTTCGCGCGGCCATCGCCAGCATCACACAGTCGTCCGTATCACGGACATCGTGGCTGCCAAGTAAGATCAACGGGTTTCAGGTTTAAAGGAGAACTCCAATGGCACATAAAAAAGCTGGCGGTTCCTCGCGCAACGGTCGCGATTCCGAATCCAAGCGCCTTGGCGTGAAGAAGTTCGGCGGCGAAGCCGTCATCGCAGGCAACATCATCGTGCGTCAGCGCGGTACGCAGTGGCATCCCGGTTCCAACGTCGGCCTGGGCAAGGATCACACGATCTTTGCACTTACCGCCGGCAATGTGGACTACCGAACGAAGGCCAACGGTCGCGTCTACGTGTCTGTCATGCCGAAAGCGGAAGCAGCGGAATAAGCCGGTAGCGCTCAAAAACAGCCGGCGTCTCATCGACCCGGCTGGCCGTACCAGGTTCAGTCCAGAAAACAGGGGAGATGGGGCGCCATCTCCCCTTTTTCTTTGTCCAAACAGGAGGACTGAACATGCAAGGCGAATTGATAAGGGTTGACCAATCACGGTCTTCCCGGGAAGACCAGCGGTCTTCCAAGGAACGGCTGAGGCCGGAGCGGTTAAGGACCGATTGCCCTGTCTTGTTATCGGAAAGGCTCGTCATGCGCGCGCCCCACGAGGAAGACATCGACGCCCTTGCCCATCTCGCCAACAACGCCAAAGTCGCCACCATGGTATCGCGTATGCCGCACCCCTATACCGCCAATGATGCCGCCGACTTTGTTTGGCGTTCGCGAAATGGCGAGATTGGCAAGTGCGTCTATGCCATCACCAAAGCCGAAAACGGCGCCTTCATGGGGTGCTGCGGCGTGGAACCCCACAGCGACGGCAGGACCGTCGAGATCGGTTACTGGCTGGGTGAGCCCTATTGGAACCAGGGCTACACCACCGAGGCCTGCCATGCCCTCGTCGACATGGTGTTCCGGACCCGTCAGGACGTCGATCAGATCGACGCCCGCTGCCGGGTGATGAACGTCGCCTCGCGCCGCGTCATCCAGAAGTGCGGCTTCCAGTTCCAGGGATCGGGCCTCGCGGCCTCGCTGGCGCTCGGCAGCAACGTGCCTGTCGAATGGTACAGGCTCGACCGCAAGACCTGGATGTCGCTGCGAAGCTGGGGGAACATCGCATGAGCACGTCGGCACTGCAAAGGCCGGATACCAGGCCGAAGATGCCCGGCCCTGCGCCGGTCATCCCGACTGCCCGGCTGACGCTCCGCCCCCACCGGCTGAGCGATGCCCCCGCCATCGCGGAATCGCTTGCCGATTTCGCCGTGACGCGCATGCTTTCCCGCGTCCCCGCGCCCTTCGACAGGCAGGATGCGCTGGATTGGCTGATGCCGGTCACGTCAGGCACGCTGCCGGACTGGTCGCTCGCGATCACCGGCAAAGACGATGTCCATATCGGCGCCGTCTCGATCGAACTGCGCCACGGCCGCTGGCACCTCGGCTATTGGCTGAACCGCTACTACTGGCGGCGCGGTTATATGAGCGAGGCGGTGGCGGCGATCATCGAGCGCTTCTCGCGCCGCATGCCGGAGACGCCTGTTCATTCCGGTGTCTTCGCCGACAACCCGGCTTCGCTGCGATTGCAGGAGAAGCTCGGGTTCCGCATGACGGGTTGCGGCGAAATCTATTGTTTCGCCCGCAACACAATGGTGTCGCACATCGAAACCGTGCTCCAGCCGGGCGCGTTGCAGCCGCGCAAGATCGCATAACAGAGCATGGTGCCGGACATGCTCTGAAAGAAGTGGAAAAGAAGACGCCGCCGGCTCGGCGGCGTCTTCGTCAATCGCCGATCTCGACCCAGACAGGGAAATGATCGGAACCGAGGGATTGTGTATCGATCCGGGCGGATTTCAACCGGCTCTCCAGGCCGCAACTGACGAAGCAGTAGTCAAGATGCATGCGTTTGCCGTGATCATCAGGATCCATCCAGCTGTAGCTGTCCGGCCCGTAAGCCTTGATCGCCGCAAAGGCGTCGACCGGGGTGCCGACCCTGGCGACACGGCCGTAATATCCGCCGCCGGCGCCGGCAAGCGCACAATATTCCGGCGATTCCGGCTCCATGTTGAAGTCGCCCATGATCATATACTCGTCGGGCAGCGGCAGCTCCGGCAGATCAAGCTCGCCACCGCCCGTCAGCGATCCGCCCTCGTGGACGAATGCGTTGACTTGCCCGTTTAAGAATTGCAGCTGGCGGATGCGCTCGTCGGCGGAGACATGGTCGAGATGCACGGAGTAGACGCGGATCGCTCCGCCCGGAATGGCGATCAGCGCCTCGATTGCGCCGCGCTGCAGGTTGATCTTGGCGATCGTCCGGCTGCGTGGCAGAAGCAGCGTCCGCGTCGACAGGATCGGCCAGCGCGACAGCACCATATTGCCGAACTGAAAACGCGTGCCGTGCACCGGCAGCAAGCCGCCTTCACCCGCGTCGATATGTATGTCGCAGGCCGGCCCATACACCCAGAAATGGTCGGGAAACAAGGTGGAAAGCCCGGCCACCATGTCGGCAAAACCGTTGCGGGAAAAGCCGCGGGTCACTTCTTGCAGCGCGATGACATCGGCGCCTTCGAGGCTCCGGGCGATCCGCGCCAGATCGTATCGGCCGTCGAGACCGAAGCCGTACTGTATGTTATAGCTGACAAAATTCACGATAATCTTTGACCTCCGTCGGAACCGCCTATATCGAGTGGGCCAAGACGGGCCGTCCAACTGCCACGGAACATTGGAAGTAAAATGAAATTTCTCGACGAAGCAAAGGTCTATATCCGATCCGGAGATGGTGGCGCGGGCAGCGTTTCCTTCCGGCGCGAGAAATTCATCGAGTTCGGCGGCCCCGATGGCGGTGATGGCGGACGCGGCGGCGATGTCTGGGTGGAGGCCGTCAACGGCCTCAACACGCTGATCGATTTCCGCTACCAGCAGCATTTCAAGGCGACGATCGGCACCCATGGCATGGGCCGCAACCGCACCGGCGCCAATGGCAGCGACGTGACGTTGAAGGTCCCCGTGGGAACCCAGATCTTCGAGGAAGACCGGGAAACGATGATCTGCGACCTGACCGAGGAAGGCCAGCGTTACTGCCTCGCCCATGGCGGCAATGGCGGCTTCGGCAACGCCCATTTCAAAACTTCGGTCAATCAGGCCCCGGACTGGGCCAATCCCGGCCTGCCAGGCGAGGAAAAAACCATCTGGCTGCGGCTGAAGCTGATTGCCGATGCCGGCCTTGTCGGCCTGCCCAATGCCGGCAAGTCGACCTTCCTCGCATCGGTTACCCGCGCCCGGCCGAAGATCGCCAACTACCCCTTCACCACGCTGCATCCCAATCTCGGCGTTGCTACGGTTGACGAGCGGGAGTTCATCCTGGCCGATATTCCGGGCCTGATCGAAGGCGCTCATGAGGGCGTCGGCATCGGCGACCGTTTCCTCGGCCATGTCGAGCGCACCCGCGTGCTGCTCCATCTCGTCTCCGCCCAGGAGGAAAAGGTCGGCAAGGCCTATAAGACGGTCAAACACGAGCTCGAAGCCTATGGCAATGAGCTGACCGACAAGCCCGAGATCGTGGCGCTGTCGCAGATCGACGTGCTTGACGAGGCCGAACTGAAGAAGAAGACGAAGGAGCTGGCGAAGGCCTGCGGCAAGACGCCGTTCCAGATCTCCGCTGTCACCGGCAGGGGCATGACGGAGGTTCTGCGCGCGCTGCGCGATATCATCGTCGAAGAAAATGCCGAGGAAAAGCCCGCCAAGGTGCCGAAGCTCCGGCATCGCGACATGATCGTCAGCGAAGAAGGCACGGACGAGGATGCGGCCAATGACCAGCCGTAAGCCGCTTGGCCGCTACCGCCGCATCGTCATCAAGATCGGCTCGGCCCTGCTGGTCGATCGTAAGGCCGGGCTGAAGAAGGCCTGGCTCGATGCGATGTGCGCCGATATTGCAGGCCTGAAGGCCAAGGGGGTCGACGTGCTCGTCGTCTCCTCGGGGGCAATCGCCCTCGGCCGCTCGGTGCTCAACCTGCCCGCCGGCGCGCTGAAGCTAGAGGAAAGCCAGGCCGCCGCCGCCGTCGGCCAGATCGCCTTGGCGCGCGCCTGGTCGGAGAGCCTGTCGCGCCACGAAATCGTCGCCGGCCAGATCCTGCTGACGCTCGGTGATACCGAGGAACGCCGCCGCTATCTCAACGCACGCGCCACCATCAATCAGCTCCTGAAGATCGGCGCCGTGCCGATCATCAACGAAAACGATACGGTCGCGACCAGCGAGATCCGCTATGGCGACAACGACCGGCTTGCCGCCCGTGTGGCGACGATGACCGGCGCCGACCTGCTCATCCTCCTTTCCGATATTGACGGCCTCTACACCGCGCCGCCGCATCTCGATCCGAATGCGGCCTTCCTCGAGACGATCGGCGAAATCACCCCGGAAATCGAGGCGATGGCCGGAGGGGCCGCTTCCGAGCTCTCGCGTGGCGGCATGCGCACCAAGATCGATGCCGGCAAGATCGCCACCACGTCGGGCTGCGCCATGATCATCGCGTCGGGCAAGACCGACAGCCCTCTGTCGGCGATCGAAAACGGTGCGCGCTACTCCTGGTTCGCACCTTCGGGAACACCGGTCACCGCCCGCAAGACCTGGATCGCAGGGCAGCTGCAGCCGGCGGGCGAACTGCATGTCGACGAGGGCGCCGTCACCGCGCTCGGCGCCGGCAAGAGCTTGCTTCCCGCCGGCGTGCGCAGCGTTTCCGGCCTCTTCAGCCGTGGCGACACGGTAGCGATCATCGGACCGGCCGGTCGAGAGATCGCCCGCGGCCTTGCGAGCTACGATGCCGAGGATGCCCGCCGCATCGCCGGCCGCAAATCGGCCGAGATCGCGGCCATTCTCGGTTATGCCGGACGCGCCGCCATGGTCCATCGCGACGACATGGTGATGACCGCCCAGATCAGACCGAAATCGGAAAGGCAGAAGAAGGACGCGAGCTATGCTTGATACCGTTGCGCCGGGGCCTGACATTGATGCGCTGATGAACGACATCGGCCGCAAGGCGAAGGCTGCCGCGCGACCGTTGGGCTTTGCGTCCACCGAGGCGAAGAACAAGGCCCTGAACGCCATGGCAGACGCGATCCTGGCGAGCAGGGCGCATATCCTGGCGGAAAACGCCAAGGACCTGAAGGATATCGAAGGCAGCGAAACGCTTGCCTCCTTCGTCGACCGGTTGACGCTGAACGAAAAGCGCATTGCCGAGATGGCCGAGGGAATCCGCGCCATCGCCGCCCTTGCCGATCCGGTCGGCGAAGTCATCGCCGCCTGGGACCGGCCGAACGGCCTGAAGATCGAGCGCGTCCGCACGCCGCTCGGCGTCATCGGGGTCATCTTCGAAAGCCGGCCGAACGTCACCGCCGATGCCGGGGCGCTCTGCCTGAAAGCGGGCAATGCGGTCATCCTGCGCTGTGGCTCGGATTCGCGCCGTTCATCGCAGGCTATCCATGCCTGCATGGTCGAAGGCCTGAAGGTAGCAGGACTTCCAGAGCACGCGATCCAACTTGTTCCTGTTATCGATCGCGCTGCGGTCGGCGCCATGCTGCGCGGCCTCGAGGGTGCAATCGACGTCATCGTGCCGCGCGGCGGCAAGAGCCTGGTGGCCCGCGTCCAGAGCGAAGCCCGCGTGCCGGTCTTTGCTCATCTCGAAGGCCTCTGCCACATCTATGTCGATGCATCGGCCGATCTCGAGATGGCGAAGAAGATCGTCGTCAACGCCAAGATGCGCCGCACCGGCATCTGCGGTGCGGCCGAGACGCTGCTCGTCGATGCTGCTGCGATCGGCACGCATCTGACGCCACTGCTCGAGGTGCTGACCGACGCCGGCTGCGAGATCCGCGCTTCGGCGGCGGTGCTGAAGGTTGCGCCCGGCCTGAAGCCCGCGACGGAGGAGGACTGGTCGACCGAATATCTCGACGCGATCATCTCGGTCGCCGTGGTCGACGGCATATCGGGTGCCATCGCCCATATCCAGACATACTCCTCGAACCACACCGAGGCCGTCATCGCCGAAGACCCCGGCGTCGTCGAGCGTTTTTTCACCGAAGTCGATTCGGCGATCCTGCTGCACAACGCTTCTACCCAGTTCGCCGACGGCGGCGAGTTCGGCATGGGCGCGGAAATCGGCATCGCCACCGGCAAGATGCATGCCCGCGGTCCCGTCGGTGTCGAACAACTGACCTCCTTCAAATACCGGGTGCGCGGTGCCGGACAGACCCGACCCTGACGTGACGACGGAAGAGCTGGACCGACGTTATCTCCGCATGCCGCACAGCGAGCGCGGCATGGTCGTCGGCCTGTTCGGCGGGTCTTTCAATCCGCCACATGAGGGCCATGCGCTCGTCGCCGAAATCGCCATCAAGCGGCTCGGTCTCGACCAGCTCTGGTGGATGGTGACCCCCGGCAATCCGCTGAAAAGCCGCAATCTTCTCGCGCCGCTCGCCGAACGAATTGCCGAAAGCGAGCGTGTCGCCGCCGATCCGCGCATCAAGGTCACCGCTTTCGAGCAGGCGCTCGGCGTCAGCTACACCGCCAATACGCTGGCCCGCGTCAAGGCCCGCAATCCGCATGTGCATTTCATTTGGATCATGGGCGCCGACAGCCTGCAGACCTTTCACAAATGGCAGAAATGGCAGGAGATCGCCCGCACCTTTCCGATCGCGGTGGTCGACCGGCCGGGCGCGACGCTCTCCTATCTCTCTTCGAAAATGACGCGGAGCTTCGATTTCGCGCGCGTCGACGAGGACGATGCGCGCGTTCTCTGGAAGAAGCGGGCTCCGGCCTGGACCTTCATCCACGGCCCACGCTCCGGCCTGAGCTCGACGGCAATCCGCAACGGCGCTTTGCCGGGCACGGTCAGATAGTTGATTTTGGAAAAAATCCTGGAAACGAGAAAGCCCGACGGGGGAGGAGATCCGTCGGGCTTATAAACTCGATCGACAACTGGGAGGAGGAGTGTCGCCGATCCTGTCGAACGGCTATGGGAGGAGGAGAAAGCCGTTTCGATGAATGTGTTATACCCATATTCCGCGGCAACGTGAATATCATTTTGTGCAATGCAGCAATGCAACCGACGCAATACTGCGGCACAAGGCGTCGAATGCTGCCGCATTAATCGGCAAGCTCTGCAAAACAACTCTTTCCCCTGCGGGGTCCGCTGACTTGGCAATCGCCATCCCCGCTCATTGCGCGCCTACGGACCAACCTCTCAAAAGCAAGCCCGTCATGAAGAGATAAGCCGGCCGCCGGTAGGGTTATATTTTCATGGACATATCCCCTAGCTAAACTATGAGTATCGTTATATTCGTAGAAATATTTCGAGACCTGGGGAGTGAATGCATGCAGAACCGCTGCCAATGGATGAAGCTGGCAACCGCCGCGATCGCGGCTCTCTGCATAGGCGCGGCGCTGCCGGCACCCACCGCAGCCGCTGAGAAGCTGACCGTGTTTGCCGCGGCAAGTCTCAAAAATGCGCTCGACGCCGCCAATTCCGCTTGGACCCAGGAGAGCGGCAAGGAAGCCGTCGCCTCCTATGCGGCGAGCGGGGCTCTTGCCAAGCAGATCGAAAACGCCGCGCCGGCCGACATCTTCATCTCGGCCGACCTCGACTGGATGGACTACCTCGCGGATAAGAAGCTGATCAAAGCCGACACCCGCTCGAACCTGCTCGGAAACCGGATCGTGCTCGTGGCCGAAAAGGACAAGGCAAAGCCGGTCGAGATCAAACAGGGTTTCGATCTCGCCGCTTTGCTCGGTGAGGGCAGGCTTGCCATGGGTGAGCCGAAATCGGTTCCCGCGGGCAAATACGGCATGGCTGCGCTGGAAAAACTCGGCGTCTGGACATCGGTCGAAAGCAAGGTCGCCGGCGCCGAAAGCGTACGCGCAGCCCTCGTCCTTGTCTCCCGCGGCGAAGCGCCTTATGGCATCGTCTACCAGACCGACGCGGCGGCCGACAAGGATGTCGCGATCGTCGGCACCTTCCCGGCCAACTCCCACCCACCGATCATCTATCCGGTCGCGATCCTTGCCGAGAGCAGGAACCCGGATGCCGCAGCCTATCTCGACTTCCTGAAATCGGACAAGGCAGCCGCCTTCTTCACAGGGCAGGGGTTCACCATTCTGAAGTGATGGCCTGAATTGATTGCGGAATCAACATCGACAGCTTAGCGTGCCGATAGCTGCCCCTCACCCTAACCCTCTCGCCGCTCGCGGGGAGCGGGGACGTGCCTTGCGAGGGGTGGGCGAGGGACGGAGAGGCCCGTGGTAGATCCCCTTCGCCCTGCAAGCGGGGAGAAGGTGCCGGCAGGCGGATGAGGGGCTGGTCTCGGCTCGCCTCATCATGCCTTGGATTTCAAGGGAGACCACTGCATTTGAACATATCCGGCCTGAGCAACGAGGAATGGACGGCGATCCTGCTCAGCCTGCGCGTCTCGATCGTCGCCATGCTGGCGAGCCTGCCCTTCGGCATTCTCGTTGCCCTGCTCTTGGCCCGCGGCCGCTTCTGGGGCAAATCGGTGCTGAACGGCGCCGTTCACCTGCCGCTGATCCTGCCGCCCGTCGTCACCGGTTTCCTTCTCTTGATCCTCTTCGGCCGCCGCGGCCCGATCGGCAGCCTGCTCGACCAATATTTCGGCATCGTCTTTTCCTTCCGCTGGACGGGCGCGGCTCTCGCCTGTGCCGTCATGGCGTTCCCCTTGATGGTGCGCAGCATTCGCCTGTCGATCGAAGCAGTCGACCGCAAGCTGGAGGAGGCGGCCGGAACGCTCGGTGCCGGCCCTGTCTGGATTTTCCTGACGATCACGCTGCCGCTGACGCTCCCCGGCATCATCGCCGGCATGATCCTCTCCTTCGCCAAGGCGATGGGGGAATTCGGCGCGACAATCACCTTCGTCTCCAATATTCCCGGCGAGACCCAGACCCTGTCGTCCGCGATCTACACCTTCACCCAGGTGCCGGGCGGCGATGCCGGCGCGCTGCGGCTGACGCTGGTCGCCATCGTCATTTCCATGGCTGCCGTGCTCGCCTCCGAATTACTCGCTCGTCTCGCCGGCCGAAGGATCGATCCAGAATGACCCTGATCGTCGAGGCAAAACAGAGGCTCGGTGCCTTCGCGCTCGACGCCGCCTTCACCTCCGAAGGCGGTGTGACCGCATTGTTCGGCCGCTCCGGCTCCGGCAAAACCTCACTGATGCGCATCATTGCCGGTCTCGCCCGTCCGGATGAGGGCCGCGTCGTGCTTGACGGCGAGCGCCTCACCGAAACGACAGCTGGCATCTTCGTCCCGAAACACCGCCGCCGTTTCGGTTATGTCTTCCAGGAGGCGCGGCTGTTCCCGCATCTGAGCGTCCGCGCCAATCTTTCTTACGGCCGCTGGTTTGCCCCAAAGGCGGCACACCGCGAGAGCTTCGATCATGTCATCGACCTGCTCGGCATCGAGCCGCTGTTGGGACGCAGCCCCGCAAAACTTTCCGGCGGCGAAAAGCAGCGGGTCGCGATCGGCCGTGCCCTTCTCTCCTCGCCGCGCCTGCTCCTGATGGACGAGCCGCTTGCCGCCCTCGACGAGGCGCGCAAGGCCGAGATCCTGCCCTATCTCGAGCGGTTGCGCGATGAGACCGAAATCCCGATCGTCTATGTCAGCCATGCGATCGCCGAGGTGGCGCGGCTGGCAAACCAGGTCGTCGTCATGCACGACGGCAAGGTGGAGGCGACAGGTCCCGCAGTCGACATATTGAGCCATCCCTCTGCGGCTTCCGACCGGAAAGAGGTGGGGGCGCTGCTCGAAGGCAGGGTCGAGAGCTTCGATGCGCGCCACCGCCTGTCGATCGTCGCCCTGAAATCCAACCGGCTGCATATTCCCGGCACCGCCCTCGCACCAGGCAGACCGGTGCGCATCCGCATTCCTTCCCGCGATGTCATGCTGGCGACCGCAAGGCCCGAGGGCATGAGCGCGCTGAACATTCTTGAAGGCAAAATCGAAGACATGGCGCCGGACGACCACGGAACAGTCGAAATCCGGCTCGATTGCGACGGCGATGCCGTTCTCTCCCGCATCACCGCGCTTTCCTGCGAGCGCCTCGATCTTCGGCGCGGCAAGATCGTCTTCGCCATCATCAAGACGGTTGCCCTGGAAAGCTGATCAATCGTGCTCGCCAAGCAGCAGGTTACGCTTGGCTTCGAGCCAGGCGAGATCCTCGGCAAGGCTCTCCCGCACCGTCTGTTCCATCCGGCGAAACCGCGCTAGCAATTCTTCGCCGAACGGCGTCAATGCCGCGCCGCCGCCCTTCTGGCCGCCGCGCTGCGGCTCCACCACCTGTTCTGAGAACATCCGGTTCATCTCGCTGACGAGCAGCCACGCGCGGCGATAGGACATGTCCATCGCCCGCCCGGCCGCCGAGATCGACCCGGTCGCGCGGATATGCTCCAGCAGCTCCATCTTGCCGTGACCGAGGCGGTGCTCATTCGGGAAGCTGATTCGCAGGACGGGAACAGGTGTTTTTACGGCTGAGTCGGTCATCGAATCGGAAAATCGAGGAATTTGCCGCACTTTACGCCGCGGTACGGAAACTGTACACCGACCGCACAAGCAGCCCCGGCGGCAATATTCTTCATTTCGGACATCAGATCGGATTTTCGGCCGCTCTGTACCTTAGCACGTCTTGAAACATTAATGGTTTGATGCCTATCTTAACCATGATCCGGCCTTAATCGGATCTCGTGTTGTGCATGGTTTGTCATTCCAGGAAAGGGAAAAAACTGACAACAGTACACGCCAAGGGAAAAACGCTCGCCGTTGTCCCGAAGAGTGCGGAACGTGGCGCCGATGCCGCTGCCCGCGCCTTAGAAGCCGTCCTCACCAGCCTTGAGGACTCCAAAGCTGAAGATATCGTCACGATCGACATTGCCGGAAAATCGGCGCTTGGAGACTACATGGTGGTCGTCTCCGGCCGCTCGAACAGGCACGTCCTGGCGATCTCGGATCACCTGCTCACCGATCTCAAGGACGAAGGCTTCGGTACGGCCCGCGTCGAAGGTCAGGAAGGCGGCGACTGGATCCTGATCGACACGGGTGACATCATTGTGCATGTGTTCCGTCCCGAAATCCGCGAGTTCTACAACATCGAAAAGATGTGGGCGGCTCCGGATATGGATGAAGAGACACGGCACTGACAGGCGGGCCGGCATCGCCCGGCGCCTGAGATGCGGCATTTGACTGGCCGGGAAACATGAGAAGCCGGCCGCGGTGTATCGTGTGCCTGAGATGCCGTCACGAGCAGGAGCGGGGAAATGCGAATTGGTCTTTTTGCGGTGGGACGGCTGAAGTCCGGCCCCGAAAAGGATCTTGTGGCCCGTTACCTCGATCGTTTCGCCAAGGCCGGCTCTGCTGTCGGCCTCGAATTCACCCGCGTTGCTGAAGTCGGTGAAAGCCGGGCCTCCAATGCGGAGACTCGAAAGCGAGAAGAGGCGGCGATGCTGCTGAAATCGCTGACCGAGGGCAGCGTTCTCATCCTTCTCGATGAACGCGGCAAGGCGCTCGACAGTGAAGCCTTCGCCAAGCTGCTCGGAAACTACCGTGACCAGGGCAAACGTGAGCTGACGATTGCAATCGGCGGAGCCGACGGCCTTGATCCCGGCCTTTACGACCGGGCCGACGCCACGCTTTGCCTGGGCAAGATGACCTGGCCGCATCAACTCGTGCGCACCCTGATCGCCGAGCAGCTCTACCGCGCCGTCACCATTTTGTCCGGCCACCCCTATCACCGCGTCTGACTATTCAGGCTAGTCCATTGCTCGGCTATGCGTCGCATTGTCACGCAGCCGTGTTTTGCGCAGGCAGGCTTTCTCCTGCAAACTTTCTGGCAAAGCGTGCCAAATCAGCTTAGTCTCCGCGCAATTTGAGAGAGTGCCCTGACACGCATGACGACGACTCCAACCAGGCGACACCGCATGATTTTGCCGGCACTTGCAGCCGGTTTTGGTGTTGCGGTCATCCTCGTCTCGACAAGCCCGTTTTCAGTTCTGGCCCAGGATGCCGCCCTGGAAGCGGCGCAATCTTCACACCCGCCGCCCGCCGAGGCGCCGCCGCCCGATCCGGCCGCCGAACTTGCCGCCAGACGGGATCAGACCCGCGTCGAACTCGAAACCCTGTCGAAATCAATCAGCCTCTCCTCCGATAAGGTGAGCGAACTCCAGCAGAGTATCGCCAATCTGGAAAAGAGCACGCAGAGCATTCGCCAGGCGCTGATCGATTCCGCCGCCCGCCGCAAGGGGCTGGAAAAACAGATCCTTGAGAGCGAGAAGAAGCTTGCCGACCTCGGCGTCAGGGAGGATGGCATCCGCCGTTCCCTGCACGAACGCCGCGGCCTGCTGGCCGAGGTGCTGGCGGCACTACAGCGCATGGGCCGCAATCCGCCGCCGGCTTTGCTCGTTACCCCGGACGACGCGCTCGCATCCGTGCGCAGCGCCATCCTGCTGGGCGCCGTTGTTCCCGGCATCCGCAAGGAAACCGACAAGCTCGCCGCCGATCTCGCAAGCCTGGCCGCGCTACAGACGGCAAGCGCCGCCGAGAAGAGCCAGCTGACGGCGACGATGACCGACAGCATCGAGGAAGAGCGGCGCATGGATCTGCTGCTTGCCGAAAACGACAAGCTCAGCCGCAGCAACGCCGCTGATCTGGAGGCCGAGAAGAAGCGGTCCGAGGAACTCGCGGGCAAGGCGACCAGCCTCGAAGGCCTCGTCGCCTCGATGGAATCCGAGATCGCCTCAGTACGCGAAGCGGCCGCCGCGGCCCGTCAGGCGGAGGAGAACCGCAAGCTCTTGACGGACGAGCAGCGGGCTCAGGCCAAGGTGCTGGCCGAGAGCGGCGTGCCCGATAAAAACCGCATTGCGCCCGCATATCCCTTCGCAGATTTGAGGGCGAAATTGGAACTGCCCGTGGCAGGCGATATCCTGCGCCAGTTCGGCGATGCCGATGGCACCGGGCATGAAGCCATGGGAATGACGGTCGCCACCAACCCGGAGACAGTGGTGACGGCCCCGGCAGACGGGCTGGTGGTTTTTGCCGGCGCTTTCCGCAGTTACGGTCAGATGATCATTCTCGACGCGGGCGACGGATACCACCTGGTTCTCTCGGGAATGGATACCATCAATACCCGTCAGGGAAAATTCGTTTTCTCTGGTGAACCGCTCGCCATGATGGGAGCGAAAAGAGTGGCGAGCGCAACTGCATTGGCGCTGGAAACGGACCGGCCAACGCTTTACATTGAATTTCGAAAAGACGGTAAACCGGTCGATTCCCGACCGTGGTGGACCGCCAAGGACACTGGAAAGGCACGCAATGATTCGTAGGGCTTCTCTTGTTCTGGTCGGCGCATTGATGGGTGCGACCGCGATGAGCGTCATTTATTCGGCAGGTGTGCCGGCAGAAGCAGCCGGATCCTCCACCTACAAGGAACTGTCGGTATTCGGCGATGTCTTCGAACGCGTGCGCGCGCAGTACGTCACGCCGCCGGCCGAAGACAAGCTGATCGAAAACGCCATCAACGGCATGCTGTCTTCGCTCGACCCGCATTCGAGCTACATGAATGCGAAGGACGCCGAAGATATGCGCACCCAGACGAAGGGTGAGTTCGGCGGTCTCGGCATCGAAGTCACAATGGAAGACGAGCTCGTCAAGGTCATCACGCCGATCGATGACACGCCCGCCGCCAAGGCCGGTGTTCTCGCCGGCGACTACATTTCCGAGATCGACGGGCAGTCCGTTCGCGGCCTGAAGCTGGAAGACGCCGTCGAGAAGATGCGCGGCGCCGTCAACACCCCAATCAAGCTGACGCTGATCCGCAAGGGCGCCGACAAGCCGATCGAGCTGACGATCGTCCGTGACGTCGTCGCCGTCCAGGCCGTCAAGTCGCGCGTCGAGGACGATGTCGGTTATCTCCGCATCATCTCCTTCACCGAAAAGACCTATCCCGACATGGAGAAGGCGATCAAGAAGATCAAGGACACCGTTCCGGCCGACAAGCTGAAGGGTTACGTCCTTGACCTGCGCCTCAATCCGGGCGGTCTGCTCGACCAAGCGATCAATGTCTCCGATGCCCTGCTGCAGCGTGGCGAGGTCGTTTCGACCCGCGGCCGCAATCCCGATGAAACCCGCCGCTTCAATGCCGGCCCGGGCGATCTGACGGACGGCAAGCCGGTTATTGTGCTGATCAACGGCGGTTCGGCGTCCGCATCGGAAATCGTCGCCGGCGCCCTTCAGGATCTTCGTCGCGCCACCGTTCTCGGCACCCGCTCCTTCGGCAAGGGTTCTGTCCAGACGATCATCCCGCTCGGCGAAAACGGCGCGCTACGCCTGACCACGGCGCTCTATTACACGCCGTCGGGGCGCTCGATCCAGGGCACCGGCATCACACCCGACATTAAGGTCGAGGAGCCGCTGCCGGAGGAACTTCAGGGCAAGATGGTGACGGAGGGTGAATCCAGCCTGCGCGGCCACATCAAGGGCCAGAGCGAAACCGACGAGGGTTCAGGCTCCGTTGCCTATGTGCCGCCAGACCCGAAGGACGACGTTCAGCTGAACTACGCGCTCGACCTGCTGCGCGGCAAGAAGACCGACCCGGCCTTCCCGCCGAACCCGGACAAGGCCGTCGTCGCCAAGTAATCGATCATTGCAAGGCCGGGCACTCGCCCGGCCTTGACCCTTTCTGCTGTTTCCCGGTTTGGAGCGGGCGAGAAAATTGGGAACGGACCTGCATGCGCCTTTGGGGCGCAACCGCAAAACCGGCAGTCGGCGGCCGGGAGTGCTGCGCCTCGGCCGGATCGCCGCCAGTCTATGCCTTTTCGCGATAGGCGGCTTCTCTCTCTATACGGCCTTTCGCGGCGACGGGCTCGAGCACAAAAAACCGCCGGCAACCGAGCAAGCGGCAGCGCCCTCTTCCAGCACGCCTCAACCAGCGCAGATGCCGGCCGGCCAGGCGGCGGATGGAATGCCGCGCGCGGAACCGCGTTCGGGCGCCAATGTCGAGCAGATGGTCACCGGCGACGGCTCCGTCGTTACCAAATACAGCCCCCGTCCCCGCGACGGCAGCGGACCGGTATTGGTCGATGCAATGCAGGTCGGCCAGGATCCGCGCATGGCGGCGCTGCCGAACGAGACACTGCTCGAGGATTCGGCCTATGGCAGGCTACCGATCGTCGGTCCCGACGGCCGACGGCCGATGGATCAGTATGCCCGCCCCTCGTCCGGCGCCCGCGGTGTGCGCATTGCCATTGTCGTCAGCGGACTTGGGCTCAGCCAGACAGGAACGCAGCGCGCCATCGCCGAATTGCCCGAGGAGATCACGCTGGCCCTTGCCGCAAGCGGCAACAGCCTCCAGCGGTGGATGCAGGAGGCTCGCCGCGGCGGCCATGAAATCCTTCTTCAGGTGCCGCTGGAACCGTTTGATTATCCGGCCATTGATCCGGGCCCGGAGACCCTGCTGACCTCAAAGCCGATCGCCCGCAACATCGAGAACCTGCACAAGGCGATGGGCGAGATCACCAATTACACCGGTATCATGAACTATCTCGGCGGCCGTTTCCTTTCCGACCCTGCCGCCATGGAACCCGTGATGCGCGATATCGGCAAACGCGGCCTGCTCTTCCTCGACGACGGGACGTCGGCGCAGTCGAAAACAGCTGATGTCGCCAAGGGGACCGAACTGCCCTATGCCTTTGCCGATCTGCAGCTCGACGGCCAGCTTAATGTCGACGCCATCCTGAAGAAACTCGACGAGCTCGAACGCATCGCACGCAAAAACGGCCAGGCGATCGGCATCGCCTCGGCTTTTGACGAAAGCGTCGACGCCATTGCCAAGTGGAGCGAGGAGGCTTCGATGCGCGGCATCGAGATCGTCGGCGTCGCGGCGCTTTCCAACGACCCCAAAAACCCCTGAGATGATGTCTCAACGGAGAAGAAGATGAGCCAAGCGACCGTGAAAGCCGAGGATCTGCCCTATCGCCCATGCGTCGGCGTGATGATCCTGAACCGCGATGGCCTGGTCTGGGCCGGCCGACGCATCCCTGACGGCAATTCCGAATATGACGGCTCGCCGCAGCTCTGGCAGATGCCCCAGGGAGGCATCGACAAGGGCGAGGATCCCCTGGATGCCGCCTATCGCGAGCTCTATGAGGAAACCGGCATCAGGACGGTGACGCTGCTCGCCGAGGCAAGCGATTGGATCAATTACGATCTGCCGCCGACGCTGATCGGCATCGGACTGAAAGGAAAATTCCGCGGTCAGACGCAGCGCTGGTTCGCCTTCCGCTTCGAGGGCGACGAGAACGAGATCGCCATCAACCCGCCGCCCGGCGGCCACGATCCCGAATTCGACGCCTGGGAATGGAAGCCGATGCAGGAGCTACCCAGCCTGATCGTCCCCTTTAAACGCGCCGTCTATGACCAGGTGATCGCCGAATTCCAGCATCTGACAGCATTGAAATCGGAGGACTGATCAGACCGCGATGCTTCCGATTTGCGCGCGGCGAGCACGGGAGTGCCGGCCGCCCTGACGCGGCCGGCATCTGGTAGGAGCTTATTCGGCTTCGTCGGCGGAATCGGCGTTGAGCTGGCCGTATTTGCTTTCGCCGATTTTTTCGAGCAGATCGAGCTGCGTTTCGAGGAAGTCGATATGGCCTTCTTCATCGGCCAGCAGCTCTTCGAACAGCTTCATCGACACATAGTCGCCGGCGTCATAACAGATATCGCGCGACTTCTTGTAGGCCGTGCGGGCGTCGTACTCGCCGGCGAGGTCGGCTTCGAGGACTTCCTTGACGTTCTGGCCGATACGCAGAGGGGCCAAGGTCTGCAGATTGGGATGACCTTCGAGGAAGATGATGCGGGCGACAAGCCGGTCGGCATGATGCATCTCTTCGATGGACTCGGCGCGTTCCTTCTTGGCGAGTTTGGTGTAGCCCCAATCTTCGAGAAGACGATAGTGAACCCAATATTGGTTGACCGCACCGAGTTCGAGGAACAATGCCTCGTTAAGCCGCTCGATGACCTTTTTGTCGCCTTTCAATGTCCGCTCTCCTGTTTTCCTCATGGAACTGCTTCAAGCGCGACATGAAATCAAATATTTCGGCCTCCGTCGAGTGGCGACGGGCGTGATATTCCTCGGTCGCCTGGATGATGATGTCGACCACGTTGGGGAAGCAGCCGCAGCAACGGCCGCGTTTTTCCATGGCGTGGTAGACCTTCGCAGGCACGATAAGCTGCCAACAATCTTCGTCGAGAAGGTTGGTGATAACCTCCCGGATTTCCTTGTCGGTTATGTAATTGCAGCTGCAGACAAGCACGTCTTCATTTCCAAACATGACACTGACTATCGTGTTTTCTGCTAAAGAAGATGGTTGCTGTCAAGAAAAAATTCGAGTCCGCTTCCCTGCAAGGCACGTTAGGCGGAGCCTGTTGCAAATTTTCTAATATTCGCTTCGGAGGCGATGACATGCACGACAAAAGACGTGGAGATAAGCCAGGGCAGCGCGACGCGTTTCAATGAAAATTCCGGCCGCGCGGCATGATATCGGCGGTTTCCGCCACATCCGTATGCCGGCTTGCGGCAGCCGTCTCTCGCCCCATCCTCTTGCGCGCATCGCCAAGCTGCCGCTGGTCGCCGCCGGGCCGCAATACCTCGTCCGAGCGTTCGCAAGCGCCGAAACGGCGGGCCTCGCGCTGCAGGATACCAAGGGCAGGCGTCATGTCCTCGATATGCTCGACGACGGTATGAATCACGCCACTCTGGCTTTGCAGTTTTCCGAAGATCTTCACCAACCGCGCACCCATGACGACCGACCGGTATTTTTCGAAAATTTTCGGCCAGACAATCGCATTGGCAACGCCGGTTTCATCTTCCAGTGTCATGAAGATCACGCCGCTGGCCGATCCCGGTCGCTGCCGCACCAGCACCAGGCCGGCAATCGTTACCCGCTGCCCGTTCGCGACGCGCAGCAAGTCGACATTGCGTGTTACGCGAGCATTGCGCAAATCGTCGCGCAGGAAAGATACGGGGTGCGCCTTCAGCGACAGCGACAGGTAGCGATAATCTTCGATCACCTGCTCTCCCGGCAGCATATCCGGCAGCTTTGCCTGAGGTTCGGGCTGCAGATCGATATGGCGCACTTGCCCGAAAAGCGGCAGTTCCTCCGTTGCGCTCTTCACATCGAGAGCCCGTACCGCCCAAAGCGCCTCGCGACGCGATAGTCCGATGGATTGAAAGGCGTCCGCATCCGCCAGTCGCTCGATGACGGATTTCTGCAGCCCGGAACGCAGCCAGAGATCACGCACCGACGCGTAACCTCCTCCACGATTGTCGACGAGCAACTGCATATCGGTGGACGAAAGACCCTTGATCTGCCGCAGGCCGAGCCGTACCGCATGTCGTGTCCTGATGATTTCCCGCATTTCACGGTGCCGGAAATCAATGGCCGTATGATCGAAGGCGGCCTCTTCCAGGGTACAATCCCAGTCCGACTGGTTGATATCAACCGGCAGGATTTTCACGCCATGCTCTCGTGCATCCCGTACCAGTTGGGCCGGCGCGTAGAATCCCATCGGCTGTGAATTCAGCAGCGCCGCACAGAAGACATCGGGATAATAGGCTTTGATCCACGAGGAGGCATAAACCAGCAGCGCGAAGGAGGCGGCGTGGCTTTCGGGGAATCCATACTCACCGAAACCCTTGATCTGATTGAAACATTGCTGCGCAAATTCTTTGGTGTAACGCTTGTTTGTCGTCATCCCCTCGATGAAACGCGTCTCGAAATTGCCGATCGTGCCGGTTCTTTTAAACGTTGCCATGGCGCGTCGAAGCCGGTCCGCCTCCGCTGGCGCAAAGCCTGCCGCAGTGATTGCAATCTGCATGGCTTGCTCCTGGAACAAAGGCACACCAAGAGTTCTTTCAAGAACCGTCTTCAGCTCCTCACTCGGATATTCGATCGGAATATTCCTTTTCGTCTGTTCCCGTCTTTTCAGATAGGGATGGACCATGTCGCCCTGGATCGGTCCCGGCCGGACGATCGCCACCTCGATGACAAGATCATAAAAGCGCCTGGGCTTCAGACGCGGCAGCATGCTCATCTGCGCCCGGCTTTCGATCTGGAAAACCCCGACCGTATCGGCGCGGCCCATCATGTCATAGACCGGCTCGCCTTCTTCTCCATGCTCCCTATTGCCGAGATCGGCGAGCGTCTTCTTGATCTCATAATGCAGTTCAAGCAGCGAGAAAGCTTTCCGCAGGCAGGTGAGCATGCCGAGCGCCAGAACATCCACCTTGAGAATCTTGACATTGTCGAGATCGTCCTTGTCCCACTCGATCATGTATCGATCCGGCATCGCCGTCTTCATGATCGGCACCACTTCGTCGAGCCGGTCCCGCGTGATGACGAAGCCACCGACATGCTGTGTGAGGTGACGCGGAAAACCGAGGAGTTCCGATGCATATTTCAGCACATTCCGCGTCACTGGATTTTTGATGTCGAGGCCAGCCGCCTTCGCATCCCGCTCCGAGAGATTGTCTTCCGACCAGCCCCAGACGAGACTGCTGATGGCCGACTGAACATCCTCCGACAGGCCGAAAGCCTTGGCGACTTCGCGGCCTGCCGAACGAGTGCGATAGCTGGTGACGGCTGCCGTCAGCCCGGCATGCGCGACGCCATACCTTCCATAAATATGCTGGATGACATCTTCACGCCTGTCATGCTCGAAATCGACATCGATATCAGGCGGCTCGTCCCGGTCCATCGAAATAAAGCGATCGAAGAGGAGCGTGCTCTTTTGAGGATCGACTTCGGTAATCTCAAGACAAAAGCAAATGACCGAATTCGCTGCCGACCCCCTCCCCTGGCAAAGCACACCAATCTGATAACGAGCGTGCTGGATGATCTTGTGAACCGTCAGAAAGTAGGAGGCATAATTCTTGTCGCCGATGAGTTTCAGCTCATACTCGATCTGCTGCGCCACTTTCTCGGGAATACCATCCGGATAACGTTTTGCCGCTCCTGCCCACGTCAGCCTTTTCAGAGTTTGCTGCGGGGTTTCGCCGGGATCGTTTTCCGCGGGATAATTATGTTTCAACTCGTTCAGGGAAAAGCTCAGCCCTGCGAAAAACACCTGCGTATTCTCAACCGCGTGAGGATAGTCCCGGAAAATCCTGGATACTTCACGTGCATCCTTGAGAAAGCGTTCGGCATTGGGCGCCAGAAGGAATCCGGCTTCCGAGATCTGCACATGCTCCCGGATCGCAATCACGATATCAGAAAGCGGCCGGCGATCGGGGTGATGATAGAGCGGCTGATTGGTTGCAATCAAGGGCACACGGTTTCGGGCGGCCAGCATGGAAAACACCGCAAAGGCCTGCCGGTCCCGCCCGTCATAGGCTGGCGACAACGCCATGAAAAATCCCTTGCGGAACCGTTTGCGAAACCGCTCCAGATAGTCTTCAAGCACCGGCTGGCGGGCAGGATCGCTGATAAGGCTCCGGTCCGGAACGAGCGCGAGCATCATCTCGTCGCCCCATTCCATGAGCTCTGCTTCTGTCAGAATGCAGGCGCCCTTGACTGCCTCTTCTTTCAGATTGCCCGCGCTGAGGAGACGACAGAGATTCGCCCAGCCCTGCCGATTGCGGGGATAGGCGAGAATATCAGGCGTTTCATCGGAAAAGACGAGTCGGGCGCCCGGCTGAATCCGGATAGGATCGAGAATCTCTTCTCTTTTCCCTTCCTTCGCTGCCTGAGCCATAATCGCATCTCTGTTTTTATATCTCTCCTCAAGCTGCTCGGCCTGCGCATGTGCCCTGACGACGCCGGCAACCGAATTGCGGTCCGCAATGCCGAGACCGCCGAGTCCGAGGTGAGCGGCCTGCACGACCATCTCCTCCGGGCTGGAGGCACCTTCGAGGAACGAGAAGTTCGTTCTCGTGCCGATTTCGAAGAATGCAGGCTCGGCCCTCATGCAAAGACCCCATGCATGAACCAGCGTGGATCGGGTTTTTCACCATAAAGACCCTGACGATAGATCCAGAAGCGGTGTCCAGACTCATCCTCTATTCTGAAATAATCGCGCGTCTGCGCATCATCCCCATCGATCCACCATTCCATGGCGACCCGTTCCGGTCCTTCACTTCTTGCCACCTGATGTTGTGTCCGCCGCCAGCGGAAAGTCTGCGGCGGACCGTCCGGCACTTCAGCAAATGCGACCTCAACAGGCTCCGGGTTTGCAAAGAGCCGCAGAGGGCGCTCCTCACGAAAAGGAAGCGCGCTGTCCTGCTTCACTTTCTGCAATGCCGGTAGGCTCTCCATTGCCGGTACCGTGATCACGGCCCGCTCCGGCACATGGCTCTCCCGAAGTTGGAAACTTTGCAGGCAATCCCGGCCAAGACGGGCCGAAACGCGGTCGACGAAGGTTGAAAGAGAGATTTCATCCTGCCGGTCACCTTCAAAATCGCCCTGCGTGTCGTTGAACGGGTCATGCCGCAGCACATTCAGGCGCAGGATCTCGAAACCATAGCCGGCATCGATATCGTCATAAATCGCATGCAGCCGTTCGGAAAATAACCCTGCAACGAGCTTCGGCTCGCGAAGCGGCCGCGAAGCACCGACGGAAATGCGGAAAACCCTGCCGTCGACACGAAACAGCACTAGCTCGAACACCCGCCCGCCGGCACCGCGCGCTTCCAGCGACGGCTTCAGCGACACGGCAATCTGCCCGGTGACGGCAAGGATCTGTTCTTCCGTTCCGATCGGCTCGATCAGACGACGTTCGGACGAAAGACTGGCGACGGGACGCCGGGGCGAGATCGGCTCCTCCTCGCGGCCCAGCGCCTGGTCGAGCCGCAGAAGCAGCGCCGGGCCAAAACGGCGGGTGAGCGGCGCCCGCGGCGCATGAATGACATCGCCGACATATTTGAGCCCGAGCTTTTTCAAAGCCTCGACGATCTGTTCTTCCAGGCGCAAGGCCGCGACAGGCAGCGGCATCAAAACATGTTCCGTCTCCTCGTCTTCCACGATGCCGCCGTTTCCGAAACGGGAGACAGCCCAGGAAAGGCCCGGCGTCGATGAGATCGCACCTCGTGCATCGAGCCCCATATGGAAGAGCCGCGACAGAATATCCTTGAGAAGAGCTCTTTCCCCGCCGAAGAGGTGAGCGCAGCCGGTAATGTCGAGAAGCAGCCCATCTCTGCCATCGAACGCCACCATCGGCGTATAACGGTCGCACCAGTCGGCAATGGCTTCCAGAAGCCGGCGGTCGGCCGCAGGATCTTCTTCCATGACATCGAGCGCCGGATACATGGCGCGCGCTTCGGCAACGCCTTGATCCTTCCGCAATCCCAACCTCTCGGCGAATTCGTCCAGCGCCGTCAAACGCATGGCGTTGTTGAGCTTGCCGCAACAGACGAGCGGCGGTTCTTCAGGACGCCCTTTCGAACGCCAGGAAAGCCCCCAGCGCTTGCGTGCGATGCGATCTGTGGCCAGATGCGGGAAGCTGAGCGCCAGAATGCGCTGATTTTTCGCCTGGAGACCGAGTGAAGCTTGGTTTGTCGACGGCAAGAAATTCGCGTTCATGGGGGCTCCACTCCAGAAGGAAGGAGAATGGAGCCGGATGTCGGCTCTTCTCCAGCGTGAGACGGAAAATCGGGTTACCGATACTGCCGGCTAGCTTCGATCCGTCCGGTAACGGCCGCAGATTCGACGGCGCCGGCTCGACCCGAAGGCGCAAAGCAGCACTGCTCGCTTCCTCCGCGCCGGCTTGACGGATGAGGAAAAGCGGACGGCGGGCGGCACGCGCCCTGAGGCTAAGCCGACGGCTTTCGGTCAGACCGAAATGCAGAGGATTGCCACGCACCTCCATGACGACGGCACAGAAGGCTGCGCTTTCAACGGCAGCTTCCGCAAGCCAGAGCGCATCCTCCAGCTTGCGCGGTGCGGCATGGAAAAATCGCTCCGGCTTCAATCCGAAATCCTTAAGCCCCGGGGCATAAGGCCGGCCTGCTTCCAGCACGCCAACCGCATCGCCGATCCAGAGCAGCGGCAGAAACCTCCCGGCATCTTCCTCTTGTTTCTGCATCCACGTCACAACAGCCAGAGCCAGGCCGCTTGCCGCCCCAGCATCGCGGGAACTTGCAGCGCGAAATTCAATGATCGCGTCGAGCGGCAGGCCGCCTTCCATTGCCTCGTCGAGCGGTGACACGCCAATTGGCAGGCGAAGCCCGAGGTCGTTCCGTTCCTGAATCTCTCCGGTCTTTTCCGAAGCCATGGCTTCCCGCTCCGCTGCCGCAAGCGCCGGCGCAGGCTTTCCTTCTAGCTTGGCGATGGTTTCGCGGAGCGCAAAAAGCCGCTCGCGCGCCAGGGCGTTCTGCGCCATGGCGTTCACTCCGTCCGTCTTGTTCCTGTTATGTTCTTATGGATTCCAGAGAGCTGAAGAAGAGTCAACAATCATTTTTTATGAATTTATTCCTGCCTTTGATTCCGCACTCGAAAATCGGCGACAAAGGTTCTATATGGGCCCGCAAAGGAAGGAATATTCATGGCCCGCGTAGACCAGAGCGATGATTGGCAGGACCGCCATGCGCCGACGATCAGCACCTTCGAGTCGCTGGCCATGGAGGCTTACAGCCATCTACCGGATGAATTCCGCCAGCTGACGACCAATCTCACCATCGAGATCGAGGATTTCCCCGATGACGACGTTTTCGAGGATATGGCGCTGGAAACGCCTTTCGACCTGCTCGGCCTTTTCGAAGGCAGGGGAATTTCGGAGCGTTTCACCGTGGAAACCGGCGAAATGCCGAACCGCATTCGCCTCTACCGTCGCCCCATCCTCGACTATTGGGCCGAGAACGACGAGACGCTCGGCGATATCATCACTCACGTCCTGATCCACGAGATCGGCCACCATTTCGGGCTGAGCGATGAGGATATGGAGCGGATCGAGGCCAGCGCCGAGGAAGCCGCCGAGCGCTGAAACCGTGCGTTCGGCAGAACGCGCTATTGCTCGGAGAGCTTCATCTCCGGATCGTAATCCTTGCCTTCGACAGTCTTGACGACGGCCTGGCCGCATTGCATCGCGCCGGTTGCGGCATTGAAGGCATAGGTCGGCGAGCCCTCCAGAGACCAGCCCTTGTTGAGGGCGGCGGTGACCTTGTGGCAGAAGGAAGCGTCGTCGGGACCGGTCAGGAAGCGGTAGAGTTTCATCAGGCGGGCTTTCTTGCAGAAATCAGGCGGGCTTTATGAACCAGAGCTTCGGCCTGGACAAGATGCAGCCGCTCAATCATCCGGCCGTTCGCATTGATGACGTTGAGGCCTTGGGCGGCCGGATCGGCAAAGGCTGATATGATTGCCTGCGCTTCGGCAATCTCTTCCGCGCTCGGACCGAAATGCCGGTTGGCGGCCGCAATCTGCGCGGGATGGATCAGCATCTTGCCGGAAAAACCCATAGCGCGACCCTGCCCGCATTCGACGTCGAAACCTTCGCCATCCCGGAAATCGTTGAAAACGCTGTCGAGCGCATCAAGCCCATAAGCCTTGACCGCGAGAATGACCTGCATCAGCCAGGGCACGAGAAAGCTTCGCCCCGGCTGCGGCAGGACGCCGATTTCCTTGCGCAGGTCATTGAGGCCGACGACGAGGCAATCGAGCCGCGCCCCGAGCATGTGGCCGGTTTCGGCGATCGCCCCGACGTTCAGCACGCCGCGCGGCGTTTCGATCATTGCCCAGATGCGCAGCTCCTCTGGCACCTGTGCATCGGCCAGCAGATCGCCAATATCGATGACATCCTGGGGTCCATCCACTTTCGGCAGGAGAACGGCGTCGGGCAAAAGCGCCTTGACCAGATCGAGATCCGCCGCCCCGAATCCGGATGACAAAGAATTAATACGAATGATCCTTTCCTTGCCCTCGAGCGGCGGTCCGGCAAAAAAAGCATGCAGATTTTCCCGCGCCTGGCCCTTGCTCTCGGGCGCGACGGAGTCTTCCAGGTCGAAAATAACCGCATCACAATCAAGGGAACGGCTCTTTTCGAGCGCCCGCAGATTGATGGCCGGCACGCTCAGCACCGAGCGGCGCAGACTTGAGGAACGCAGAGGTGTGGTTTGCTTCATCAGCCATTAGTGCCAAGCTTCGCAAAGCCCGGCAAGACAACAAAAAGCCATGCTTGCCTTGCAGAGAGGAAAAGGAAGGACCACATTCCTTTCTGTAGAAAGGTTTCAAACCCATGCAGAACATTCGCTCCATCTTCTTCATGCTGGCCGGCGCCACCTTCTTTGTCGCCATGCTGCTTCTCACCTTCTCGGTGACGCTTGCCGTCGGCGGCATCCTGACCGTGTTCATGGTCGGGCGCGCGCTTTCGATGAAGATGAAGCCCGCTCCGGTGCGCGTCAAGGCAAACAACGGCAAGCCGGAGATGCGCGTCTGGAACGACGGCCGCGGCACGATCATCGATCTCTGAGGTCCTGCTTTCAAAAATATTGGCCGCCACTGTCGGATCATGCTTCCATGATACGTCTTTGAAGCAGCCGGGCATTCAGCCGGCGCTCAAAAACGATGGAGGACGAGCATGGATACGATGGAAGACAAACCGGCCAAGCTGCCGCCGGTGAAGAATGGCCTGCTGCCCTACCTGACCGTCGATGGTGCGGTGAAGGCCGCGGAATTCTACAAGAAGGCCTTCGGCGCCGAAGAGGCCCACAGGGTGCCGGTCGATGAAAGCGGCCGGACGATGCATATTCATCTCTATATCAATGGCAGCTCCCTCATGCTGGCGGATGCCTATCCCGAATACGGCCATCCCTTCAAAGGCCATGAAGGTTTTGCCATCCAGCTTGTTATCGATGATATCGATTTCTGGTGGGATCGTGCCGTGGCCGCCGGCGCCGAAGTCGTCATGCCGGTCGAACTGATGTTCTGGGGTGACCGCTACGGCCAGCTTCGCGATCCGTTCGGCGTCCTCTGGGGCTTGAACGCGCCTGCCAAGTAACAGGCCTCGCACCGCCCCCAGGCCACGCGAACGTCGCGTGGCCGCCATTTTAGAAAGATTCTCCTTCATTTCGGCGAAAAACTGGACTAGATGCACATTCAGGAAAGTACGTTTTGCTGAAATGGAGCATAGGTCATGGATAAATTCGTGAAGCTCACGGGCGTTGCAGCGCCCCTGCCGGTCGTCAACATCGACACCGACATGATCATCCCGAAGGACTATCTGAAGACCATTAAGCGCACCGGTCTCGGCAAGGGCCTTTTCGCCGAAGCCCGCTACAATGAAGACGGCTCCGAAAATCCCGATTTCGTGCTGAACAAGCCGGCCTATCGCGATGCCAAGATCCTAGTCGCCGGCGACAATTTCGGCTGCGGTTCCTCGCGCGAGCACGCTCCCTGGGCACTGCTCGATTTCGGCATTCGCTGCGTGATCTCCACCAGCTTTGCCGATATTTTCTACAACAACTGCTTCAAGAACGGCATCCTGCCGATCAAAGTCAGCCAGGAAGACCTCGACAAGCTGATGGACGACGCCTCGCGCGGCTCCAACGCCATCCTGACAGTCGACCTCGAAAACCTCGAGATCACCGGACCCGATGGCGGCTCCATCAAGTTCGATCTCGACGAGTTCAAGCGCCATTGCCTGCTGAACGGCCTCGACGATATCGGTCTGACCCTGGAAAAGGGCAAGGCGATTGACGAATTCGAAAAGAAGAACGCCGCGTCGCATCCCTGGGCGGCTTGACCCCTGACGGGTTGTCTGCCGATCAGGCCGGGTTTTCGCGCGGCTTAGCTTGCTGACAAACTCGCTACTTCGTCTCGACCCGGACTCCGCTCGCGGCAAGAGGGCTCGCAATGCCGAGAGCGGGCGAGGAACGGAGATGGCGCGGCATTTCCTCTTCTCCCCAGCGGGGAGAAGGTGCCGGCAGGCGGATGAGGGGGCCACACGGCATCACCCCTCCCGTCAGAACATATCTGCCACGTCTGACGGCAGCGCCTTGCCTCTAGATATTGCCGAGATAGGCCAATACGGCCGAAACCGGCATGAGCGCTATGGAAAGGCCGGTTCCGCCGGCCCCCTCATCCGCCCTACGGGCACCTGCTCCCCGAGGGGAGAAGAGGGAATCGAGAGGCCACAGCTCAGAGAAACTTCTCCTTCCAAAGCCTCAGCTTTTCGAGCGACACGCCGATGCCACCGCAGACTTCGATCAGCGGATTGTCAAAGCGCTGAAGCAGCCCGGCATGCACATCGGCAATGGCAAGGGCGGCACCGCAGGCCGGCTCCACGAGGATGCGATGCGCATCGGCAAATTTCAGGCAGGCGGCGACGGCATCGGCGTCGCTGACGACAACGCTTTCGATCGGATGCTGCTTCGGTAGATCGAAGACATGCTGCGCCACCTGCCTTGCACCGAGCGACGTGGCAATCGAGGTGATGGCGGGAAGGGTAACGCGCTCGTTTGCCTTGAGGCTTGCGTGAAGTGACGCCGCCCCTTCGGTTTCAACTGCGATGACGGGGACACCGGAAAGGCCGTTCCGCTTCAGCCCTTCGACAATGCCGGCCAGCAGCCCGCCGCCGCCGACGCTGGTGACGACGCAATCGAATGTCGCACCCTTCGCAACGACCTCATCGATCAGCGTGGCATGACCATCCCACAGAAGCGGATGGTCAAAAGGGTGCACATAGGTCGCCTTGCGGCTGCGGGCGAGTTCGACCGCGTGGGCATTGGCTTCGTCGAAAACGCCTCCGTGGACGAGGACACTCGCGCCGATTGCGGCAATCGACTGCCGAACATCGGCCGCCGTCGTCTCCGGCACGACGATCGTGACCGGCACGCCGAGCGCCCGGCCGGCATAGGCCGCGGCAATGCCGGCATTGCCGCCGGAGGCGCAGAAGATCTCGCGCGCACCATCTTTCACCTCCTGCTGGCACAGCCGGCCGACGCCGCGCAGCTTGAAGCTGCCGGAAGGCTGCAGCGCATCGAGCTTCAGCCAGAGCGGTTTGCCGCTGGCGCTATAGCCGGGGGATGTCCCAACCAGGGGCGTGTCGAGATGGAGGGGTGCTGAAGCCATGCAAACATCCAAGAAATAAGTGAGACGACGGTTCTAATCCGTTTGCCGGCACAGGAGCAACCTTCCTGACCTACAGGCCCGCGCTTTCAGACGCGCAAGGGACGCTGTTATACTTTCAATCTCTGAACCGGCCGAAAAATCGGGCCGACGCAGAGATTGAAGCGTACCGATTCAACCCTTCTCTCGCTTGAAATGCCTATTTCCGGGGTCTAAGAAGCCGCAACTTGTTTTTCCAGGAGGGTTTCATGACTGCGCGCAATCTTTTCCTGCTGCCGGGTGACGGCATCGGTCCCGAGGCGATGGGCGAGGTCCGCAAGATTATCGCCTATATGAACGAGGCGATGAATGCCGGTTTCGTCACCGACGAAGGCCTTGTCGGCGGTTGCGCTTACGATGCCCATGGCGCGGCGATCTCGGAAGCCGACATGCAGAAGGCGCTTGCCGCCGACGCCGTTCTCTTCGGCGCGGTCGGTGGTCCCAAATGGGATAGCGTACCTTACGAAGTGCGCCCGGAAGCCGGCCTGCTCCGCCTGCGCAAGGACCTGCAGCTCTTCGCCAACCTGCGTCCCGCCATCTGCTATCCGGCGCTTGCCTCGGCCTCGTCGCTGAAGCCGGAACTGGTCGAAGGCCTCGACATCCTGATCATCCGCGAGCTGACGGGCGGCGTCTATTTCGGCGAACCGAAGGAGATCATTGACCTCGGCAACGGCCAGAAGCGTGGCATCGACACGCAGGTCTACGATACCTACGAGATCGAGCGCATCGCCGGCGTCGCCTTCGAAATGGCCCGCACAAGGCAGAACCGCGTCTGCTCCATGGAAAAGCGCAACGTCATGAAGTCGGGCGTGCTCTGGAACCAGGTGGTGACCGAAACGCATAAGGCGAAATATTCCGACGTCGAGCTCGAACATATGCTGGCCGATGCCGGCGGCATGCAGCTGGTGCGTCAGCCCAAGCAGTTCGACGTCATCGTCACCGACAATCTCTTCGGCGACATGCTTTCAGACGTCGCCGCCATGCTGACCGGTTCCCTCGGCATGCTGCCCTCGGCCTCGCTCGGCGCGCCGGACGGTAAGACCGGCAAGCGCAAGGCGCTCTATGAACCGGTGCACGGCTCGGCCCCCGACATCGCCGGCAAGGGCATTGCCAACCCGATTGCCATGATCGCCTCCTTCGCCATGTGCCTGCGTTATTCCTTCAATATGGTCAAGGAAGCCGATGACCTGGAAAAGGCGATCGCCAACGTGCTCGACAAGGGCATCCGCACCGGCGACATCATGGCCGACGGCTGCCAGCAGGTCGGCACGGTCGAGATGGGCGATGCAATCCTCGCCGAATTCAAGGCGCTTTCGGCCTGATATATTTCACGTGAAACAGTTCCCGCCCTTCGCATCACGCATGCGGGGGGCTTTTCAGAGATAGACAAAACCCGCCGGACTCGATTGAATTAACCGAAACGGACTATCCTCGGCCACAATCTCGTGTATTTTTGCGCCGGATTTCACCTCCGCATATTTTGGAAGTTGGAAACGATTTCCGGTCTATGCGCCAGTTCAAAGTGAAAGAGCGCCTGCCGCACGCGCGGCGCTCGAAGGCTAATTCGAACGGACGACGGCATGCGGGCATTTTGGGCTTCCCTGGACAGGCGCTGGCGCCGGAGCGACGCTGCGATGCCGCCTTTGCGCTGGCAGGCTTGTCTCTTCATCACGATCAACGCCGTCATCCTTTCCATGCTGCTCTTCGACGCGCCGATCGGCGCCAGCGAGCCTCCTGCAGCTGTAAAGCACCTCGGCGAACTGCTGACGGGCTTCGGCGATTCCGCCTGGCTGATCTACACCAGCGTCCTTCTGTTCTTCCAGGGCAGGGCGGGATACAAGCTCCTGAAATCGGCGCGCTCCAGGGCACAGGCGCTTTATGTCAGCTGGATCGGCGCCTACCTTTTCACTACGGTCGTCTGCTCCGGGCTTCTCGCCAACCTCCTGAAACGGGCGATTGGAAGGGCGCGTCCCGACCACTTCCACGATTACGGCATGTTTTCTTTCACGCCTTTTTCAGGTCATGCCGCTTTCGAAAGTTTTCCCTCCGGCCATTCCACCACGGTCGGCGCCTTCTTTGCCGCTTTTGCGCTTCTGTTTCCGCGTTACCGCATTCTCTTCATCGCCTTCGCCATCTGGCTTGCCATGACGCGCGTCATGGTCGGTGCGCACTATCCGAGCGACGTTATCGCCGGTCTTGCTTTCGGCGGCTGGTTCTCACTGCTGACGGCGATCGTCTATGCCCGTTGTGGCCTGCTCTTCAAACTGGCGCCGGACGGCTGGCCGCTCGCCAAGCGCCTGTTCCCCGACGCGAAAAAGCCCGGCGCCTTGTGAGCGCCGGGCTGTTTTTCGAGCATGTCAGACGCGGACGCGTCATCAATCCATGGCGTGGATATCCCTGTTCTTCGTTTCCGGCAGGAAGATCAGGCCGATCACCAGCGTGATCGCCGCAAAGACGATCGGGTACCAGAGACCGTAATAGATATCACCCGCGGCAGCGCTCATCGCGAAGGCCGTCGCTGGCAGCAGGCCGCCGAACCAGCCGTTGCCGATATGATAGGGCAGCGACATGCCGGTGTAGCGGATGCGGGTCGGGAAGAGTTCGACCAGAAGGGCCGCGATCGGGCCATAGACCATCGTCACATAGATGACGAGGACGAAGAGGATGGCGATCGTGCCGACCCAGTTGACGCGGGTCGGATCGGCAACCATGGCATAGCTGCCGCCATTGGCGATGTTGTAGACCGCCATGTCGGTGACGCCATTGGCCTCGTCCGCCGTCAGCAGCTTGCCTTCGACCAGCTTGGCTGCCGGCATGGTTTCCTTGTCGCCGGCGCGCACCGCATCGGCAGTGAGCGCCAGTTCAGGATTGGCGGCGATGAAGGCGTCGAGCTTGCTATCCGGCACCTTGGCGGCGGCCCGCTTCAGCGGATAGCCGGCATCATGGAGCGCAATGTTGACGCCTTTTTCGAAGGCGGCGGTCATGCCCTTCGCCTTGTCGCCGGCAGCAACGACGTCGAAGCTGGTAATCGTACCGTTACCGACCTTCACCGTCGCCGGTTGTCCGGCGGGACCCGGCACGACGTCATATGGCACCGAGTTCTTCGTCAGAAATGCTGTCGCCACGTCGCATGAGCTGGTGAATTTCGACGTACCCGTCGGGTTGAACTGGAATTTGCAATCCGCCGGATCGGCCGTGACCGTTGCGCGGATCGACGCCTGCGCTTCGGCCAGCGCGGGATTCGCCATCCAGGTCATTGCCTTGAACAGCGGCTGATAGGTCACTGCTGCAAGTAGGAGGCCTGCCATGATGATCGGCTTGCGGCCGATCTTGTCGGAAAGACCGCCGAAAATGACGAAGAATGGCGTGCCGAGGAAGAGCGCAATAGCGACCATGACATTGGCCGAAAACAGATCGACCTTCAGCACGTTCTGCAAGAAGAACAGCGCATAGAACTGGCCACCGTACCAGACGACTGCCTGGCCCATGGTGGCGCCGAGAAGGGCGATGAGCGCGATCTTGGCATTCTTCCATTGCCCGAAGGCTTCGGTCAGCGGCGCTTTGGAGCCCTTGCCTTCTGCCTTCATGCGCTGGAACGCCGGCGATTCATTCATCTTCAGACGGATCCAGACGGAAATGCCGAGCAGCACGACCGAGACCAGGAACGGGATGCGCCAGCCCCAGGCTGCGAATTGAACCGGACCCATCAGCGACTGGACCAGGATGATGACGATCAGCGACAGGAACAGGCCGAGCGTCGCCGTCGTCTGGATCCATGAGGTGAAGTAGCCGCGCCGTCCGTTCGGCGCATGTTCGGCGACATAGGTTGCAGCACCACCATATTCACCGCCGAGCGCCAAACCCTGGAGCAGGCGAAGACCGATCAGAATGATCGGGGCTGCGATGCCGATGCTGGCCGCACCCGGCAGGATACCGACGAGGAAGGTCGACATGCCCATGATCAGGATCGTCACCAGGAAGGTGTATTTTCGGCCGACGAGATCACCGAGACGGCCGAAAACCAGCGCGCCGAACGGACGTACCAGGAAGCCGGCGGCAAAGGCGAGCAGCGTAAAGATATTGCGCGTCGCCTCGGGATATTGGGTGAAGTAGGTCGCACCGATATAGGTAGCGAGCGAACCGTAAAGATAGAAATCATACCATTCGAAAACGGTGCCGAGCGAAGAAGCGAAGATGACCTTCTTCTCCTCGCCCGTCATCGGACCGGCCTTCGCGCCGTCGATGCTTGTGACATTTGCCATTGTCTGTCCTCCACAGAGTGATGAGCAACGGGCGCGGCCGACTCTCCTCAAAGCATACCCCGGGCCGCGACACGCCTGACGAGAGTGTGCCAGAAAAGACAGGCCGCAAAGAGAGATGCTTTGGGATTATGACTTTAGTCTAACGAAGTCGCGTTCCGTCACTCGCATCGGAGCGTTGCTCCGCACCGGCGATGACATTGGCGGCGGGACGGTTCAGCCGGTTTGCGAAGGGACCTGCTACGCCCTCAGCGCCTGCGCCGGCGATTGCCGGTAGGCAAGCACCGCCGGCAATGCGGCGAGAATACCGGCAAAGGCGAGCAACACCCCCGTAAGCTCGGCATCTTCCCGGGCGAAGCCAACCGGCATGGCGATGCCGCTGGTCTGCGAGAGCATGCCGGACAAGGTCAGCGCCGCGGCGAAACCGAGCGCAAATCCAAGTGCTATGCCGACTGCCACCAGAAAGAAGAATTCCAGGAAGACGATGCCGAAGATCGCGCCGCGCGGGGCGCCGAAGGCTCTGAGCGCGCCGATCTGGCGGCGGCGCTGGCCGATATGAATGACCGTGACCAGGACCAGTGAGGCCGCGACAAGAGCCTGTGCGCCGGAAGCGATCACAACAAGGATCTGCTTGGCGTCGCCCAGCGTTGCGTAAAGATTTGTCAGCACCTCGCCGGGGAAGACGGCGATGGTATTGCCGTTGCGATAATCCCGTCGAAGCTTATAGGCATCGGCGATCGTTTTCGGCTTGACGAGGATGGCCGGAAGGCCTGGAGCATCTGTGGCCCAGGTCTCCTTCAGCACGGCTTCCGGATCGAGCTTTCCATGATGATCGTGCGCGTCACGATCGGCGCCTGCATGATCATGATCGTGTCCGTCCTCTTCGGCGTCTCCCGCATGCTCCTCCGCCTCCAGCCCGTGAATGTGCCAGACCGCCTGAATAGGAACGAGAATCGCCCGGTCCCAGGCAGTATCCGTCGGCCGCAGGCGACCGACGACATGATAAGCGAGTTCGGTGTGGGTCTCGCCCCCTTCTTCCGCCGAACCGTGCATCGGCTTGATTTCATCGCCGAGCGAAAGCCTGACCGCGGAGCCGATCACTGCCTCTCCTTCGTGGGTGAAAGCCTTGCCTTCGGCGAGATCGCCGGACAGCTTGTTCGACATCTTTGTTGTCGTACCGACGATCGGGTAGCTGGAGAAGAAATCGCCGAAGCCGATCGGCGCCGCCCAGTCGACCCGGGGGTCGGCGGCAAGTTTTGCCAGCACCTCGCCCGGCATCAGCGGCAGGGGCGAGAGCTGCAGGAAGACGGAGGAGAGCACGAGTTGTGTCTCGCTGCCGCCGGCGCCGATGACGAGGTCGAACTTGTCGGCGGCGCGCGCGCTGCCGAGGCGAAGCGCCCGCTCCTGCAGCACCACGGAGACGCCGAGCGCGGTCGCAAGCGCCACCAGGAGCACGACAACCAGTGATCCCGCCCACAGGCGGCGAAGATCGGCACAAATGAAGCGGATCATGCAGCCTCCCCCGCAGCGGCAATGGAATCCTCGCTGATCCGGCCGGAACTGAGCGTGATACGCCGGTCGAGACGGCCGGCGAGCCGCTGGTCGTGGGAAACGACGATCAGCGTGCTGCCTTCGGCATTGGCAAGATCGAGGAGGAGATCGCCGACGGCCTCACCGCTTTCTGCGTCAAGACTCGCGGTCGGCTCATCGGCAATGATGACACCGGGCTTGCGCAACAGCGCGCGGGCGATCGCCACGCGCTGCATCTCGCCGCGCGACATGCTCTCGATCTTCTGGCCGGGCCGGGACAGGTTGACCGTGCTCAAAAGTACATGCGCCCGCTCGATGACGGCGGCCGTCGCGGCGCCGGCAAGCCGGGCAGGCAGAAGCACGTTTTCGAGTGCCGACAGGCCGGGGAAAAGGTGGAATTCCTGCATGACCAAGCCGATATTGACGGCGCGGAACCGGTCTCGCCGGCTTTCCGAAAAAGCGGCGATATCCTCACCGTTCCAGCGGATATGGCCCTGCCGCGACCGCTCAAGGCCGGTGACGACATTGACGAAGGTGCTCTTGCCGGAGCCTGATGCCCCCGTGATGGCGACCCTGCTGCCGGCCTCGATCGACAGGCGGCCGATTGCCAGCGCCGGCGAACTGAGGCCCGGAAAGGTGACATCAAGGTTTTCGATATCGAGTGCGAGCATGTCGGTTTAAACAGCAAAATATTCGGCTTGGCGGATCCGCAATAGGCTGACGAAGCCGGTTTCCGGATCGGTCCAGGAGCCGTATTCCAGCGTGCCGCGCACTTCGATTGTCTGGCGCGGCTGCACGAAGGTCTGCTTTTCCGAGAGATAAACCACGACGATATTGTCGGGCCAGTCCGCATCCGAAGAGCAGAAGGGGCAGAGCGACATCGGCACTTCGGTGAGTACGAAGAACTGCGCCTCTGCCTTCAGTGGCGGCGCCATGAAACCCTTCATGTTGATTTCCTGCCCGGCAAGGCGCTTCACCTTGTCCGAGAATTCGAGACCGAGCACGCCGAACTTGCCATAGAGCTCGTCGAACGAAAGCGAAGCGCCGGCCGCGCGCGCAGCACAAGCAGCAAAGGGAAACGCAATGGCAGCGCCGATCAGCCGGCGGCGGCTGAGATGCAGCGAAGAGAATATGTCCATGGCGACCTCCAAGAAGTAGATCCCGGCCTCTGGCATCGGCCCGAAATCGAAACGATTTTCGGAAAGCACGATGCCAGCTTCAAAGTGTTACAGCGTCCTTTTGCGCGTCCGGAAGACGCGCGGCGCTGTAATCGGCCGGGACCATGATCGACAAAAGAGGCAAGGCCGGCAAGCGGCCCTGCAAGATCGACTTTCGATCAATTCGTCTGCTTGGCGCCGAGAGCGAAGGTGTCGGCGAGCACGCGATAGACGTCGCTCTGTTCCATGTAACCATGGAAGCCTTCGGCACCAGGACCGGCCGACTGCAGCACGACATCGTCGACGGCGTGAACGCCGCTCTCGCTGCTCTTCGGAAGATTGCCCTGTACGAAGACGGCGCCGGGAACATCCTTATACTGTTCGTTGGCGACATATTCCTTCTTCTCGTTCTGGACGGCCGGAACGAAAGGACCATCGAGCTTCGGACGAAAGGTCTCATAATGATCGGGGCCGTTGTTGGCACTGAGGAACAGGCGGCGGCTGACGTCGACCTGGTCGGGATAACCGTCGCCATTTTCGTCCTTGTAGTTCGGGAAGCCGGCTTCGGCGTAGGTGCCGACCTTTTCGCGCATTTCCGTGCCGGGCTTCTCGTCGTCGACTGTGCCGATGATCGATACGCCATGCGTGTGGTCGCCGGTGACGACGATCAGAGTGTCCGGATGGGCCTTCTGGAATTCGCGGGCAACGCCGATCGCCTTGTCGAATTCGATAGTGTCGATAACCGCACGATCCCAATCCAGCGGATGGGACATCTTGTCGATCGAGGAGCCTTCGACCATCAGGAAGAAGCCGTCAGCATTCTTCGAGAGGCGGTCGAGCGCAACCTTGGTCATCTCGACGAGACCCGGCTGGTTCGGGAACTTGTCGACGGTGCCCTTCTTCAGGAACTCGCGATCGAGCGTCACGTCCATATTGCCGGTGTGGAAGAGGCCGAGCAGCTTGCCGTCAGCCGATGCATTGGCGGCGAGCTCGTTCTTGTCGATTGCGAGCTTGTAGCCGGCGTCCTGGAACAGCTTGATGTAATCCTGATTGTCCTTGCGCTTGGAACCGGCGACTTCCTTGCCGAGGAAATAGGCCGAGCCGCCGCCAAGGATGACTTCCGGCTTCACTTCGAGCAGCATGCCGACGATGTCGGCCTTTTCGCTGCGGCTGCGGGTATGGGAAACGACCGCAGCTGGCGTCGCATCCTCGATTTCGGACGTCGCGACAATGCCGATCGACTTCTTCGTCGTGCGGCGAACAGCCTCGCCAAAGGTTTCGACGCGCGGGTCGTCGAGCGGAGCCGGCGTCCGGTCCGCATAGACGCCGAGCGCGTTGACGGCCGTCTTGTGCCCCGTCATGAAGGCCGACATGGTGTTGGCCGAATCCGTGGCGACGG
Source organism: Rhizobium atlanticum (assembly GCF_030182485.1). NCBI lineage: Bacteria > Pseudomonadati > Pseudomonadota > Alphaproteobacteria > Hyphomicrobiales > Rhizobiaceae > Rhizobium > Rhizobium atlanticum. The sequence continues at coordinate 185,397 of NZ_JAQJCJ010000007.1, forward strand.
CATTCGTCGCTGACGTACCGATGAAGGCCATATGATCGAGATCGTCCATGTTCAGGCGGCCGTTCGCTTTGCCCTCGGTCATGCCCTTGGACATGATACGGGCGGCGGTGCGATGCGCAACGGAAAGGCCGTCGCCGAGCAGGAAGATGATGTTCTTGGCCTTCGGCTGAGCGGCTGTTTCATAAACGTCCCAGGTGACCGACTTCGTCTCATCGCCGGCGGAGACCTCGATCTTGTAGGCGCCGGGTGCGGAGATCTTCAGGCCGCGGAGCAGAAGAGCGGAACCGAGTGCCTTGTCTTCCTTGCCTTTTTCCAGCTCGATGAACTGCGCTTCGCCCCCGAGAACGGTCTTGTAATCCTGACCGTTGACCGTGATCTTCACATCTTCCGGCTTGACCTGCTTGTTGATCTCGACCTTGAAATCGAACGGCGAACCGGCAAGAATCGTGGCGCGATCGAGCGGATAGACCGTGGTCGCCTGGGCGGCGCCCGCAAGGATGGTGGTGGCCGTAAAGGCGGCAAGAAGCGTACGCATGGAAAACCCCCGTTTTCGTTGCAGACATTGACAACCGGGCCGGGATACCTCCCGAGGATGACAGCGGCATGACAACGTCGCACCATGATGGCTGCCGCTTTCGCCCTCCGCCTCCGAGCGCAAAAACCTTGACTCCTGTGGAAAACCTTCTAAGAGCAACAGCGGAAAAGGAATCTCCATGGTTCGCGACGAACACGCCATTGCCGCATGCAATGACCGGGCACGGGTTGCCGGGGTGGATATTGCCGTTCCGGTTTCTTCCAAAACCAAGGCCAAAACGACGACGAAAACCGTCTGACGTCTCTGGCCTGCCGCTCTCTCCCCGGCTCGGCTGGGGACAGGAAGACGCGATTATTCGCGCCTTTCCCCTCACCGGACAGAGGAGAGAAGAGAAAGAGAGCTTGAGAAATGGGTTTCAAAGTAGCAGTTGCGGGAGCGACCGGAAATGTCGGCCGGGAGATGCTCAACATCCTCTCCGAACGCGGCTTCCCCGCCGATGAGGTCGTGGCGCTCGCCTCGGCGCGTTCGCAGGGCACCGAAGTGTCCTACGGCGACCGGACGCTGAAGGTTTCCAATCTGGAGAATTACGATTTCTCCGATACCGACATCTGCCTGATGTCGGCCGGCGGCGAGGTCTCCAAGAAGTTCTCCCCCAAGATCGGCCAGCAGGGTTGCGTGGTCATCGACAATTCCTCGGCCTGGCGCTATGACGCCGACGTGCCGCTGATCGTGCCGGAAGTGAACCCGGACGCCGTCACGCAGTTCACCAAGCGCAACATCATTGCCAATCCGAACTGCTCGACTGCGCAGCTGGTGGTGGCGCTGAAGCCGCTGCACGACTTCGCCAAGATCAAGCGCGTCGTCGTCTCCACTTATCAGTCGGTCTCCGGCGCCGGCAAGGACGGCATGGACGAGCTGTTCAATCAGACGCGCGCCGTCTTCGTTGCCGATCCGATCGAGAACAAAAAGTTCACCAAGCGCATCGCCTTCAACGTCATTCCCCACATCGATAGCTTCATGGAAGACGGCTACACCAAGGAAGAATGGAAGGTGCTGGCCGAGACGAAGAAGATGCTCGATCCAAAGATCAAGGTGACCTGCACGGCAGTGCGTGTGCCCGTCTTCATCGGCCATTCGGAATCGGTAAACATCGAGTTCGAGAACGAGATCACCGCCGACCAGGCCCGCGATATCCTGCGCGATGCCCCGGGCTGCCTCGTCATCGACAAGCGCGAGAACGGCGGCTACATCACGCCTTATGAATCCGCCGGCGAGGATGCAACCTATATCTCACGCATCCGCGAGGACGCGACTGTTGAAAACGGCCTCAATATGTGGGTGGTCTCCGACAACCTGCGCAAGGGCGCGGCGCTGAACGCCATCCAAATCGCCGAGCTGCTCGTCAATCGCGGCCTGGTCAAGCCGCGGAAGCAGGCAGCCTGATACCATTTGTAAACCATAAGATGTTAAAGCCCTGCTCGTTCAGCGGGGCTTTTTCCGGGGCAAATACGACTGTATAAGCGCTCGCCAAACGATGATCGTGACAAAATCGCGAGTGGCTGGCATTCTCTTGCCCGCTTAAAAACTATGCAGATCGAGAGCGGGGTTTCTCAATGCGCATGACAAAGTTGTTTCTGGCGGCCGCTGCGGCACTGGGCGTCCTCAACGCGGTACCGGCGTTCGCGCAAGGACTTCAATGTGGCAATACCAGCGCCGGCTTCGACGCCTGGGTCGCCGATTTCAAGCAGACGGCAGCGGCTAATGGCGTCAGCCAATCCGTGCTCAGCCGTGCCTTCGCTAACGTCAACTACAACAAGCCGACGATCGCCGCCGATCGCGGCCAGAAAAGCTTCAAACTCTCCTTCGACGCCTTCATGCAGAAGCGCGGCGGTGCCGCCGTCATTTCCCGCGGCCGTTCGATGAAAGCGGCTAACCAGGCCCTTTTTGCCTCGATCGAACGCCGCTTCGGCGTTCCCGCCGGTCCGCTGATCGCAATCTGGGGCATGGAGACCGGTTTTGGCAGCTATATGGGCAACCAGCATACGCTATCGGCTGTGTCGACCCTTGCTTATGACTGCCGTCGTTCGGAATATTTCACCGACCAGCTCTATGCGGCACTCCAGCTCGTCTCCGAGGGTTATCTGAGCCCGCAGGCCAAGGGTGCCGCCCATGGTGAAATCGGCCAGACGCAGTTCCTGCCGCGCAACGTCGTGCGCTTTGGCGCCGACGGCGACGGCGACGGCCGGGTCGACATGGTTGGTTCTCGCGCCGATGCGCTGGCCTCGACCGCAAATTTCCTCAAGGGCCACGGCTGGCGTGCCGGCGCCGGCTATCAGCCGGGAGAGCCGAATTTCGCTGCCATCCAGGGCTGGAACGCCGCCAGCGTCTATCAGCAGGCGATCGCCTATATCGGCCAGCAGATCGACGGCGGCAGATAAGCGTTCATCGACAATGGATCTGAAAAATGCCGCTGTGAATGCGGCGTTTTTCATATGCGGGAAGCAAAACCGCCGCTCGATGCCGTCTTGCGTCGCTCCTCTTGCGGAGGAGTCGGCACAACTGGCCCCGACACCACGCAATTGCGGCCCGAAGCCTTGGCGGCGTAAAGCGCCAGATCGGCGCGTTTGACCAGATCCTCGAAGTTCCGGTTGGCGGCGGCATTTGCCCGGCCGGCGCATCCGAAGCTCGCCGTGACTCTGAGCAGTTCGCCGCTCTGCAAAGGAACCTCAGCCGCCTCGATCGCCATGCGCACACGCTCGGCGACGATTGCGGCGTCATCAGGTGTCGAATCCGGCAAAAGTGCCAGGAATTCCTCGCCGCCATGGCGCACCAGAAGATCGAATGAACGGAAATTCTGACGCGCGACGCTCGCGACGTGCCGAAGGACGGCATCGCCGGCATCATGGCCGTGAACATCGTTGACCTTCTTGAAATGATCGAGATCGAAGAGAACGACGGAAACCCAGCGTGACCCGTGCTCGGCCTGGGTGAGGAGCGCCGAGGCGGCGACCTCGAAGCCACGCCGGTTGTACAGTCCCGTCAGAAGGTCGGTTTGAGCAGCGTTGCGCAACTCGCCCACCAGCGTCTCGCGGTCGCCGATCAGCCGGTCTATCAGCCGAAGGCCTCTTGCCGCCAGCAACATCACCAGCGTTGCGAGAATCAATAGGCCCGCACATAGCGCCAGTATCCGCGTCAGGTGTATGTGCGAGAGCGTCGAAAACTGTTCACCGGTCTCGTGAATATCGCTCGCGGCCTCCACCATCTTCTGCTGGAGGAAAACCATGCGTTCGCGCTGTGTGGCCGCCCAGGCGTCGCCCATTGCGCGAGATGGCCGCGACCGGGCGAGAATGGCATCGGTGATCGCATCCGCCCTCACCTGATCGCTGCGACCGAGATAGGCAACGATGTCACGCACGATCGGCGCGGTGGAATGGAAGACCATGTGATCCATGCCGGCACCGAGCATGGTCTTGCCCTGAATGAAGAGTTCAATCGGAAATCTGGCGGAAAGGTCTTGATTGAGGTAACGGGTGCCGATCCCGGTGATCAGCCTTTCGCCGTAGTAGGTCAGCAGGATGCCCATCAGCTGGTTGGATTTCTCAAGCAGCACCGGGTCGCTGATCAGTGGTGAAAGTGCGTCGACGACCGCAAGCTGCTTCAGAGCCGCATACCAGTAGACGGAGCCGGGATTGCTGCCCGAATAACGGCCCTGGTCGACAGCGCTCCGCGCCGCGACGATGCGGCTGTAGGCAAGGCTGAGAGCCGACAATTCACCTGCAAGTCCCTGATCGAGCGTATCTCGGGGCGGCAGGCTGGCCTGGAAGGCGCGGCGTTCGCGATCGAGCGTCAGTCGGCTTCGCTGCATGTCGACTGCAGTCTCGCTGCTGGGATGCGCGAGATAGCGGCGAGTGGCATCGATTTCACTGAGGATTTCAGTCGCCGCGATCGACCCGCCACGCGCCAGCACATCGGCGAACTGCCGGTCTTTCTCAAGATCCCTGTAATGCTGGATGGAAGTTCGGAGAACGAAGGCGCCTTCAATCAGCATGAAGGCGAAGGGCAGCAGAATGGCGGCCAGCATAACCTTTTTTATGGTTTCGAACTTCATCGCCAATCGCCACGTGATCAAATGCCGGTCGCGCAACCAATTGATGCAAGTTTAACAGCAATCCTTAAAAAACTGATAAACCCGCTAGTCCCTAGATCTCGGGACGAATGAAGTCACGCGTGTCCGCGTCCATCACCCAGAGCTCACCTGTCGAGATGTCGAACCAAGCGCCGTGAAGATGAAGATTCCCGGCATCTTCCAGCGCCTTGATATTGGGAAAGCTTCTGAGATTGTCGATCGAGTTGCGGATGGAGACACGCTCGAGCGCAGTTTGCCGCTCGGCCGCGGTCATCACGTCATTGCTCTGGATCTGCTCGGCTGCGGGTCTGACCAGCGACATCCACCGGCCGATGAAATCGCCGGGCGATAGTGGCTCGGCATTCGGATCGAGTGCCGCCCGAATCCCGCCGCAGCGGCCATGGCCCATCACGACGATGTCCGAAACCTTCAGCGCCTGCACGGCAAATTCAAGAGCGGCCGATGTCGAATGGAAATGGCCGTCCGGCTCGTAGGGCGGCACCATGTTGGCAACGTTGCGGATGACGAAAAGCTCGCCCGGGCCGGCATCGAAGATCAGCTCGGGAGCCGCACGCGAGTCCGAACAGGCAATGACAAGCGTACTCGGACTCTGGCCGTTTTCGGCAAGTTGCCGATACCTGTCGCGGGCGTCGGCATAACGCCCGTTCATAAAGTTGCGATAACCGTTCAGAAGGGTGTTTGGAAAACGCTGCATGCCTCTGGATTAGCGCGCGCGGAGGACAAGATCAACTGCTGCACCGCAAAATGCGCACATTGGCAAATGCGTCATTTTTTCCGACGCTGCGCCGGGTGTACGAGCCGGCGCATCTGCACCATCGCCATCGGCGTCGAAAGGCTGGACGCATCGCTGGCCAGCATCAGCTCGTTGCTGCCGCGCTTGACCGCACGCGCAAGCACTTCGAACACGCTGGCGGTGGCAAGCTGCAACGCCTTTTCGTCCTCGAGGCCGGACAGCAGGCGCGACAGGAAAACGGCGGCGAGCAGGTCGCCGAGACCATTCGGCGGGTTCTCGACGACGCGGTGCTCGGCAAGGAGCGCGTGACGGCCGGAAAGGTAGAGATTGCCGGTACCGCCCGCCATCATCGGCACCGCCGAGGTGACGAGCATGCGTGACGGCCCGAGCGCCAGCGCCGCCTCCATGATTGCTCCGTTGTCGTCGAGCGCTGCTCCCGACAGCCAGGCGAGCTCGTACCGGTTCGGCGTGGCGACCGAGGCGAGCGGAATGAGATGGTCACGAATGGCCTCGGCCGTCGCTTCCAGCACGTAGAGGCCGCCGAGATCGCCCATTACCGGATCGCAGACATAAAGTAGTTCGGGATTGTTTTGCCGGAGCGCAGCGATCAGCCGGGCCACCGAGCGTGCCTGGGCGGCATTGCCGAAATAGCCCGAAAGCACAGCCCTGACTTCACCGATCCAGGGCGCGCAAATCAGATCGTCGATCGCCGCGTCGAAATCCGCTTCGGCAAATGTCAGCCGCGTCGAACGGCCATGGCCGGGATGCCAGGGCAGAACGATGGTCGGCAGCGCCCAGACCGGATGGCCGAGCGTCTCCAGCGCAAACACCGCCGCCCGATTGCCAACCGAGCCACGCACGACGTGGCTGGAAATAACGATGACTGTGCCCGCTGCATTTTCCGACATGAAACCGAGGTCCGAATGATGATGGCGTTTGATGATCTTTTTGACGGCGAGCTGTCAACCATTCTTCACGTGAGCATGGAAATGTGCCGCGAAAGCAAACCAGGAAGAGAGGCCTTACCAACGCGTTTCGGTCTCAAAAGCAAAAAAACTCTGCCAATTTCTCATTTCCGCCGGCAAAAAAGCATCAAAACGGTCCCCGACAGCGCTATTTTAGGGATTCTTTCGACAAATCTTCTGCTAGCTTGCGAAAAAATCAGTCCAATGCGGGGAGGCGTTCCATGGCTGCCAGAAACAATCCGAAACGGGAGAAGCAGATCGAGACTGCGCGCAAGATCGCCAAGGCGATGAGCGAGGCGCATCTCGATCCGGAAATTCTCTTTGGCCGGGCCAGCAATGACGATCTGGAACTCTATACGCCCGACATGCTGGCGCGGTCTGCCGTGCATTCGGCGAAGGAACTTGCCGCCTGGAACGGCAAGACGCCCCGCGTCAGCATCGACACACTTGCCGAGGTGACACCCGGCGGCACCGTCGTCTCGGTGCTGTCGGTGACCGACCGGAACATGCCTTTCCTCTATGAATCGGTCATGGGTGAAGTGACGAGCACCTACCGCGATCTGTTCATGGCCGTGCATCCAATCCTCGTCATGGAAAAGGGCAGAGCTCCCACGCTCTATTCCGCCGACCACCCGAGCGATCCCGCGGCACGCGTCAGTCATATCCAGCTTCATATCGCCCCATTGAATTCCACCCAGGCTGCCGACCTCGTCAAACGCGTCCAGACCGTGCTCGAACAGGTCCGTCTGTCGGTCTCGGACTGGAAGCCGATGCTTGCCAAGCTCGATGGCGTAATCGCCGAGCTGTCGGCCAACGGTGCTGGCCGCAGGAAGGCCGAACATGCCGAGGCGGTGGCCTTTCTGACCTGGCTGCGCGACGAGAATTTCACTTTCCTCGGCATGCGTGAGTATATTTATTCCGGCAAGGGCGCCGACGCCAAGGTCGAGCGCGACAAGGGCGCCGGCCTCGGCATCCTCTCCAACCCGGACGTTCTCGTACTGCGTACCGGCAAGGACGCCGTGACCACCACGCCGGAGATCCTCGCCTTCCTCGACGGCCCCGACTTCCTCATCGTCACCAAGGCGAATGTGAAATCGATCGTCCATCGCCGCGCCTATATGGATTATGTCGGCGTCAAACGTTTCGATGCCGAGGGCAACGTCACCGGGGAACTCCGCATCGTCGGCCTCTTCACCTCGACGGCCTATACCTCGCTCGCCTCCGAAATCCCGCTGCTGCGGTCGAAGATCGAAAAGGTGAAGGAGCATTTCGGCTTCGACCCGATGAGCCATTCCGGCCGCATGCTCGACAACACGCTGGAATCCTATCCGCGCGACGACCTTTTCCAGATTGACACGACGCTGCTTGCGAGCTTTGCCGAGCAGATCAACGATCTCGCCGACCGGCCGCGCGTGCGCGTCCTGCCGCGCATCGACCATTTCGACCGCTTCGTCTCGGTCATCGTCTATGTGCCGCGTGAGGAATATGATTCGATCGTGCGCGAGCGCATCGGCACCTATCTGAAGACCGTCTATGACGGCCGTGTCTCCGCCTATTATCCGGCTTTTCCCGAAGGCGGCGTCGCCCGGGTGCATTTCATCATCGGCCGTTCCGGCGGCAAGACGCCGCGCATACCGCAGGCAAGGCTCGAGCAGACGATCCGCGAAATCACTGCCCGCTGGGACGACCGTTTCGAAGCGCTTGCCGGACCAAAGTCGCCGAAACTATCGGTCGATCAAGCTTTCCAGGATTCCTTTACCCCTGAAGAAACCGTCGCCGACCTTGCCGATATCGGCGCCTGCGCCGCCGGCGAGCCGCTGCGAATCCAGTTTTATCACCGCCAGGAAGAACAGGGCCGCATCCTCTCGCTGAAGATCTTCCACGCCGGCGGCCAGCTGGCCTTGTCACGCCGCGTGCCGCTCCTCGAGAACCTCGGCTTCAATGTCGTCAGCGAACGCACCTTCGACATCGGGGTACAGGTCGGCGATGGCGCAACCCAACTCGTCGTGCTGCACGATATGGAGCTCGAGACCCGCAACGGCAGCGACATCGACCTCCATCGGTATGGCGCTGCGCTCGAGGAAGCCTTCGTCGCCGCCTTTGCCGGCACGATCGACAATGACAGTTTCAACCGGCTGATCCTTTCGGCCGGGCTCTCAGCCCGCGAAACCAATGTATTGCGCGCCTATGCCCGATACCTCCGCCAGGCCGGCATCGCCTATTCGCAGGATTACATCGCAACGACGCTCGATAAATATCCTGGTGTAGCCGCCGCCATCTTCCGCCTGTTCCACGACACGCTCGACCCCAAGCTTTCCGACAAAGCCCGCCTCAAGAAGATCGCCGACCTGCACCAGGCGATCGAGGCCGATCTTGCCGACGTGCCGAACCTGGATGACGATCGCATTCTGCGCCGCTACGTCAACATCGTCGACGCGACTCTGCGCACCAATTATTTCCAGAAGAACCCCGATGGATCGCCGAAAGCCATGCTGGCCTTCAAGCTCGATCCGCACCTGGTCGATGGGCTGCCGCAACCGAAACCCTTCCGCGAGATGTTCGTCTACGGCGTCGAAGTCGAAGGCGTCCACCTGCGCTTCGGCAAGGTGGCGCGCGGCGGCCTGCGCTGGTCTGATCGTGCCGAGGATTACCGCACCGAGGTGCTCGGCCTCGTCAAAGCGCAGCAGGTGAAGAACGCCGTCATCGTGCCGGTCGGCGCCAAAGGCGGCTTTTACCCGAAGAAGCTGCCGGTGGGCGGCAGCCGCGACGAAATCTTCAATGCCGGCCGCGAGGCGTACAAGACCTATATCCGCACGCTGCTCTCGATCACCGACAATATTTCCGGCGCCGAGGTCGTGCCGCCGGCCGATACGATCAGGCTTGACGGCGACGATCCCTACTTCGTCGTCGCCGCCGACAAGGGCACAGCAACCTTCTCCGACACCGCCAATGCCTTGGCGCAGGAGGCTGGCTTCTGGCTGGACGACGCCTTTGCCTCCGGCGGCTCGGCCGGTTACGATCACAAGAAGATGGGCATCACCGCCCGCGGCGCATGGGAAACCGTAAAACGCCATTTTCGCGAGATGGACATCGACATTCAGACCACGCCCTTCACCGTCGCCGGCGTCGGCGACATGTCGGGCGACGTCTTCGGCAACGGCATGCTGCTCTCTCCCAAGATCAGGCTCATTGCCGCCTTCGATCACCGCGACATCATCATCGATCCCGATCCTAACATGGAAAAAACGCTGGCCGAGCGCCAACGGCTCTTCAACCTGCCGCGCTCGAGCTGGCAGGACTTCGATAAGACCGTGCTTTCGAAAGGCGCGATGATCATTTCACGTTCGGCGAAATCTGTGACGCTGACGCCGGAAGCGGTTGCCGCGATTGGCATCGACAAAGGGGTGGCGACCCCATTCGAGATCATGACGGCGATCCTGAAGAGTCCGGTCGACCTGCTGTGGTTCGGCGGCATCGGCACTTATGTGAAGGCTCCCTCCGAAACCGATACCGAAGTCGGCGATCGCGCCAACGATCCGATCCGCGTCACCGCGACTGAGGTGCGCGCCAAGGTGATCGGCGAGGGCGCCAACCTCGGCGTCACCCAGAAGGGCCGCATCGCTTACTGCCTTAGCGGCGGGCGCTGCAATTCCGACGCCATCGACAACTCGGCCGGCGTCAACACCTCGGACGTCGAGGTCAACATCAAGATCGCGCTGGCGGCCGCTATGCATGACGGGCGGCTGACGCGGCCAAAACGCGACCAGCTTCTTTCGTCGATGACCGGTGAGGTGGCGGCGCTGGTCCTGCGCAATAATTACCTCCAGTCGTTGGCGATCTCGCTCGTCGAACGCAAGGGCACGGCAAACGGCCTCGAACTCGCCCGCTTCATGAGCGTGCTCGAGACCACCGGCCAGCTGAACCGCAAGGTCGAGACCTTGCCGGATGACCAGACGCTGGCCGAACGTTACACGGCCGGCAAGCCGCTGACGCGGCCGGAAATCGGCGTGCTGCTGTCCTATGCCAAGATCGTGCTCTTCGATGCGCTCGCCGCGAGCGACCTGCCCGACGACCCCTATTTTGCCGCGACACTGTCGAATTACTTCCCCGTCAAAATGCAGAAGTCGAACGCCGGCGACATATCAAGCCATCGCCTACGGCGCGAAATCATCGCGACCGTGTTGGCCAATGAAGCGATCAACCGCGGCGGGCCGAGCTTCGTCGTCGGAATGATGGACGCGACGGCGGCTTCGGCGCCGGAGGTGGTGCGTGCCGCAATCGTCGCCCGCGACGGTTTCGACCTCAACCGGCTCTGGGCCGAGACGGATGCGCTCGACGGCAAGATATCGGGCGGGGTGCAGAACCGCATTTACGAGGAAATCAGCCACAGCTTTATCGTGCTCACGCGCCTGCTGTTGAAAACCGCAATGACCAAAGCCGATATGGCCGAGGTAATTAGCCGGCTGCAGGCTGCCCTGAAGAAGTTGAGGCCTGCTTTCGCCGAACAGGCCGCCGGCGATGCTGCCGCACGCCAGGTGGAATATGCCGAAGCCGGCGTGCCCGAAAAGCTGGCGGCCGAAATCGCCAATCTCCAGAGCTTCGCGCTTGTGCCGGAGATCATGCAGATCGCTGAGCGTACCGGCGAGCCGCTGCTGCGCGCCGCCGAAAATTATTTTGCCGTGTCAAAGACTTTCCGGATCGCGCGGTTGCTGGCGGCCGGCGGCCGGATTCTCACCTCCGATCATTACGAAAATCTGGCGCTTGCCCGCAGCATCGATCAGATCGCCAGCGCCCGGCGCGACATCGTCATCTCGGCGCTTTCCGATCACGGCAAGGAGAAGCTGCCCGTCCAGGCCTGGCATGCGCAGGATCGCATCCGCATCAACCGCATCGTTGAAGAGCTTTCGAGCCTCAGTGACAGCGGCGATCCCAATCTTGCGCGCATTACCGTGGCGGCAGGCATCCTGACCGATCTTGCGCGCGACCGGGCGAGGTGAGACAGTCCGCGAAAAAGGAGCGGATGTTGAATCGCATAGACTGGACAGGAACGCAGCCGCCGAAAGCCACGGAGAAGGGCATCTGGGGGTGGATGTTCTTCGACTGGGCGGCGCAGCCTTTCTTCACCGTGGTCACCACCTTCATTTTCGGGCCCTATTTCGTTTCGCGCCTGACCGATGATCCGGTGTCGGCCCAGACGACGTGGAGCAACATGGCGACGATCTCCTCAGTGATCATCGCAGTGCTGTCGCCCGTTCTCGGCTCGATCGCCGACCAGTCCGGCGCCCGCAAACCGTGGATCGGGTTCTTCGCCATCATCAAGATCGTCAGCCTCTTCTGCCTGTGGTTTGCAGCCCCGGGTTCGCCTGTCCTCTACCCCGTGATCTTCATGATCCTCGCCTCGATTTCGGCCGAGTTTTCCATTGTCTTCAATGATTCGATGATGCCGCGGCTGGTCGCCAAGCACGAGGTGGGCAAGCTCTCCAACACCGCCTGGGGGCTTGGCTATCTCGGCGGGATGATCGTGCTGATTGCCGTCGTCACGCTATTTGCGGCCGACCCGGAAAGCGGCAAGACCATTCTCGGCCTCGATCCACTTTTCGGCCTCGACCCCAGGACCGGCGAGGACGCGCGCATCACCGGGCCGATCTCGGCCGTCTGGTACCTGATTTTCATCCTGCCGATGTTCTTGTTCACACCCGATGTCGGCAGAGGCCTGCCCTTCGGCACCGCCATCCGCGCCGGCCTGCGGGAACTGAGAAACACGCTCGGTGAACTCGGGGAACGCCGCGGCATCCTGAAATTCCTCATCGCCCGCATGATCTACCAGGACGGCGTCAACGGCCTGTTGATCCTCGGCGGCGTTTTCGCCGCCGGCATGTTCGGCTGGGCGACGATCGAGATCGGCCTCTACGGCATCATCCTCAACGTCGTTGCGATCTTCGGCTGCCTGATCGCCGGACGGATCGACAAGGGCGTCGGCTCCAAGATTACCGTCGTCATCAGCCTCACCATGCTGCTTCTCGCCACCATCGGCATCATCTCGACCGGGCCCGGTTACACCCTGTTCGGCCTGATGCCGCTGCCGACGGCCGATTCCGGCGGCCTCTTCGGCACCGCCGCGGAAAAGGCCTATATCCTTTACGGCCTGCTGATCGGGCTCGCCTTCGGGCCGGTGCAGGCCTCGTCGCGCTCTTATCTCGCCCGCAGCGTCAGCCTCGAGGAAGCCGGACGCTACTTCGGCATCTACGCGCTTTCGGGGCGCGCCACGAGCTTCATGGCGACGCTGCTCTTCTCGCTGGTGACCTATCTGAGCGGATCGGCGCGGCTCGGAATAGCAACGCTGATCCTGTTTCTCGCCGGCGGGCTAGTGCTGCTGATCCGCACGCCCTATCCGGCCGATCGCGCCTGACAATATTCCGGCGCGCCTCAGTGCCGGAAATGGCGCATGCCGGTGAAGACCATCGCCACGCCGTGTTCGTTAGCGGCGTCGATGACCTCCTGGTCTCGCATCGAACCGCCCGGCTGGATAACGGCTGTCGCCCCTGCGGCGATCATCGACAGAAGACCATCGGCAAATGGCAGGAAGGCTTCGGAAGCAACCGCCGAGCCGTGCGTCATCGGCGCCGAGAGACCGAGCGCCTTGGCGGCCTCTTCGGCCTTAAGCGCGGCAATGCGGGCGGAATCTACCCGGCTCATCTGGCCGGCCCCGATTCCGGCCGTCTGGCCGTTCTTGGCATAGACGACGGCGTTCGATTTGACATGCTTGCCGACCTTGAAGGCGAACTTCATATCATCGAGCTCCTGCGCCGTCGGTGCGCGGCGGGTGACGACCTTGAGCTCCAGATCCTCGACCATGCCGTTGTCGCGGCTCTGGACGAGCAGACCGCCCGAAACGGTTTTCGCCGTCAGTCCTGGGGCGCGCGGATCGGGCAGGCCACCGGCCGACAGCAGCCGCAGGTTCGGCTTGCGAGCGACGATCGCCTTCGCCTCCTCGGTGACATCAGGGGCGATGATAACTTCCGTGAAGAGCTTGACGATTTCCTCGGCCGTTTCGGCGTCCAATATCCGGTTGAGCGCGATAATGCCGCCGAAGGCAGAAACGGAATCGCAGGCGAGCGCCCGCTGATAGGCTTCGACCAGGCTCGCACCGGTGGCGACGCCGCAGGGATTGGCATGTTTGATGATCGCGCAGGCGGGCGCCTTTTCCGGCAGGAACTCGGCGACGAGTTCATAGGCGGCATCGGTGTCGTTGATATTGTTATAGGAGAGCTGCTTGCCCTGCAGCAGGAGAGCCGTCGAAACACCCGGGCGCTTCTCGCCGGTGACGTAGAAGGCAGCCTTCTGGTGCGGATTTTCGCCGTACCGCATCTCTTCCTTCAGCGCGCCGCCGATGACGCGGTGGCGGGGCGTGTCGATCGCCAGCGCCTCGGCGAACCAGTTGGAAATCATGGCATCATAGGCCGCGGTACGGGCATAGGCCTTGGCGGCCATGCGCTGGCGGAAGGCATAGGCGGTCTTGCCGTCATCCGCCGAAAGCTGCTCCTTGAACTCGGCATAATCATCTGGATCGGTGAGGATGGTTACATAGGCATGGTTCTTGGCCGATGCACGGATCATCGCCGGACCGCCGATGTCAATATTTTCGACGGTCGTCGGATAGTCGCCGCCGGCCGCCCGCACCTCTTCGAAAGGGTAGAGGTTGATGACGGCAAGATCGATGCCCTCGATGCCGTGCTTCTTCATCGCTTCCTGGTGTTCGCCGTCGTCACGGATCGCCAGCAGGCCGCCATGCACGATCGGATGCAGCGTCTTGACGCGCCCATCCATGATCTCTGGAAAGCCGGTGACCTCGGAGACGTCGGTGACATCAAGACCGGCAGCGGCGATCGCCTTGTAGGTGCCGCCGGTCGACAGCAGGCGCACGCCTCTTTCGGACAATGCCTGGGCGAGCTCGACGATGCCGGTCTTGTCGAAGACGGAGAGGAGCGCGGTCTTGATTTCGACCTTGTCCGGGGCGGGGATCTTTTTGGAAATGACGGCCATGAACCTTCTCCGTTCGGGCTTCGGGAGATATCCGCTAGAGCATGAGGCCGAAAAGTGTGAGCGGCTTTCGGACGAGATCCTGCCTTAGGGACGTTTTCTTGCTGTCGCCGCGTTAGCACAGCTTTGACGCCGCGCAAACAGCGCTGATGCTCTGCCTTTCGATTTAGTCCCGGATTTGAATTTTGGCCAGTTGGCCGTCCCGTCTAAGCTTTACGGGAGAGGAACCAGCGGATCTCCGTCTTCTCGGCCAGATCGAAATCGATCTCGATCTGGTCAGAGCCGCAAATGCCGGAGCTGTCGGCAAAGAAGATGTCCTCGGAAATCAGCACTTCGTTGCCGGGCGCGGTAAACAGCCAGCTCTCGCCGTCCGGCGCCGTCAGCAGCACGGACTCTCCATCACTCTGCTGCAGAACGATGGACGGATGAATATGAAAACGGGCGACGGCCTTCAGGGGCTCGTCACTTTCATATCCTTCACGCCGGATGAGCCGGTCGTGGCCTGTCACCATCGAACCTGCGGCATTGAGCGTCAGCTCACGCTCGTGCAGCACGCCGAATATCTTCAGATAACCGTCATGGCTGAGCTTGATACTGTCGCGCCCATCCTCCGTTTCCAGACGTTCGACGGTGACGGTTTTCACCGGTTCGGTGATCGCGTGATTGAGGAAAGGCGAGTGCGAAAAACGGCTGGATGAGGTGTCGTTGAGGATGACGGTCGAATGCGCCGCGGTCGTGCGCGCCATCTGCACGTAGCGGTGCCCGGCAAATTTCGGCGAGCCGGAATTGACGATGAAGCGATGGCGGCCGGACGACATTTCGAAGGAGAGGCTGCCGGCATGCGCAGTGCGCAGAGCGCCGCCGGAAGGCGGCGTGCCGGTATCGGCGATGATGACCGTCTTGCCGCCTGAAAGCCGCTGGTAGCGCGACTGCGGCAAAGCCTTGAACGGCTGGCCGGCGGTCTCGTCATATCTGAGCACCGACATCAGCTCATTGGCGAGCGTCGAGGTTGCGCCATTGAAAAGCGCCAGGTCCCCGTCCTGATGCCGGAAAAACCGCAAAGCCGGATACATGCGGTCGATGCCTGAAATCAGCTTCTGCGGCAGCTCATGGCCGAGATTGACGTAAGTCTGCCGCAATGGCAGCAGGTCGAGCAGCAGTTCCAGGCCGATGCGCGGGTTGCGCGAGATATGGCCGCCATCGGGAAGAATCTGGCTATCGAACTGGCGGTCGAGCGCCTGCGCCGCTCTTCGAAGCGTGGAGGCGCGGGCCGGCATGGCGACGGAGGCCATGGCGAGCGCGATACGCAGCCGGAACAGCTCCAGACCGCCGAGCGTATAGGGCGCCATGCGATGCAGGAACCTGACCTGGAAAGCCAGCGACTTCATGAAACGGCGATAAAAGCCACGATCGGCGTTCTGCAGCACAACAGGCGAATGCGACAGCCAGGCGATGACGCGCTGGGCGGTGACGTCGGTCTCCCAGGCAATTCCTTCCATACGGCCGGCATGGATGGAAAGCCAGCTGTCGACGATGGCGCGGGCAGCCGCCGCGCCGCGTTCAGTCTTGTGCGCCCGCATGTGCCGCAGCCAGCCGAAGCTATGCAGGCGGGTCGCGAAAGGCCGCGAGGGCAGGGTGAAGGTGAAGGGCGATTTGCCGTTCGTTTCCAGCATGCGCCCAGCCAGGAGGAAACGTCCGTTGAGAATTTCGTCGGCCACATGTGAATCGATGCCGCGAAGATCGGTCGGGGCGACGATCAGGCGCTCGGGCGGCTTGATCGAATGGCGAATGAGCTTCAGGCGCAGCAACGCGACGCGGCGCAAGGCGCGCCGCCAAGCTTCCCGAACATACATGCTCGCAAAACGCCGACCGGACTGCATATTCTATTGTCTATTGACCCTCGTGGTTAAGAATAGGTGAAAAGCAGCCGATTTCATCGTCCACAATGAATTAATTCGTGACAACGTTCGAATATGCGAAAATTAGTGCATGTCATTCGAGGACATTCCGCGGTTTCGCAAAGAATGACGGACGCGCTGCGAGGATGTAGTGACGGGGATTCGGACGACGTTTGTGGGTTTCAGTCAGGTCGTTCGCCGCAGCACCGCCGCGTAAAAGCCATCGAGGCCGGAGGCGATGCCCTCCGGCATTTTCAGCATGGTCGGAAGCGTGCGGAATTCGCCGAGCGGCGTGATCGCCGCTTCGAGGCCGGGCCAGTCGCCCGCGTTGATCGGAACGCGCTCGATCGCCTGCGTATCGGCAAGAATGCGGGCGACGACCTCCTCGCCCTCGGCTGGATCGAGCGAGCAGTTCGAAAACACCAGCGTACCGCCGGGCTTCAGCAAGGTCAGCGCATGACGCAGCAGCCGCTCCTGCAGCGCCGCCAGCCTCGCGATATCATCCGGCCCCTTGGTCCACAGCACGTCGGGGTGCCGGCGCGTCGTGCCGGTGGAAGAGCAGGGGGCGTCGAGCAGGATCGCATCGAAGCCCTCCGTCGGCTTGAATGTCGTCAGGTCTGTCGCAACCGTTTCTGCCTTCAGGCCAAGCCGGTCGAGATTCGACCGCAGCCGTTTTAGCCGGCTTTCCGACTGATCGAGTGCGGTGACCGCACCGCCGGCAAGGATAAGCTGCGCCGTCTTGCCGCCGGGCGCAGCACAAAGATCGGCGACACGTTTGCCCGAGAGATCGCCGAAAAGCCTGGCCGGGATGCTTGCCGCCGAATCCTGCACCCACCACGCACCGTCATCGAAGCCCTCGAGTGAAGGAATTCCGCCGTCGAAGGCAGCAAGCCGCACGCCGCCCGTCGGCAGGGCAACACCGTTCAGCCTTTTCGCCCAGGCTTCGGCGTCGGATTTGACGGTCAAATCGATCGCCGCAGGCTCGAGCTGCGATTGCGAGATCGCCAGCGCCGCGTCGCGGCCATAGGCCTTTTCCAGCCGTGTGAGGAACCAGCCCGGCATCAGCGGCACCTTGGCGATCTCCTCCAGCACCTCGTCCTTTTCACGGCCGAGCCGGCGCAACACCGCGTTGACCAGCTTCGCAAAGCGGCGATTACGCGGATCCTGGTTGGCCTGCTCGACGGCAAGATCGACGGCCGAATGATCCGGCACGTCGAGATAGAGGATCTGAGCAGCCGCGATTGCCAGAACATGGTGCAAGGCGCGCGCGCCCTCCGGTAGCGGCGATTCCAGCAGCGAGGCAATTGCAGCGTCGATGCGCGGCAGATGGCGCAGCGTCGTATTCAGAATGGCGCGGACAAGGGCGCGATCGCTCTCGCCAAGCGCCTTATAGGCCGGATTGCCATGTTCATGGTCGAGAGCGCCATCGAGCGGCAGCTTGCGGTCGACGACGGCAGCCAAGATTTTTGCTGCCGTCGCCCGGGCCTGCAGGCCCGGCTTGGTTGGCGCCGATCGGTCAGCGAAAGGTTTCTGTTTCCGGAATGGCTTTTTCGTGCCGTCTGAATTCAAGACCACGGACCTTTTGGCGGTTGCGAACCACCGCGACCCGTATTCGGAACAGAGCGCGATTTGCGCGACGGATTAGCAGCACGCACCGGTCCCGTCGAGACATTCATGCCGCTTTGCGACATCTCCTGCAGCGCGGCAATACGGTTTTCCGTGTTCGGGTGGGTGGAAAACAGATTGTCCATGCGTTCGCCGGAGAGCGGATTGATGATGAACATATGGGCCGTCGCCGGATTGCGCTCGGCATCCTCATTCGGCACATGGGCCGCGCCGCGGGCGATCTTTCCAAGTGCGGAAGCGAGCCAGAGCGGATTGCCGCAGATTTCGGCGCCGCGGCGATCGGCCGAATATTCGCGCGTGCGGCTGATTGCCATCTGCACCAGCATGGCGGCGAGCGGTGCCACGATCATTGCGACGAGGACGCCGATGAAACCGAGCGGATTATTGTTGTTGTCGCGGTTGCCGCCGAAGAAGAAGGCGAAGTTGCCGAGCATCGAGATCGCGCCGGCAAGCGTTGCCGTGATCGTCATCGTCAGCGTGTCGCGGTTCTGGATATGGGCGAGCTCATGCGCCATCACGCCTGCGACCTCCTCGGGAGATAAGGCAGCAAGCAGGCCGGTCGAGGCGGCGACGGCGGCATTTTCGGGATTGCGGCCGGTGGCGAAGGCATTCGGTTGCGGGCTGTCGTAGAGATAGACCTTCGGCATCGGCAGGCCGGCATTACGGGCGAGATCGCGCACGATAGCAAAGAATTCCGGTGCGTTCCGTTCATCGATCTCCTGCGCGCGATAAGCCGCAAGCACCATGCGGTCGGAGTTCCAATAGGAGAAAAAATTCATGCCGGCGGCAATGAGAAAGGCGATCACCATGCCGCCCCGACCGCCGATCAGAAAGCCGACGAACATGAAAAGCGCCGTCATGAAGGCAAGCAACATGGCAGTGCGAACGAGGTTCATTGCGAATCTCCAACTCCGATTTCGGCGTCGCAAGCTTTCAATCCCGGCGACCGCGCATTATGATTTGGTTATCCACCCGCCATTTTCAATATTTCCGGCAGGAGAAGGCCATGCAGGAAGCCGATAACGACAATAGCCAAACGCCGACGGCCGAGGGATCGGAGCCGCCGCGCAAGGTGCTGTCCCCGGCGGCCCAACGTGCGCTTGCCGAGGCTGAAGAACGACGGAAGAACCGGAAGCCGTTGGAGCTGCCACCTGAGATCGGCGGCCGCGGCGGCGCCGAGCCTGCGCGCTTCGGCGATTACGAGATCAACGGCCGGGCGATCGATTTTTGAGATCGGGCCTGAATCCCGGCCTCGTGCAGGCCGTCCAAATTCGCCAGCCAAGTAAAGTGAGCCGCCCCGACTCGGATGGAGCGGCTCTTTATATATCAGGCGGTCGCCTTGTTCTGCCGGTTGGCGATCAGATCGTCGACGACGGCGGGATCGGCAAGCGTCGAAGTGTCGCCGAGGGCACCGAAATCGTCCTCGGCGATCTTGCGCAGGATGCGGCGCATGATCTTGCCGGAGCGGGTCTTCGGCAGGCCGGGCGCGAATTGGATCTTGTCGGGCGCGGCGATCGGGCCGATTTCGGCGCGCACATGTTTCACCAGTTCCTGGCGAAGAGTGTCCGAACCATCGTGACCGGCCATTAGCGTCACATAGCAATAGATGCCCTGGCCCTTGATCGCATGGGGATAACCGACGACCGCCGCTTCCGAAACCAGATTGTGCGAGACGAGGGCAGACTCAACCTCCGCCGTTCCGAGCCGGTGGCCGGAGACGTTGAGCACGTCGTCGACGCGGCCGGTGATCCAATAATAGCCGTCCGCATCGCGCCGGCAGCCGTCACCGGTGAAGTACTTGCCCTTGTAGGTGGAGAAATAAGTCTGGATGAAGCGGCCATGGTCGCCATAGACCGTGCGCATCTGGCCCGGCCAGCTGTCGGCGATGCAGAGATTGCCGTCGGCGGGGCCTTCCAGCACCTTTCCCTCATTGTCGACCAACTGCGGCTTGACGCCGAAGAACGGCGTCGTCGCCGAACCCGGCTTCAGGTCGGTCGCGCCCGGCAGCGGCGTGATCATGTGGCCGCCGGTTTCCGTCTGCCACCAGGTATCGATCACCGGGCAGCGCTTGTCGCCGACGACATTGTAATACCATTCCCAGGCTTCCGGATTGATCGGTTCGCCGACCGTGCCGAGCAGGCGCAGCGAAGAGCGGGAGGAGCGCGTGACGAATTCGTCGCCGGCGCCCATCAGCGAGCGGATCGCCGTCGGCGCCGTGTAGAAGATGTTGACCTTGTGCTTGTCGATCACTTCCCAGAAACGGCCCTGATCCGGGAAATTCGGCACGCCCTCGAACATCAGCGTGGTCGCGCAGTTGGCGAGCGGCCCATAGACGATATAGGAGTGACCGGTGACCCAGCCGACATCGGCCGTGCACCAGTAGACATCGCCGTGATGATAGTCGAAGACATATTCATGCGTAATCGATGCATAGACGAGGTAACCGCCGGTCGTGTGCAGCACGCCCTTCGGCTTGCCGGTCGAACCTGAGGTGTAGAGGATGAACAGCGGATCTTCCGCCTTCATCTTCACCGGCGGGCATTCCGGCTTCACCGTAGCGATCTCCTTGTGATACCAGAGGTCGCGACCCGGCGCCCAGCCCGTCTTGCCGCCGGTCCGGCGCACCACCAGCACCTTGCTGACACGAACATGCTGGCGGGCGGCGATATCGATGGCCGTATCGGTATTGTCCTTCAGCGGCACCGGCTTGCCGCCGCGCACGCCTTCGTCGCAGGTGATGACGAAGGTGGATTCACAGTCGACGATACGCCCTGCCAGCGCCTCTGGCGAGAAGCCGCCGAAGACGACGGAATGCACCGCGCCGATGCGGGCGCAGGCGAGCATCGCATAGGCTGCTTCGGGGATCATCGGCATGTAGATGGTGACGCGATCGCCCTTCTTGACACCATGCTTCTTCAACACGTTCGCTGTCCGGCAAACATGCTCGTAGAGTTCGTTATAGGTGACCTTCTTATCGATATAGGGATTGTCCCCTTCCCAGATGATCGCCACCTGGTCGCCATTCGTCTTCAAATGGCGGTCGATACAATTGTAGGAAACGTTCGTCTGGCCGTCTTCGAACCATTTGATCGAGACCTTGCCGGTGAAGGAGGTGTTCTTGACCTTGGTATAAGGTTTGAACCAGTCGATCCGCTTGCCGTGCTTGCCCCAGAACTTGTCTGGATTTTCGATGCTTTCCTCGTACCATTTCAGGTACTTATCCTTATCGATCAGGGCGCGCGCCTTTACCGGCTTCGTGACCGGATAGATCTTCTCCGACATGGTACTCCTCCTCATGGGACATGCGACGGACCGCGAGCTATCTGGGCCCGAACTTCAAATCACGGCGATTCATAGCAGTTCGCATCGCCACGGCAATTAGACAAAGGTCATTTGATTTCGGAAGAATTGCAATTCTGCGACAGTCCGGTTATATAGCGCCATATTTCCCGGACATTGTGGTGACAATCCACGGACCGCGACCGGCGCGGACGATAGAAGGACTATATCCATGGCTCAAACATTGCTCATGCCGAAGGCGACTGCCATCTGGCTTGTCGACAACACGGCGCTGTCTTTCGATCAGATCGCGCAGTTCTGCAAACTGCACCCGCTCGAAGTCAAAGCCATCGCCGACGGCGAAGCCGCGCAGGGCATCAAGGGTCTCGACCCGATCTCGACGGGACAGCTTTCCCGCGATGAGATTGCTCGTGCCGAAGCCAACCCGAACCACAAGCTGAAGCTTTCCGAACCGAAGGTGCGCGTGCCGGAATCCAAGCGCCGCGGCCCGCGTTACACGCCGGTCTCCAAGCGTCAAGACCGCCCGAACGCCATTCTCTGGCTCGTCCGCAACCATCCGGAGCTGAAGGACGCGCAGATTTCGCGCCTCGTCGGCACGACGAAATCGACGATCGAGCAGATCCGCGAGCGCACCCACTGGAACTCCGCCAACCTGGCGCCGATGGATCCGGTCACACTCGGCCTCTGCAGCCAGATCGACCTCGACATGGAAGTGGAAAAGGCCGCCAAGGGTCGTCCCCTGCCGACCGCCGCCGAGCTGGGCGCAACGCTGCAATCGGCGCAGGAGACCGAGCGCCTGACCCCGAGCTACGAGCGCGAAGAGGAAAAGGAAATCGACGCCGACGCCGTTTTCCGCAAGCTGAGCTCGCTGCGCTCGGCCCCGAAGGACGAAGACGAGGACGAGCAGTACTGAGATATCAGCCTTCTCATGCAAAAACCCCGCCGAAAAGGCGGGGTTTTTCATTGGCGTTGCTGTAGAGCATCTCACACAAGGCCGAGCAATATGCTGACCTTCCGGCAGCCTTCCCGCTGATTTCACATCGGCAGGGAGCCAAAACCACGCTTTCGCAGTGCCTCTGCGATCTCTTCCAATATCGCCGGATCATCGATGGTTGCCGGCATTTTCCAGGGTATGCCGTCAGCGATCTTCTGCATGGTTCCGCGCAGGATTTTGCCGGAGCGCGTTTTCGGCAATCGGTTAACGGTGATGGCCGTTTTGAAGGCCGCGACTGGGCCGATCGACTGGCGGATCATCGCCACGACCTCCGATTCGATCGCCGGCGTTTCACGGGAAACATCGCGTTTCAGCACCAGGAAACCACAGGGAACCTGACCCTTCACCGCATCGGTCATACCGATGACCGCGCACTCGGCGACATCGGGATGGCGCGCGCAGACCTCCTCCATCGCCCCGGTGGAAAGCCGGTGACCAGCGCAATTGATGATGTCATCAGTGCGCGACATGACGAAAAGATAACCGTCCTCGTCGACACAGCCGGCATCGGCGGTCTTGTAGTAGCCAGGAAATTCATCGAGGTAAGCCGACCGGAAGCGATCGTCGGCGTTCCAGAGGGTCGGCAGGCAACCCGGCGGCAAGGGCAGCTTTATGACGATATTGCCGAGCGTTCCCGCCTCGACCGGGTGACCGGCATCGTCGAGCACCGCGATGTCATAACCGGGCATCGGCAATGTCGGTGAGCCATGCTTGACGGGGAGGGCGCCAAGACCAAGCGGATTGGCGGCGATCGGCCAGCCGGTCTCCGTCTGCCACCAGTGAATCGATGACCGGCACGCCGAACATGCGCTCCGCCCATTTCAGCGTTTCAGGGTCCGCCCTCTCGCCGGCCAGAAACAGCGCCCGGAAATCCGGCATCGGATATTTGCGCAGCAGTTCGCCCTCACCATCCTCCCGCCGGATGGCGCGGAATGCGGTCGGCGCCGTGAAAAGCGCACGCACCTTGTATTCCGAGACGATCCGCCAGAAGACGCCGGCATCCGGGGTGCCGACCGGCTTTCCCTCATAGATCAGCGTGGTCACGCCCGCGATCAGCGGGGCATAGACGATATAGGAATGGCCGACGACCCAGCCGATATCGGACGCCGTCCAGAACACCTCGCCCGGCTTCAGGCCGTAGACATTCCGCATCGACCAGTTAAGCGCGACCATATGGCCGCCATTGTCGCGGACTACGCCCTTCGGTTGGCCCGTGGTGCCCGAGGTGTAGAGGATATAGAGCGGATCGGTCGCCTTGACGGGAACACAGGCCACCTCTGCGCCGCGATGGGCCGCCACCGCCGCCTCGAAATCCTGGTCGCGGCCACCGGCGAGCTCTGCCGGAAGCTGCGGCCGCTGCAGCACCAGGCAGCGCTCCGGCTTCGTCCGCGCAAGCTCGATGGCTTGATCGACCAGCGGCTTATAGGCGATGACGCGACCGGGCTCGAGGCCGCAGCTTGCGGTGATCACCAGCTTAGCACCGCTGTCGTCGATGCGCGCGGCAAGTTCGCTGGCGGCAAAGCCGCCGAAAACGACGGAATGAACCGCACCGATGCGAGCGCAGGCGAGCATGGAAAACACCGCCTCCGGCACCATCGGCATATAAAGGATCACGCGGTCGCCCTTGCCGATGCCGATCTCGAGCAGTGTTGCTGCGATCGCCTTCACCTCACCAAGCGCCCCATCATAGGTGAAACGGCGCTTCTCGCCGGTCATGGCGCTGTCGAAGAGGATCGCCGTCTCGCCACCGCGTCCAGCTGCGACATGTCGATCCAGGCAATTGTGGCAAGTATTGGTCTCTGCCCCTGAAAACCACCGGCCATAGACGCCATTATCGGGTGAAAAGATCCGCTCCGGAGGCTTGAACCAGTCGATATCGGCGGCGGCTTCGCTCCAGAAGCCTTCGGGATCCTTTTTCCAGGCCGCATAGACCTGATGATAGCCGTTTTGCATCTGCTCCTCCCCAGAACATGCAAGCCTCGATATCAATTTAGGCTCGGCCGAGGAGGACGGAAAGCCCGACGAAAGCAGGTATCAACGCGCGCCGAAAATCGCCGATCCGACGCGCACACTGGTGGCGCCGAAAGCAATCGCCGTCTCGTAATCACCCGACATGCCCATGGAAAGTTTTTCGACGCTGCATTTGGCGGCGAGCTTTGCCAGCAACGCGAAATGCGGCCCGGGATTTTCCTCAGCCGGCGGGATGCACATCAACCCCTCGATGGACAGGCCGAGTTGATCGCGGCAGAGGGCGACGAAATCAGGCGTATCCTGGGGAGGGATGCCGGCCTTCTGCGGTTCCAGCCCGGTATTGACCTGGACGTAGAGCCGCGGCGTCCTGCCCTGACGCTTCATCTCCTCGGCGAGGGCGCGGGCGATCTTTTCGCGGTCCACCGTCTCGATGACATCGAAGAGCGCCACCGCATCCGCCGCCTTATTCGATTGCAGCGGCCCGATCAGATGCAGTTCGATCTCAGGATACTCGGCCTTCAGATCGGGCCATTTGCCTTGGCTTTCCTGTACCCGGTTCTCGCCGAACACCCGCTGCCCGGCGTCGATAGCCGGACGGATCGCATCCGCCTCGAACGTCTTCGATACGGCGATGAGCTGAACGGAACCGGCCGGACGACCTGCCTGGCGTTCCGCCGCCGCGATCCGCGAGCGCACGTCGTTCAACCGCTCTTGAAGTTCCATCGTTCTGCCTCGACATATCAACGTGAAAGGAATTGGCATGAACTAGCCAGCCATTCCGTGCTTGCCAAGACCCGCACCGGCGAAATCGCTTCGGCGGCATGAAGATCGGACGCTTGCAGCGCCCGCAAAACTTGACGCTATCGTGGTTTCATGGTGAAGGTCTCGGCCAACTCCCCTGATTTTCCGGAATTTCGAATACCATGGCCACCGAACGTTATAATCCGCGCGACGCCGAGCCCCGCTGGCAGCAGAAATGGAACGAAGACAAGGTCTTCGAGACCGACAATTCGGATCCGCGCGAAAAATATTATGTCCTCGAAATGTTTCCCTATCCCTCGGGGCGCATTCATATGGGCCATGTCCGCAATTACGCTATGGGCGACGTGGTTGCCCGTTACAAGCGCGCCCGCGGTTATAACGTTCTGCATCCGATGGGCTGGGACGCCTTCGGCATGCCGGCGGAAAACGCCGCCATGGAGCGCGGTGTCCACCCCGCATCCTGGACCTACCAGAACATCGCCTCGATGAAATCGCAGCTGAAGGCGATGGGGCTGTCGCTGGATTGGAGCCGCGAATTCGCCACCTGCGACGTCGACTATTACCAGCACCAGCAGCACCTGTTCCTGGACTTCCTGGAAAAGGGTCTGGTCTACCGCAAGCAGTCGAAGGTAAACTGGGATCCGGTCGACAATACCGTTCTTGCCAACGAACAGGTGATCGACGGCCGCGGCTGGCGCTCCGGTGCGCTGGTCGAACAGCGCGAACTGACGCAATGGTTCTTCAAGATCACCGATTTCAGCCAGGACCTGCTGGACGCGCTGGATACGCTCGACCAGTGGCCGGAAAAAGTGCGCCTGATGCAAAAGAACTGGATCGGCCGTTCCGAGGGTCTGACGGTCCGCTGGGAAATCGTGCCGGAGACCGCGCCTGCCGGTGAGACCGAAATCACGGTCTATACGACACGTCCAGACACGTTGTTCGGCGCCTCCTTCCTGGCGATCTCAGCCGATCATCCGCTGGCCAAGGATGCGGCCGCGAAGAATGTTGAGATCGAAGCCTTCTGTGAGGAGTGCCGCCGCGCCGGCACCTCACTTGCCGCGCTCGAGACCGCCGAAAAGAAGGGCATGGATACCGGCATCCGCGTCAGGCATCCGCTCGATCCCTCCTGGGAACTGCCTGTCTACATCGCCAATTTCGTTCTGATGGATTACGGCACGGGTGCGATCTTCGGCTGCCCGTCGGGGGACCAGCGCGACCTCGACTTTGCCCGGAAATATGGCTTGCCGGTTGTGCCGGTCGTCATGCCAAGGGATGGTGACGCCGCAAGCTTTTCCGTCGGCGACACCGCCTATGACGGCGACGGAGTGATGATCAATTCGCGTTTCCTCGACGGCAAGACGACGGAGGAAGCCTTCAATATCGTTGCCGACCGGCTGTCGGCGGCTTCCCTCGGCAATGCGCCGCAGGGCGAACGGAAGATCAATTTCCGTCTGCGCGACTGGGGCATTTCGCGCCAGCGCTATTGGGGCTGCCCGATCCCGGTCATCCATTGCGACGCCTGCGGCGTTGTGCCGGTGCCGAAGAAGGACCTGCCGGTCAAGCTGCCGGAGGATGTAACCTTCGACCAGCCCGGCAATCCACTCGATCGTCATCCGACCTGGCGGCATGTCGCCTGCCCGAACTGCGGCAAGGACGCACGCCGCGAGACGGATACGATGGACACCTTCGTCGATTCAAGCTGGTATTTCACCCGCTTTACCGCACCTTGGGAAGCCAAGCCGACCGATCCTGAGGCGGCTAGTCGCTGGCTGCCGGTCGATCAATATATCGGCGGCATCGAGCACGCGATTTTGCATCTGCTTTATTCCCGTTTTTTCACCCGCGCCATGCGCGAGACCGGCCATGTCGCCGCCACCGAACCCTTCAAGGGTCTTTTTACCCAGGGCATGGTGGTCCATGAAACCTACAGCCGCGGTTCCGGCGCCGGCCGCGAGTGGGTGGCTCCCGCCGATATCCGCATCGAAGAGATCGACGGTAAACGCCGTGCCTTCTTGCTGGCGTCAGATGAAGAAATCGCCATCGGCTCGATCGAGAAGATGTCGAAATCAAAGAAGAACGTTGTCGATCCCGACGATATTATCGCCTCCTATGGCGCCGATACCGCGCGTTTCTTCGTTCTCTCCGACTCCCCGCCGGAGCGTGACGTCATCTGGTCGGAAGCCGGCGTCGAAGGTGCCCATCGTTTCACTCAGCGCCTATGGCGGCTGATTTCCGAAGCGGCCGGCGGCCTGTCGACCGTTGCCCCCGCACCGGCAAGCGAAGGGGAGGCTCTGGGAATCTCGCAGGCGGCGCACAAGACGCTGAAGGCCGTTCAGAACGACTACGACAAGCTGTGGTTCAACAAGGCCGTAGCCCGCATCTACGAGCTCGTCAATGCCCTCGCCGCGCCGCTGACGAGGGTTGCGGCGGGTGAAGGCGACATCGCCTATCGTGCCGCCGTGCGTGACGCTGCCGAGATCCTGATCCAGCTCGTCGCACCGATGACACCACATCTTGCCGAGGAGTGCTGGGCTACGCTCGGCAATGCCGGGCTGCTCGCCCGCACGGACTGGCCGCGTTACGTGGAAGCGCTGGTCACGGAGAATGACGTCGTTCTGCCCGTGCAGGTCAACGGCAAGAAGCGCGCCGAATTGACAATTTCTCGCGATGCAGATCAGAATGCCGTCACCAACGCCGTGCTGGAACTGGATGCGGTGAAGAACGTGCTGAACGGTCAGGCGCCGAAGAAGATCATCGTGGTTCCCCAAAGGATTGTGAACATTGTCGTCTGATATCATCCGCAATGCCGGCATCGCCATGATCCTTGCCGCCTCGGCATTTCTTTCGGCCTGCCAGGTTCGGCCGCTTTATTCCGAGAGTTCCGGCGTCGTCGAAAAGTTGTCCTCGGTCGGCTTTTCCGATGCATCAGGCCGCGTCGAACAGCAGGTGCGCAATCGCCTGATCTTCTTGGCATCGCGCGGCGCCGGCGAAGCGACAAATCCACAATATCACGTCCAAATGCGCGCTACTTCGAGCGTCGCCGATACGCTGCTGCGTCAATCCGGCGATACATCGCGCGCCGGTCGTGTCACCGTCACCGTTACCTATACGCTGAGTGCTATTGCCGACGGACACGTGATCAAGGCCGGTAGCCGCCAAGCGACTGCCCTGGTGGATTTCTCCGAGCAGGAGTTTGCCAAGCAAAGGGCGATCCGCGATGCCGAGAACCGCGCGGCGGATCAGGCGGCAGAATTCGTAGGAGCCGATCTCGCCGCTGCCCTCAGCCGCTGAGGGCCGGGGAGGTGGCCGAAATCAAGTCCCATGAATTCGAGACTTTCCTGCAGAAATCGGCGGGGAACTACCGAATTTTCGTCATTTACGGGCCGGATCGCGGCCTGGTTTCCGAACGGGCCGGCCAGATCGCCGGCAAGACCGGCGTCGCGCTACACGATCCTTTCTCCCTAACCAAACTCGATATCGGGGATCTGCAGAAGGATCCCGGACGCTTGGTTGACGAGGCTCAGTCTATCGGCTTGTTCGGCGGCGAGAAACTCATCTGGATCCGCGGTGCAGCCAACGAAAAATACCTCGTCGATTCCCTGGCGGTGCTGGCCGAAAAACCGCTCGAAGCCGCCTACCTGATCGTTGAGGCCGGCGATCTGAAAAAAGGATCCCTGCTTCGCAAGACCGCGGAAGCCGCAGGATCCGTCATGACGATCCCCTCCTACGCCGACGACAGCCGCGCTCTGAACGGCTTGATCGATGCTGAACTCGGCGCGCAGAAGCTTGGCATTACCCCGGCGGCCCGTCAGGCGCTGATCTCCCTGATCGGCGGTGATCGCATCGCTTCCCGTAACGAAGTGCGCAAGCTCGCCCTTTATTGCAGCGGACTCAATACGGTTGAGGAACATCACGTTGCCGAAATAATTGGCGACGCCAGCGCGATCTCCGTCGATGACACCGTCGATGCCATCCTCAGCGGTGACCTCAACGGTTTCCTGCATGCCATGCAAAAGATCAGCAGTTCAAAAACCGCTATATTTCTGGTGCTGCAGGCCTGCCTGAAGCAATTCCAGCTTCTGGACATGATGCGCGCTGAAATGGAAGAAAAAAGGGTGCAGGCGCCTCAGGTCATGCAGACGATGGGTCGGCATCTGCATTTTCGCCGCAAGCCGATCATCGAGCAGGCGCTCCGCCACTGGTCGGCGGACAGCATCGCGCGTGAATCCAATCGCCTGCAGGCAGCGATCCTCCAGAGCCGGCGACGGCAGGTGCTGGAAGACAGCGTTGCGATGCAAACACTTCTCTCCACCACTCTACAATCCGGCCGCAAATCCGGCTGATCATCGCCTTTCCAGCAGGCGGCAGATTTCCTCGAGCTGTTCCAGCGACTTATATGATATTTTGATCTGGCCGCCGCCGTTCTTGTGATTGATTGAAACATCAAGACCGAGGGCATCGGAAAGCGTGCGCTCCAGCGCCAGCGTATCGGAATCCTTCTGATCGCGACGCAACGCCGGCTGCTGCGGCTCCGATTGCGCCTTGATATTGTTCTGCGCCAACTTCTCGGCATCACGCACCGACATGCCCTTGGCGACGATGGTGCGGGCAAGGCTTGCCGGATCGGGCGTCGAAACAAGTGCGCGTGCATGGCCGGCGGAAAGACTGCCGGCGGCAAGAAGATCGCGAACCGGATCGGGCAATTTCAGCAAACGCAGCGAGTTGGCGACATGACTGCGGCTTTTACCGATGATCTCGCCAAGATCATTTTGCGTGTAGCCATATTCGGCGATCAGCTGCTCATAGCCCAACGCCTCTTCGAGAGGATTGAGATCCGCTCGCTGCACGTTTTCGACGATCGCAATCTCAAGGGCGGTCTTGTCGTCAACGTCACGAATAATGACCGGGATTTCGATCAGGCCAGCGAGTTGCGCCGCCCGCCAGCGCCGCTCCCCGGCGATGATTTCATATCTGTCTTGTGACATCGTCCGCACCACAATCGGCTGAACGATGCCGTGCTGGCGGATGGAACTCGCAAGATCGTGCAGTTCGGTGTCATCGAAGAAACGACGCGGATTGCGCGGGTTGCGGCCGACGAATTCGATCGGAATCATCCGGTCGGCGCTGACGGTGCGTTCAGCTTCGACCGGAACAGGCTGATCCATTTCACCAATCAGTGCTGCAAGGCCGCGACCCAGTCGTCTTTTCGAGACATCGTCATTCATAATCTACACTCACCTCATTCCGGAAATGATCTTACGCGGCCAGTCTCTGGCGCTCACGCTGAATGACCTCGGAGGCCAGTTGCAGATAGGCCTGGCTACCCGCGCATTTCAGATCATAGAGAATAGCGGGCTTGCCGTAGGACGGCGCCTCGGACACCCGGACGTTACGGGGAATTAACGTATGATAAACCTTTTCCCCGAGATGCGTCCGCACATCATTGACCACCTGCTGGGCCAAATTGTTACGCGCATCGAACATCGTCAAGACGATGCCCTGAATATCCAACCGCGGATTTACTGTCCGACGAACCTGACTGACGGTCTCGAGCAGCTGGCTGAGCCCCTCCAGCGCAAAGAATTCGCATTGCAGCGGCACCAGCACCGAATGGGCGGCCGCCATGGCATTCATCGTCAGCAAATTGAAAGAGGGCGGGCAATCGAGAAGAATATAGGAGAATGCCATAGCCTCGGGAGAGGACAGTGCCTTCCGCAATTTGAAAACCCGATCGCTATGCTGCGAGATTTCCATCTCGATGCCAAGCAGATCCATGGTCGAAGGAACGATGAAGAGGTTGGGAACGGCTGTTTCCAGCGTCACGTCGCGGATCCCGCGGTCACCGACCATCAGGTCATAGGAGGAGAGCTTGCGGTCGCGGCGGTCGATACCGAGGCCGGTGCTAGCATTGCCCTGCGGATCCAGATCGACGATCAGGACACGCTCGCCGATAGCGGCCAGCGCCGTTGCCAGATTGATTGCAGTGGTCGTCTTGCCAACGCCACCTTTCTGATTTGCGATGGTTATTATCCGATGTCGTTCGCCAGCCATTGCTGCAATATCCGATCTGTTAAACCAAGCGCCGGAGGTTCGATACTTCCAAAATCACGGATTCCTGCTCGACGACGCTCTCATGTTCTACCAGATCGAATTCCCACCGACCACGGGCTTCGGCGATTTCCCTCAGGTAATCCCGGCCTTTGTGAAAAAACCCCCGGCAATTTTCCTTGCCAAGCATCCAGGGGGCTGAATAGCCGATCAACCCATCAAGATCGGCCAGGGCTCGCGCCGAGATCGCGTCGCAATCGCCGATCTCCGGATAGGCGTCTTCGATTCGACTGGCGTGAACGCTCCCCCGAGCATTCGTCTCCCGCAGCGCCGTTCGCAAAAACGCCGCCTTTTTATGGTTGCTTTCGACAAGATGCACCCAACCGTCTTGCAGCTCTGCCAGGAAGATGGCGGTAATCACACCAGGAAAGCCGCCACCACTGCCGAGGTCTACCCAGGTGACGGGCTGCGGGTAGATCTGAAAGATCTGACTGCTGTCAGCAATATGGCGGTGCCACAGCGCATCGAGCGTCGATGGCGCCACCAGATTGATCGTTTTTGCCCATTTCTGAAAAAGCGTCGCGAAATGTTGAAGTCGTTCCTGTGTTTCACGTGAAACACGCAAACCGTTCAGTTCCATTCTCAGGACTCTCAAATCTTGTGTCAGGCGCTCTGCCGCGCGATTCCGTGTTGCCGACGCAGGTGCACGAGCAGCAGCGCAATGGCGGCGGGGGTCATACCCTCGACGATCGCCGCCTGGGCAACGTTGAACGGGCGAGCAGCACCGAGCTTCGCCTTGAGCTCATTCGAAAGGCCCGAGAGCGCGTCATAATTAAAATCGGCCGGTATCCGCCGCTCCTCGTCGCGTTGTTGATCGGCGATCGCAGCCGCCTGCCGATCAAGGTAGACCGAGTAGCCTGCCTCGATCTCCAACGCCTCCGCGACCTTTGGCCGGAGCCTACCCAATTCCTCCGGCCAAACCCGTCGAAGTGCGGCGAAATCATAGGCCGGGTAAGACAACAGATCGTAGGCCGTCCGGCGCTGGCCATCGAGGTTAATGTTCAAGCCCGCCCGTCGCGCCTCATTGGGCGTCACCGTCAGCGCCATCAGTTGGGCGCGCCCAGCGTCAATCTCGGCCTGATACCTGTTGAATCGCTCGGCGCGCTCGGCGCTCACACATCCAAGCTCCATAGCCAGCGGTGTCAGCCGCACATCGGCGTTGTCGGCACGCAAAGTCAGGCGGTACTCCGCACGCGACGTAAACATTCGATACGGTTCCGTAACGCCGCGCGACGTGAGGTCGTCGATCATCACGCCAATATAGGAGCTTGTCCGGCTGAAATGGAACGGTTCCGAATCGGAACTGCGTAGGGCGGCATTCAATCCGGCTGCCAGCCCCTGGGCCGCTGCCTCCTCATAACCGGTGGTGCCATTGATCTGGCCCGCGAGGAACAGACCTCTCAATCGCTTGACCTCAAGCGATGGGGTAAGCTCTCTTGGATCGACATGGTCATATTCGATGGCATAACCCGGCTGCAGGATCCTCGCCGATTCGAGGCCTGGAATGGTTTTAATGAACGCAGCTTGAACTTCGGCCGGCAGCGACGTCGAAATGCCGTTCGGATAAACCGTGTCGTCATCCAGTCCCTCGGGTTCAAGAAAGACCTGATGTCCGTCGCGCTCTCCGAATTTCACCAGCTTATCTTCGATGGACGGGCAGTAACGCGGCCCGACGCCTTCGATCTGCCCGGAATACATCGCCGAGCGCTTGATATTGTCGATAATGATGCCGTGTGTCGCCTCGGTCGTCCTGGTAACGCCGCATTCGACCTGCCGGGTGGTGATGGTGTCGGTCATGAAGGAAAAGGGCACAAGCTCCTCGTCCGCACCCTGTCGGCCGACGGATTGCCAGTCGATCGTCCTGCCATCCAGCCGGGCCGGCGTCCCGGTTTTCAACCGTCCCAGCCGCAGCCCCAACCGCGCCAGGGTGGCGGACAGGCCGATCGACGGCGCTTCGCCGACACGACCAGCAGGCGTCTTTTCAGAGCCGATATGAATAAGACCGCGCAGGAAGGTGCCGGTTGTCAAGACCACGGCCGGCGCCTGCAGCCGTCGGCCGTCTTTCATGATGACGCCGGCGACACGGCCATCGAGCACATCGAGATCGAATGCGTCGCCCTCGATAATGTCCAGGCCTGGCATCGCTTCGATTGCGGCGAGCATCGCCAGCCGGTAAAGCTTTCGATCTGCCTGGGTCCGTGGACCCCGCACGGCCGCACCCTTTTTGCGGTTCAGCATTCTGAACTGGATGCCGGCAACATCGGCAACCCGGCCCATCAGGCCATCCATCGCGTCGATCTCACGAACCAGATGTCCCTTTCCGAGCCCGCCGATCGCCGGATTGCAGGACATGACCCCGATCGTGTCTCGTCTGTGGGTAACAAGCGCAGTTTTCGCACCGAGGCGCGCAGCCGCACTGGCCGCCTCGGTCCCTGCATGGCCGCCGCCGATGACGATCACATCATAGCCACTATCGGTCATATCAAAACTCCAAAACAGCAGGGTTTCACGTAAACCTGAGGCGCGCCGCCGGAAAGGTTTCACGTGAATCACTTGCCGATGCAAAACTCCGAGAAGATCACGTCGAGCAGCTGTTCGACGTCCACCCGCCCGGTAATTCTCCCCAGGTATTCAGCCGCAAGCCGAAGCTGTTCGGTGCGCAGTTCAAGATCTGCGTCAATTTCCGAGATTGCCGCATCGAGCGCTGCCAAACATTTCGTCAGCGAATCCTTATGCCGCTGCCGGCTGGGGATGGCCAAAGACAGGCCACTAAAACGCTCGGCGACAATGCGCCCGATCAGCTGACGCAACTCCGACAGACCGTCACCGGTCAGCGTCGAAATCTGCAGGTCATAGCGATCCGAGCCAGTCTCAACGAGATCCTTCTTCGTTCCGACAGTAACATGGGGCAAAGTCTGCTCCAAGTCGCCGGGAATCGTCGGATTGCTCATGTCGACCAACAGCAGCGCAAGATCGGCATCACGAAGCGCAACACGCGCGCGCCGCACGCCCTCCATTTCCACCCGGTCGTCCGCCTGCCGCAGACCGGCGGTGTCATAGAGTTTGACAAGATAGCCGTCAATATCGAGATCGACCTGCAGCACATCGCGGGTGGTTCCGGCAATGTCGGTGACGATCGCAACGTCACGCCGGGCCAAGGCATTCAACAGGCTCGATTTTCCGGCATTCGGAGCGCCCGCGATCACCACTTTAAAGCCGTCCCTGATGATTTCGCCCGCCGAGGCCGATTTGAGATGAAGGCCGATATCGTCGCGAAGCACCTGCATGTCGGCCCACACCATGTCCGAGACGGAGCCTGGAACGTCGTCTTCGTCGGGAAAATCGAGCTCCGCCTCGATCAGGGCCCGAGCCCGGGTTAATCGTTCCGCCCACGAATCGTAAATCGCCGAGACGCCGCCGGCGCTCTGCTCCACGGCAAGACGGCGCTGCATCTCGGTTTCGGCGCCGATCAAATCGGCGAGCCCCTCAACCTCGACAAGATCAAGCTTGCCATTTTCGAAGGCCCGCCGCGAAAACTCGCCTTCATGGGCCATACGAACACCTGGAATACCGCCAAGTTCGGAGAACAATGCCGCCAACACGGCCTTACTGCCGTGGATCTGCAACTCGGCCACATCGTCGCCGGTGAAAGAATGCGGGGCGGGAAAAAACAGCACTAGGCCGTTGTCGATCGGTTCGTTGTTACGAGTCCGAATCGTTCGGTAGGACGCCGCTCGGTCAGCCGGTACGGTTCCAGCCAGCCGGATCAATATATCTCTGGTCAGCGGACCGCTGATGCGGACGACCGAAACACCCGAGGGCGGAGGACCGCTCGAAAGCGCATAGATTGTATCATTCAACATGCCATGCGTCCGGTTTTTCTGTTCGAGTCCGAATCGAGTCCCTTAAACAAAAAGCTGGCGACATCGAGACGATGCGCCAGCTCTCATCAGCAGAATCCGGCTAAGGATCAGGTGTTCATCGAGTCGAAGAAGTCGGAATTATTCTTCGTCTGTTTGAGTTTGTCGATCAGGAATTCGATCGCGTCGGTAGTGCCCATCGGCGCGAGAATACGACGCAAAACGAAGATCTTCTGCAAATCCTGGCGCGGAACAAGAAGGTCTTCCTTACGCGTGCCGGACTTCAGAATATCCATCGCCGGGAAGATGCGCTTGTCGGCAACCTTGCGGTCAAGGACAATTTCGGAGTTGCCGGTACCCTTGAACTCTTCAAAGATGACTTCGTCCATGCGGCTGCCGGTATCGATCAACGCAGTCGCGATGATCGTCAGGGAACCGCCTTCCTCGATATTGCGCGCGGCGCCGAAGAAGCGCTTCGGCCGCTGCAGTGCGTTGGCGTCCACGCCGCCCGTCAGAACCTTGCCGGAGGAGGGAACGACCGTGTTATAGGCGCGGCCAAGGCGTGTAATCGAATCGAGCAGGATGACGACGTCGCGCCCGTGCTCGACCAGACGCTTTGCTTTTTCGATGACCATTTCGGCCACCTGGACGTGACGCACTGCCGGCTCGTCGAAGGTCGAGGAGATAACCTCGCCGCGGACCGAGCGCTGCATGTCGGTCACTTCCTCGGGACGCTCGTCGATCAGAAGAACGATGAGATAACATTCCGGATGGTTGGCCGTGATCGAATGGGCGATGTTCTGGAGAAGCACGGTCTTACCCGTGCGCGGAGGCGCGACGATCAGTCCGCGCTGGCCCTTGCCGAGCGGCGCCACCAAGTCGATCACACGCGGCGACAGATCCTTGGAGGTCGGGATCTCGAGTTCCATCTTGAAGCGCTCATTCGGGTAGAGCGGCGTCAGGTTGTCGAAATGAACCTTATGACGAATCTTTTCCGGATCGTCGAAATTGATGGTGTTGACCTTGAGCAGCGCGAAATAACGCTCGCCTTCCTTTGGCCCGCGGATCGGTCCCTCGACCGTGTCGCCCGTTTTCAACGAGAAACGGCGGATCTGTGACGGCGAGATGTAGATGTCGTCGGGACCGGGCAGGTAGTTTGCATTCGCCGAACGCAGGAAGCCGAAGCCGTCCTGCAACACCTCGACGACCCCTTCGCCGATGATTTCCACATCCTGGCTGGCAAGCATTTTGAGGATCGCAAACATCAGCTCCTGCTTGCGCATCGTGCTTGCATTCTCGACCTCGAGCGATTCGGCGAAAGCCAGAAGATCCGTCGGGGATTTGCTCTTAAGTTCCTGAAGCTTCATTTCAGCCATGAAGTGACCAATACTCTTTTCAATTTCGAAGGGGAAAGGCGATGTTGGGTCGTATTCGGTACTGCGAAAGGGGCTCGCAGACGACTGAAATCTACACACATGCCACGTAGATGAGATGCGCGGAAAATAGCGACTCGTTATCGCCGCCGCAAGGGGGCTGCTTAAAATGAAGCAAATTTAACCTGAGGGAGGATTTCTCGTCAGAATGGCTTCACCACGACGAGGATCACGATCGCGATCATCAGCAAAGTCGGCGCCTCGTTCATGAACCTCCAGTAACGCGCGGAACGGCGATTTTCGTCCCTCTCAAAGGCGCGCACGGCGCTGCTGAAGAACATATGGATCCCGGTCAGCAGCACGACAAGCCCGATTTTTGCATGCAGCCAGCCGCCCTGGAACCCGTAGACCGACCAGGCGAGGTAAAGACCGAAGATCCAGGTCAGCATCATCGCCGGCGTCATGATGATGCGAAGCAGCCGGCGCTCCATCACCTTGAAGGTTTCCGACTGCACCGAGCCAGGTTCGGCGTCGGTATGATAGATGAACAACCGCGGCATATAGAACAGTCCCGCCATCCAAGAGATGACCGCGATGATATGAAGCGCCTTGATCCAGAGATAGAGATTGTCGGGATTCCAGGCGAAAAGCCCAACAGCCACCAGCGCGAAGAAGGCCAGCGCAAAATGCGCGCGGCGCCGGGCGTAAGCGCCGGCTCTGCGGTCCGTCTGTTTTTCCATCGTCACGCCCGGGCCATCCGTGAACCCCGGACGCGTTCAACCAGCAAACGCACATGTTCGGGGTCGGCTTGCGGCGTGATGCCGTGGCCGAGATTGAAGATAAGCGGTCCATTGCCGAGATGATGCAGAATATCGTCGATACCCTCTTCCAGCGCCCGGCCGCCAGCAACGACGCGCATCGGATCCAGATTGCCCTGAACCGGACCATCTTTCTGAAGTTCGGCGGCAAAGGCCAACGGGACGGACCAGTCGAGACCGATCGCATCCGCTCCGGTCTTCTGACGATAGGTTTTTAGCTGGTAGCCTGCACCCTTGGCGAAGGCGATGATGCGCGCCTGCGGCCGCCGCGCCTTGATCGAGGCGATCATCCGTGCAACCGGCTTGACGGCGAAGGCGTCGAACTCTTTCTCGCCGAGAACACCCGCCCAGGAATCGAAGATCTGCACGGCATCGGCGCCGGCGTCGATCTGCGCCACCAGATAATCGGCAGAAACGTCGGCAAGCAGCATCAGCAGATGCTCGAAGGCGCGAGGATGTTTGTAGGCGAAGAGACGGGCAGGGGCCTGATCCGGGGTGCCGTGGCCGGCGATCATATAGGTCGCAACCGTCCAAGGCGCGCCGCAGAAACCGAGCAGAGTCGTTTCTTCAGGTAATTCCTGCCGCAACCGCCGAACCGTTTCCAGAACCGGTCCGAGATAATCGACAACGTCGTCGCCGTTCAATCTGCCGATGCCCGCTTCATCGATCGGATCCATCTCCGGTCCATGGCCTTCAGTGAAACGAACATTCCGCTTCATCGCGTCGGGAATGACGAGAATGTCGGAAAACAGGATCGCTGCATCGAAGCCGTAGCGGCGGATCGGCTGCAACGTCACTTCAACGGCGTGATCGGGCGTGTAGCAGAGATCGAGGAAGCTTCCGGCCTTTGCCCGGGTCTCCCTGTATTCCGGCAGATAGCGTCCTGCCTGTCTCATCAGCCAGAGAGGAGGAGGAAAAACGCTTTCGCCGTCGAGAACCCTCATGATCTTTCGCCGCCTATCGCTCAAGCGCGTCTTCCCTATAAAAAATCAAAGATATTTTAAAAGGTTTCTATTTCTTAGAGTCGGTGTCTATCAAGGATTAAAATCCATCCACTGCCGATGCCATTTGTCGCGCGTTCGACGAGGAACTCGAAAGAATTTCCCCATTCCTGTCAAATTCCGGGAAGAATCCGAATCCGAAAGCGATTCCAAATTCTTGCCAGAGGACGAGTTTTTTCGTGCCTGTGGATAGGCTGTGGGCCGCTGGACGACAAGTCGATTTCATCCCCAGCCTCCACAGGAGCGGCCGAAACCGGTCCGGAAGATTCGAAATGTGGATAAGCAGGCATGTTTTCCCTTGCCCGAGACAGCCTCGCCGCCTTAGCTCTCCATCATCCAGTCTTTTCAACAGGCAGCGGAAAATAACGTGGAGAACAGAACGAACTTCTTTCATCTGCACCTGATTTCTGACTCGACCGGAGAGACTCTCATCTCCGCCGGCCGCGCCGCTTCGGCGCAGTTCAGATCCGCTCAGCCGATCGAACATGTCTATCCCCTGATCCGCAATCGCAAACAGCTGCTGCCGGTTCTGCAGGCGATCGATGACGCGCCGGGGATCGTGCTCTACACGATTGTCGACCGCGATTTGGCGAACCTGATCGACGAACGCTGCGTCGAGATGGGTGTCGCCTCGGTCAATGTGCTGGAGCCGGTCATGAATGCATTCCAGATCTATCTTGGCGCCCCGTCTCGCCGCCGGGTCGGGGCCCAGCATGTGATGAACGCCGGCTACTTCGCCCGCATCGAGGCGTTGAACTTCACCATGGATCATGACGACGGCCAGATGCCGGATGATTACAACGACGCGGATGTTGTCATCATCGGCATCAGCCGGACATCGAAGACGCCGACCAGCATCTATCTCGCCAATCGCGGCATCAAGACGGCGAACATCCCGATCGTCTACGGCGTGCCCCTGCCGGAGAGCCTGCTCGTGGCGACAAAACCGCTGATCGTCTGCCTGATCGCCACCACCGACCGCATTTCCCAGGTCCGGGAAAATCGGGTGCTCGGGACGACGCAAGGGTTCGACCGCGAGCACTACACCGATCGAGCCACGATCTCGGAAGAGCTGAAATATGCCCGCTCCCTCTGCGCCCGGCACGGATGGCCGCTGATCGACGTTACGCGCCGCTCAATCGAGGAAACGGCGGCCGCCATTGTTGCCCTCCGCCCGAAGCTGCGTTAAGCGCTGACAAAAAGCCGGGAGTGGGAGAAACCATGACACCGAAACTCATCCTTGCATCGTCGAGCCCTTTTCGGCGGATGCTGATGGAAAATGCCGGTCTCTCCTTTGAGGCACATCCCGCGGAGATCGACGAAAGGGCGGTTGAGGCGCCGCTCGAAAAAGCCGGTGCGAAGCCGAACACCGTCGCCTGCATCCTGGCAAAGGCTAAAGCCGAAGATGTCAGCGCCCGTTTCCCCGAGGCTCTCGTCATCGGTTCGGATCAGACGATGTCGCTCGGCGACCGCGTTTTTCACAAACCGAAGGACATGGCCGACGCCGCAAACCACCTTCGCGCTCTGTCGGGCACCACCCACCGGCTGAACAGCGCCATCGCGATCGTCCGCGACGGCGCCGTCTTGTGGGAGCATATCGGCCATGCCGAACTGACAATGCGATCCTTGACGGAAGATTTCATCGCCAGGCACCTGGCGCGGGTGGGTAAACGGGCGCTTTCCAGCGTCGGCGCCTATCAGCTGGAAGGTGAGGGCGTTCAACTCTTCGAGAAGATCGAGGGCGACTATTTCACCATACTCGGGCTGCCGATGCTTCCGCTCCTGGGAAAATTGCGAGAATTCGGGGCGATCGATGGATGATTCACGTGAAACACTGGGGCCGAATGCATTTGTCACGGGCTTTCCCATCAAGCATTCGCGCTCACCGCTGATACATGGATACTGGCTGAAGACGCTTGGCCTGCCGGGCAGCTACCGCGCCCACGAGGTAACACCCGATGCCTTTCCCGATTTCATTGCCTCGCTGAAGGACGGCAGCTCCGGCTTTATCGGAGGCAATGTCACCATCCCCCACAAGGAACTTGCCTTCCGGCTCGCCGACAAGCCGGACGATCTGGCGCATGAACTCGGCGCCTCGAATACGCTCTGGTTGGAGGATGGTCTCCTGCATGCCACCAATACCGACGGCCGCGGCTTCACCGCCAATCTCGACGAGCGCCATTCCGGCTGGGACCGTCATGATACGGCCGTGGTCTTCGGTGCCGGCGGCGCGAGTCGGGCGATCATCCAAGCCGTCCGCGACCGTGGCTTCAGGGAAATCCACGTCGTCAACCGCACCGTCGAACGTGCGCGAGAGCTGGCCGATCGCTTCGGTCCGAGAGTTCGAGCCCATCCGGTGGGCGCGCTTGCCGAAGTCATGCATGGCGCTGGCCTCTTCATCAACACGACCTCGCTCGGCATGGATGGCGAAGCGGCGCCGTCGATCGATTTTGCGCCGCTCGCAACGGATGCCGTCGTCACCGATATCGTCTACATCCCCTTGAAGACACCGATCCTGAGACAGGCGGAAGAGCAGGGACTCTCGGTCGTCGACGGTCTCGGCATGCTGCTGCACCAGGCTGTTCCCGGTTTCGAAAAATGGTTCGGCAAGCGTCCGGTCGTCGACGCGGCGCTGCGCGCTTTGATTATTGCCGACATGGAAGTCCATTGATGCTCAAGATCGGACTCACCGGCTCAATCGGAATGGGAAAATCGACGGTCGGCAAACTCTTCGCCGAGGCCGGAATCCCCTTGAATGACTCCGACGCCGTGGTCCATGACCTCTACGCCGGCGAGGCAGCACCGCTTGTGGATGCCGCTTTCCCCGGCACGATGAAGCATGGAGCGGTTGACCGGCAGGAGCTGGGCCGCCAGCTCGCGCTCGATCCCGAAGGCTTCAAGCGCCTCGAAGCGATCGTCCATCCGCTGGTGCGCAAACGGGAAACGGAATTTCTGGAGCGACAGCAGGCAGCCGGCGCCGAAATGGTCCTGCTCGATATTCCGCTGCTCTTCGAAACCGGCGCCTGGGAGAGAGTGGACGTCATCGTTGTCGTCAGCACCGATCCACAGATTCAGCGTCAGAGGGTGCTTGCGCGCGATGACATGACGGAAGAAAAATTCGATATGATTCTCTCTCGCCAGACGCCTGATGCGGAAAAACGGCGCCGCGCCGATTATCTGGTCGACACCAGCCACAGCATTGCGGAGACCAGGGCGCGGGTATTTGAGATCGTCGCCGAGCTGAAAATGCGGATTGCCAATGGAGATTTCCGGAATGCGTGAGATCATCTTCGATACGGAAACCACCGGCCTCGACAACCGCGCCGACCGTATCATCGAAATCGGCGGCATCGAGCTCTTCAACCATTTTCCGACCGGCAACACGCTGCATATCTACATCAATCCGGGAGACCAGAAGGTTCATCCGGATGCACTTGCGGTGCACGGCATCACCGATGAATTCCTGAAGGACAAGAAGCCTTTCGCCGAGGTGGCCGAGGAAATCCTCGCCTTCTTCGGCGACGGCAAATGGATCGCGCATAACGCCACTTTCGATATGGGCTTCATCAACGCTGAATTCGCGCGGCTCGGTTTGCCGCCGATCTTGCCCGACAAAGTGGTCGATACGCTGTCGATGGCGCGGCGCAAGCACCCGATGGGACCGAATTCGCTCGACGCGCTCTGCCGGCGTTACGGCATCGACAACTCGCACCGTACCAAACACGGCGCGCTGCTCGACTCCGAACTATTGGCCGAAGTCTATATCGAGATGATCGGCGGCAGACAGGCTGCGTTCGGCCTGAGCATATCGGGTCAACCCGGCCAGGCGGCCCGCGGTGAAATGGCGATGGAAGATGATATGGCGTTTGCCGCGGCGCTCGAACGCCCTCGTCCGCTTGGCTCCCGGCTCAGCCAGTCCGAAGCGCAGGCGCATGAGGCGCTGGTCGCCAAGCTCGGCGAAAAGGGCATCTGGGCGAAATACGCCCGCCCGAATTGAAAATGCCCGGGACCGGCCCGGGCATCCGCATGTCAGAATCCAAAGATTCGATCAGTTCGGAACGGCCTGAACCTTGGCGCGGGCCTGTTCTTCGGCAACGCGCTGAGCGAACATCTGCGTGAAGTCGATCGGATCGATCATCAGCGGCGGGAAACCGCCGTTACGGGTCACGTCGGCGATGATCTGCCGGGCGAAGGGGAAGAGCATGCGCGGGCACTCGATGAAGAGCACCGGCAGCATGTGCTCCTGCGGGAAACCGGCAACGCGGAAGACGCCACCATAGACGAGTTCC
Organism: Rhizobium atlanticum; assembly: GCF_030182485.1. Taxonomy (NCBI): domain Bacteria; kingdom Pseudomonadati; phylum Pseudomonadota; class Alphaproteobacteria; order Hyphomicrobiales; family Rhizobiaceae; genus Rhizobium; species Rhizobium atlanticum. Next base: position 227,817 of record NZ_JAQJCJ010000007.1, read on the forward strand.
GTATGGAACACCGTCTTGTCGCCATCCTTGGCTTCGGCATTCAGCGACAGCACGACATCGAAATCCGTGTCGGAAAGCGGATTGGCGTTGACGTTCACATTGATGTTGATCGTTGGCGCCTTGTCGCGGGCCTGCAGCGAACGCGGCGCACCCGGATTTTCGAAGGAGAGGTCCTTGGTATATTGCGCAAGGATCGAAAGGGTCGGGTTGGTCGCACCGTTGCTGTTGTTATCGTCTGCCATTGGCTTTTCCTCGAAGGGCATGGGAATGGTGCCGCCATCTAACATTTCGGGGAGGGGCTTACAACCCTGGGCGCAAGCCGCAGCCGATCACCGGCAAAGCCTCAGTCCCCGAGATGTTTGCCGGACCATGGCGAGTTGCGATCCGGCTCCCTATGATAGTCCTCCTCGTCGAGATCGACCACCTTCGAATTTGAATTGCGATCGCGGAAGTCGGGTTTCGCGCCATTGGAAAAGCCGCTTGCGGCGTTGACGACGAAGCGTTTGGCGATCGACCGCCAGAGGAGATCGCGCACCGGCGGAATGAGAATGAGGATGGCGATGATATCCGTGAGGAAACCGGGAATGATCAGCAGCAGCGCGGCAATCACCGTCATTGCCGGCTTCAGCAGATCACGTCCGGGCATCACGCCGTTCCGCCCTTCGCTCGACATCCGGCGCAGGATGCCGATCCCCTGCCGGCGCAGCAGGACCACGCCGAAGATGAAGCTCGCCATGACGAGCGCAAGCGTCAGCGCCAGCCCGATTGCGCGACCGACAATGACGAAGCCGGCAATTTCGCCAAGCGGCAGCAACAGAATGAAAGCCGGCAGAATTGAAAAACGCATGGTCGTCATGTCCCGGCTTTTGCCGGTCTCCTCGTGGCGCCGGCGAAGATGCCAGCCATCATTTGAATCATCTGTATAGGCGGACTATATGGGAGTACAAATCAGAGATGTTAACGGCGGTTGCGACAGGATATGAGTTCGAACGACTTCATCACATTATTCTTCCTGGTGGCGGCGGTGCTGATCTTCTTTCAGCTCCGCTCCGTGCTCGGGCGCCGCACAGGAAATGAGAAGCCGCCCCGCGATCTCTATAGGCCAAGGGATGCTGCTCCGGCTGAGGCTGCCGACGCCGGCAAGGTCGTGACGCTGCCGCGCCGTGATGCGACGGCCGAGGACGACGAGCGCTTCTCTGCCATCGACGCCTTTGCCGCGCCGGGGACCCCGCTCAACGAATCGCTGCGCGCCCTGAATAAGGCCGATTCCTCCTTCAGCCCGAAGGAGTTTCTGAACGGCGCCCGCATGGCCTACGAAATGATCGTCATGGCCTATGCCGATGGCGACCGCAAAACCCTCAAGAACCTTTTGTCCCGTGAGGTTTATGACGGATTCGAGGCGGCGATTGCCGAGCGCGAAGCCCGCGGCGAAAAGGTCAAGTCCACCTTCGTCGGCATCGACAAGGCCGAAATCACCCATGCCGAGACGAAGGGCAGCGAAGCGCAGATCACCGTGCGCATCGTCAGTCAGCTGATCTCGGCGACTTACGACAAGGCTGACGTCCTGATCGAGGGCGACGCCGAAAACGTCGCCGAGGTCAACGACCTCTGGACCTTCGCCCGCGACACCCGCTCGCGTGATCCGAACTGGAAACTTGTGGCGACCGAATCGGAACATGAGTGATCAGGCATCGGACTTCGTCCTGCAGGCCATCAGCTTCGATAATTTGGAAGGCTGGAAGGATGATGATCCCTCCGGCCTTTTTGAAGTGATGCGGCGCTGCCGCCGGCAGATCACCGAAGTAAAGCCCTACCGTACCGGCTCGCTCGGCCTGAGCCCCGAGGACCTGCTTCCACTTCTGATGGACGCTGAAAATTTTACACCGTCCTCGCCGGCAGCGGCGCGCGCCTTTTTCGAGACGCGTTGCCGGCCATTTCTGATCCGCCGCAAGGACGGCAAGTCCGGTTTCGTCACCGCCTTTTACGAGCCGGAGGTCGAGGTATCGGATCGGCAAAACGAGCTCTTCCGTTTTCCATTCTACAGCCGCCCGAACGATCTGATCAATCTCGATGACGGCAATCGCCCGGCAGAACTGGATGGATCCTATGTTTTCGGCCGCTTGCATGATGATGGCCGCATTGGCGCTTATCCGGATCGCCGCGAGATCGATCAAGGCTTTCTCGCCGGTCGCGGCCTGGAAATCGCCTGGGCGAAATCGAAGGTCGATGTCTTCTTCGTGCATGTGCAGGGTGCCGCGCGCCTGCGTTATCGCGACGGGCGTATCGGCCGCATCACTTACGCGGCAAAGGCAGGGCATCCCTTCTCGGCGATCGGCAAGCTCTTGATCGACCGCGGTGAGATCGACCGCGCCGAGATTTCCATGCAGTCGATCCGCGCCTGGCTGGCCCGCAATCCCGAGCGGGTGGACGAGGTGCTATGGCACAACCGCTCCTATATTTTCTTCCGGGAAGCGGCGGTTGCCGATCCTGAAGCGGGTCCGATTGCCGCCGCCAAGGTGCCGCTTCTCGCCGGGCGCTCGCTCGCGGTCGACCGGCTGATCCATACCTTCGGTTTCCCCTTTTTCATCCGCGCTGACAGCCTCACCCATCTTGATCGCGGCCGCCCCTTCCGCCGGCTGATGCTGGCGCTCGACACCGGCTCGGCGATCGTCGGGCCGGCGCGCGGCGATATCTTCACTGGTTCAGGGGACTTGGCCGGAGAGCGCGCCGGCACCGTCCGCAACGACGCCGATTTCGTCATCCTCATTCCCAAAGCCGCCGCCGGGCGTTTCGACTGATGGCCAGGGATCGCAAGCTCAGCGCCGATGAGAGGATCCTGTGGGGCAAGGTGGCCCGCAGCACGCGGCCGATGCCCGGAAAAGCGAACGAGTTGACCGAGCTTGACGCCTTTCTGGCCGAAGCGGAAGCGGCGACAGAACGGCAGGCAGCCGAAAAGCAGACCTCCGTTGCGCCGACGGCAGCACAGCCGGCCCCACCGTCGACGCCGAGACAGCCGGCGAAGGCGCACCATCCGCTGGAAAGACCGGTGAAGCGCAAAATCGCCAAAGGCCGGCTGGCGCTCGAGGCGCGCATCGACCTGCATGGCCTGGTGCAGAGCGAGGCCCATGTCATCCTGCTCGATTTTTTAATCCGCGCCCATGAACGCGGCATGCGCCATGTGCTTGTCATCACCGGCAAGGGCAGCTCGCTGGGCAGCGAAGGTGCGTTGAAAAGAGCGGTTCCCCTGTGGTTCTCGAAGCCGGAATTCCGCTACCTGATCTCCTCCTATGAGCCAGCCGCACAGCATCATGGCGGTGAGGGAGCGCTCTATATCCGGCTGTCGCGGCGGCATGGGGAAAAGCCATGACACCCTTTGGAGAGGCGGTTCGCAGGCTGAGGGCGCGAAAGGGCGTCTCGCAGAAGGAGATGGCGCAAGCACTAAACGTCTCCCCCGCCTATCTCTCGGCGCTCGAACATGGCAAGCGCGGCCTGCCGACATTCGACCTGCTGCAGCGCATCGCCGGCTACTTCAACATCATCTGGGACGAGGCCGAGGAACTGTTCCTGCTTGCCCGCTCCTCCGACCCGCGCGTCGTCATCGACACGTCGGGCCTGCCGCCGGAATATACCGAACTCGCCAACCGGCTGGCCCGGCGGATCCGCGACCTTGACAGCGCCGAGATCGCCCGGTTATCGGCTGTTCTCGAAAATGGCGGCAAAGGTGACGGAAAAGCGTCATAATCCCCTGTTTTATGGCTTGTTCAGGGGACTTGCCATTGGGAACCGGGCTCAAAAAACCTATATACAAGAGTGAAGAAAGCCGGTGATTCGCAGGGCGCGCCGCCGCTTTACGACAACAGGGAAAATCTCGACAGAATGAGCGATACATCCGCGACGGAAAACGGCGTAAGCACCGAATATGGCGCAGATTCCATCAAGGTCCTGAAGGGCCTCGATGCCGTGCGCAAGCGCCCCGGCATGTATATCGGCGATACCGACGACGGCTCCGGCCTGCATCACATGGTCTATGAGGTCGTCGACAACGCGATCGACGAAGCGCTGGCCGGCCATGCTGACATCGTTACCGTCACCCTCAACCCGGATGGTTCTGTTACGGTCACCGATAACGGCCGCGGCATCCCGACCGACATCCATAGCGGCGAAGGCGTGTCAGCAGCCGAAGTCATTATGACGCAGCTGCATGCCGGCGGCAAATTTGACCAGAATTCCTACAAGGTCTCAGGCGGTCTGCATGGCGTCGGCGTTTCCGTCGTCAACGCCCTCTCTGTCTGGCTGAAGCTGAAGATCCGCCGCCATGGCAAGATCCATGAAATGAGCTTCACCCATGGCGTGGCCGACGCACCGCTGAAGGTCACCGGCGATGCCCCTGATTCGACCGGCACGGAAGTCAGCTTCATGCCGAGCAGCGAAACCTTCACCATGACCGAATTCGATTACGGTACGCTGGAGCACCGCCTGCGCGAACTCGCCTTCCTGAATTCGGGCGTGCGCATCCTTTTGAGCGACAAGCGTCATTCCGATATCAAGCAGGAAGAAATGCGCTATGACGGCGGCCTCGAGGCCTTCGTCTCCTATCTCGACCGCGCCAAGAAGCCGCTCGTCGACAAGCCGGTCGCCATCCGCGGCGAAAAGGACGGCATCACCGTCGAAGTGGCGATGTGGTGGAACGACAGCTATCACGAGAACGTGCTCTGCTTCACCAATAACATTCCCCAGCGTGACGGCGGCACCCATATGGCCGGCTTCCGCGCGGCCTTGACCCGTCAGGTGGTTTCCTATGCCGACAATTCCGGCATCACTAAAAAGGAAAAAGTGACGCTGCAGGGCGAAGACTGCCGCGAAGGCCTGACCGCGGTGCTGTCGGTCAAGGTGCCCGATCCGAAATTCTCGTCACAGACGAAGGACAAGCTCGTTTCCTCGGAAGTCCGTCCTGTCGTCGAAAGCCTCGTCAACGAGGCGCTGAACACCTGGTTCGAGGAGCATCCGAGCGAAGCCAAGATCCTTGTCGGCAAGGTCGTCGAGGCGGCAGCCGCGCGCGAAGCGGCCCGCAAGGCCCGTGAATTGACCCGCCGCAAGGGTGCGCTCGATATTGCCTCGCTACCGGGCAAGCTCGCCGACTGCTCCGAACGCGATCCGGCCAAATCCGAAGTCTTCCTGGTCGAGGGCGATTCCGCCGGCGGGTCGGCCAAGCAGGGCCGGTCGCGCGAAAACCAGGCGATCCTGCCGCTGCGCGGCAAGATCCTGAATGTGGAACGGGCCCGTTTCGACAAGATGCTGTCGAGCCAGGAAATCGGCACGCTGATCACCGCGCTCGGCACCGGCATCGGCAAGGACGAGTTCAACGCCGAAAAGCTGCGATATCACAAGATCATCATTATGACGGACGCCGATGTCGACGGCGCCCACATCCGCACCCTGCTGCTCACCTTCTTCTTCCGCCAGATGCCGGAACTGATCGAGCGCGGCCATCTCTACATCGCTCAGCCGCCGCTCTATAAGGTCGCGCGCGGCAAGTCGGTGCAGTATCTGAAGGATGAGAAGGCGCTCGAGGAATATCTCATCGCCCAGGGTCTGGAGGATGCCGCGTTGAGACTCGGCAGCGGCGAGGTCCGCACCGGACAGGACCTGCGCGAAGTCATCCTCGATGCGCTGCGTATGCGCGCCCTGCTCGACAATCTCCATTCGCGCTACAATCGCGCCGTCGTCGAACAGACGGCGATCGCCGGCGCGCTCAATGCCGAGCTCGTCAGCGATCAGGCAAGAGCGCAGGCATTGGCGAGCGAGGTCGCAAGCCGTCTCGACATCATTGCCGAAGAGACCGAACGCGGCTGGCAGGGTGACCTGGCGAGCGATGGCGGCCTGCGCCTCGAGCGTATGGTTCGTGGTGTCAAGGAAGTGGTGGTGCTCGACATGGCGCTGATCGGCTCCTCCGATGCCCGCCACATCGATCAGCTGACCGCGCGTCTCAAGGAAATCTATCAGACGCCGCCGTCGCTGCACCGACGCGAAGGCGACATTGAGATTTCAGGGCCGCGCGCCCTGCTCGATGCGATCTTTGCCAGCGGCCGGAAGGGTCTGACCATGCAGCGCTACAAGGGTCTCGGTGAGATGAATGCCGAGCAGCTCTGGGAAACGACGCTCGATCCGAATGTCCGTTCGCTGCTGCAGGTGAAGGTTGCCGACGCCACCGATGCGGACGGCCTCTTCGCTCGCCTGATGGGGGATGAAGTCGAGCCCCGGCGTGAATTCATCCAGGACAACGCGCTCAGCGTCGCCAATCTCGACATCTGATCGATGTGCCTTCAATAAAAGCCCCGCCGTCGCAAGACGGCGGGGCTTTTGCTTGTTCTGTCGCTCAGTTGGCTAGGAAATGGCCGTTGAAGGCAAGATCGGAGAGCGGCTTGCGCTGGCTCGGGAATTCGCGCGCCTGATTGCGTTCGGAAAGAACTCTCTTGTCGGCCAGACGGCCGACGGCAACGCCCGCTTCGATCCGGTAACCATCGGGGATATTGATGGTTTTTCTGATTTCCTCATGTTTGATGCCGCCCATGCCATGGGCATAGAAGCCGGAAAGGCGCGCTTGCAGCGCCAGGTAACCCCAGGCTGCACCGGCGTCGAAGGAATGGGTGTAGCTCGGCTTTTCCTCGCCGGATCCGGCAACGCCGGTGAAGCTGCGTGAGACAACGAAGATCAATGCCGATGCGGTCTTCGCCCATTCCTGATTGGCGTCGACGAGCAGTGTGACGAATTTCTCCCAGTGCTCCGAGCCCTTGAGGGCATAGATGAAGCGCCAGGGCTGCTGGTTGGAAGAGGAGGGCGCCCAATGGGCGGCTTCGAGCAGGCTGAGCAGCTGTGCCTCATCGATGACTTCGCCGGTAAAGGCGCGAGGCGACCAGCGGTCGAGAAACATCGGATCGATCGGATATTGGGATTCGCGGTTATTGCTCTGCGTCATGCTTGTTCCAGGGTTAGGGCATAAAAATCGTTGAGGTCAATCGGTCCAGACGATGTCGAGTTCCTCGCGGAAGGCGAAACGCTTCAGATGGTCGTCGATCACCCCCTGCATCCTTGCCTGCTGGTCGGGATCGGCAACGGAAAGCGTCATGGTGAGCGCCGCATCGTCGGCGGCGAATGTCACCTCGGCGCTTTCGCTGAACGGCACCCGGCCCTTATGCGGATCGAAATCGACGCTGAACTTGTGGCTCCAGTGTTTGCAGAGCTGCTGCAGGTAGCGGCTCGCATGTTCGGTGCGTACGACGGCCTTGGAGAGGTGCATGTCGAACTCCATCTCATGTTGGACTGAGGCCAAAGTCATATTTCCTGCTTCGCCGTCTTGGCAAGCGCAGCGTCGTCGCAGCTGGGTGAACGGACAGTCTCCATGATGATCGGCCTTGAGCGCGCGCCAAAGCGAAAAAACCAATCGATCTCTGTCCCGTCGACAGATGGGTTGAAAATCGATGGTTTCAACGACCGCGTCTATCCCGCCCTCAAATGGGGCCTATCGCGCCGGTTTTGCCAGCAAGCAGATCGCCGATAAGGAAGCCTTCGCCGATGTCTTCTCCTGCCTCGATTGAATCGAGCCGAAATTCGAAGGCCGGTCTTTCCTCTTCGCGGATCACCCCATGGAAAGCGATATCCGCCTTTTCGTCACGCTGGTGCGCTGAGACGTCGCCTATCACGGCATCTTTAAATGCAATCTGCGCCGGCTTTCGGGCTATGCCAATCTGCGCACCTTCTGCCGTCGCATGCTGGATTGGCCGGGCATCGCCGACACGGTGAATCTCGACCATATCAAGCGCGGTTACTACTCGGTCGAAATTCTGAACCCGACGAAAATCGTTCCTGCCTGCCCGGATCTCTCCGAAATTTTCTAGAAACACCGTACCGCTTCCGGGCAAAGCCGTAATGACACCGATGAATAATTCGTTCATAGGTGGCTGCAAATCCGTTTTCGATGAGGAGGCATTCCATGAAGCTGATGCGTGTTGGCGAAGCAGGTCGGGAAAAACCGGCGCTTCTCGATGCCGATGGCAAGATTCGCGATCTCTCGGCGCATGTCGCCGACATCGGCGGCGACGCAATCTCGCCGGCCGGCCTTGCAAGGATCGCGGCGCTCGATCCGAAGGACCTTCCGGAACTTGCCCCCGGCCGTATCGGCGCCTGCGTCGCCGGCACGGGCAAATTCATCTGCATCGGCCTCAATTTCTCCGACCATGCCGCCGAAACCGGAGCCACCGTGCCGCCGGAGCCGGTCATCTTCATGAAGGCGACGTCGGCCATATCAGGCCCGAACGACACCGTTCTGATCCCGCGCGGTTCCGAAAAGACCGACTGGGAAGTCGAGCTCGGCGTCGTCATCGGCAAGACCGCGAAATATGTCAGCGAAGCCGAGGCGCTGGACTATGTCGCCGGTTACTGTGTGTCGCACGATGTTTCCGAACGCGCCTTCCAGACCGAGCGCGCCGGCCAATGGACCAAAGGCAAGTCCTGCGACACCTTCGGCCCGATCGGCCCTTGGCTGGTCACCAAGGATGAAATCGCCGATCCGCAGAATCTCGGTATGTGGCTGAAGGTCAACGGCCAGACGATGCAGAATGGTTCCTCCAAGACCATGGTCTATGGCGTCGCGCACATCGTTTCCTATCTTAGCCAATTCATGTCGCTGCATCCTGGCGACGTCATCTCGACGGGGACGCCGCCCGGCGTCGGAATGGGCATGAAGCCGCCGCGCTTCCTCAGGAATGGCGATGTCGTCGAGCTCGGCATCGAAGGGCTCGGCAGCCAGAAGCAGAGCTTTGTTGCGGATCGTTAACGACGCTACCTCAGCTGAACCTCAAACTTTCGGTTCTATGGTGATGCCAGAGATCAACTCTCTGGCATTTCCTGTGCAGGTCTGGGACGTCCATGTTGCTGTGCAACAAAAACCTGTTAGTCTGCGTTACTTGCCAGCGTGCGGAAAGAGCTCGACGTCTATCACCCGACGTCATCTTTTCGATAGAGAAAGGCAGCGCCTTCTATGTTTTATCAGCTTTATGAATTGAATCATGCCGCCATGGCGCCGTTTCGCGCCGCGGCTGACATCATGCGGTTTGCCTATGCCAATCCGCTGAACCCGTTCGCCCAGACGCCGTTCGGCCGCACGATGGCGGCAAGCCTCGAAATGTTCGAGCGTACGACGCGCCGCTACGGGAAACCGGAGTTCGGACTGAAGCAGACGGTGATCGGCGATCAGACGGTTTCCGTTCGTGAAGAGATCGTCTGGTCGCGGTCCTTCTGCAACCTCCTTCATTTCTCGCGCAACGTCCCGCCTGGCCGCGCCAGCGATCCGCGCATCCTGATCGTTGCACCGATGTCCGGCCACTATGCGACGCTGCTGCGCGGTACGGTCGAGGCATTGCTGCCGAGCGCCGATGTCTACATCACCGACTGGATCGACGCCCGCATGGTGCCGATGACGGAAGGCAGCTTCGATTTCGACGATTACGTCGACTACGTCATCGACATGCTGCATTTCCTCGGTCACGACACGCATGTGATCGCCGTCTGTCAGCCGTCGGTGCCGGTGCTGGTCGCAGCCGCGGTGATGGAGGAAGCCCAGGATCCGCTGTCGCCGTCATCGATGACGCTGATGGGCGGCCCGATCGACACGCGCATCAATCCGACGGCGGTCAACAAGCTCGCCCAGGAGCGGTCGCTGCAGTGGTTTTCTGACAATGTCATCATGAACGTGCCCTGGCCGCAGCCGGGCTTCATGCGGCCTGTCTATCCTGGTTTCCTGCAGTTGTCGGGCTTCATGTCGATGAACCTCGACCGGCACCTCGTCGCCCACAAGGAGTTCTTCATGCATCTCGTGAAGAACGATGGCGAACCGGAAAAACATCGCGATTTCTATGACGAATATCTCGCCGTCATGGATCTGACCGCCGAGTTCTACCTGCAGACGGTCGAACAGGTTTTCATGAAGCATTCGCTGCCGAAGGGCGAATTGATGCACCGAGGCAAGCGGGTCGATCCGGCGGCGATCCGCAAGGTCGCGCTCCTGACCGTCGAGGGCGAGAATGACGACATTTCAGGCGTCGGCCAGACCAGGGCGGCGCAGACCATCTGCGTCAACATCCCCGAAGACATGCGCATGCATTATCTCCAGCCCGATGTCGGCCACTACGGCGTTTTCAACGGCTCGCGATTCCGTCGCGAGATCGCGCCGCGCATCGTCAATTTTGTCCGCCAGCATTCCCGCACCGCCGTCAAGCCGCGGGTGCCGCGCGTCATCAAGGGCGGTCGCACCGCCTGATTTAGCGACAGCTGAATTAGGGAAGTGGATTCAAGGCCTTGTTCGATTTCGCAGGCAATCGTCTTGAAGGCGGTTCTTGCGGTAACCACATCGATTTCCAGCGTTCGGCATCTTGCCGGCCGCGGAAAGCGAGGATACCGCACGATGAACCAGTCAGCATTGCTTCGACCGGATTGGACTCCGGCTACCATTGCCCTGATGATTCTCGGCTTCATGGTTTTCTGGCCTCTGGGTCTGGCCATGCTAGCCTACATCATTTTCGGCGATCGTCTGCGCGGCTTCAAGCGCGACGTCAATCAGGCGACCGACGGCTTCTTTGCCTCCTGCCGCCGTTCGCATGGCCGCCACCGCCCGCATTTTTCGACCGGCAACGTCGCATTCGACGACTGGCGTAAGGCCGAACTCGACCGGATCGAGGAAGAGCGCCGCAAGCTCGACGAAATGCGCGAGGAATTCGACGAGTATCTGCGTGAACTCCGCCGCGCTAAGGACCAGGAAGAGTTCGACCGCTTCATGCGTGACCGCAAAAACGCCAAGCGCGACGACAACGGCCCGGTCGCGGAGTTCCAGACGCCGTGAAGGCCGAAGCATGTTTCGCAAAAAGTGTGCAGCGGTTTTGCGGCAACGACATGCGTAAACGAAGACCTAAAGCGCAACGAGCGAGTCTGAACGATCGCGACACGCTTTAGGCGATGAATGATGACCGGCATCTCACGATGCCGGTTTTTCCATGTCCGCCGGCCTCGCAAATCGTTTAGGATTCACCGGCGAATCGTATAGAAAACCCCCATGTTTCCGCTTCTGAAGACACGGCCAAAGGCGCGAAAGCCGGCTCCGCCCGAAACGCGGACGCTCGATGTCGCCGGCCGGCTCATGCCGCTGACCATCAAGCAGCACGATCAGGCAACCCGTATCACGCTGCGCATAGAGCCAGGTGGGCGGGCTCTGAGGATGACGGTGCCAAGAGGCCTTGCGGCGCGTGAGGTCAACGCTTTCCTCGATCGGCACCAGGGATGGCTGCTCACCAAGCTCGCCAAGTTTTCGATCGATACCGGCTTAAGCGACGGCGGGAAGATCCTCCTGCGCGGCGTTTCCCATCGCATCGAGCACACAGGCAGTCTGCGCGGCTTGACGGAGGCGGTCGCTGTGGATGGCAGCCCTGTGTTGCGCGTCAGCGGCCTGCCCGAGCATGTTGGACGGCGCATTTCGGCCTTCCTCAAGAAGGAGGCGCGCGCCGATCTCGAGAGGCTGGCGACGATGCATGCTGCAACGATCCGGGCACCGATCCGCTCGATCTCGATGAAAGATACCCGCAGCCGCTGGGGCTCTTGCTCGTCGGAGGGAAATTTGAGTTTCTCCTGGCGTATCGTCATGGCGCCGCCCTCGGTGATCGATTATCTTGCCGCTCACGAAGTCGCCCATCTCAAGGAGATGAACCACGGCCCCCGCTTCTGGGCACTTTGCAAGAAGCTTTGCCCCGGCATGGAGGAAGCGAAATTGTGGCTGAAGCGGCACGGCAGCCAGCTGCACGCCATCGATTTCGATTAGACCCAAGCCCCGCTAAATACAGCTTTCCATGCAAATTGGCTCGACTCTTGCAGCATTTCGTGTCACTTCGCTGCCATGAAACCCGATATCAAGATCTGTGGCTTGAAGACGCCCGAAGCGATTGATCGCGCGTTGAAACGCGGCGCGACCCATATCGGTTTTATCTTCTTCGAAAAGAGCCCGCGTTACGTTGAGCCGGATGTGGCGGCAAAGCTTGCCGAACCGGCGCGTGGCAGGGCGAAGATCGTCGCCGTCGTCGTCGATCCCACAAATGACGATCTGGACGAAATCGTCTCGCTGCTGAAGCCTGACATGCTGCAGCTCCATGGCAACGAGAGTCCCGAACATGTGCTGACCATCAAGGCGCTCTATGGTCTGCCTGTGATGAAAGTCTTTTCCGTGCGTACGGCCGACGATCTCAAGCGCGTCGAAGCCTATATCGGCATCGCCGACCGTTTCCTCTTCGACGCGAAAGCGCCGAAGGGTTCGGAATTGCCTGGCGGCAACGGGATTTCCTTCGACTGGAGCCTTCTCGGCTGGCTCGACGGCAGCATCGACTACATGCTGTCCGGCGGACTGAACAAGGACAATGTCGCGGATGCGCTTGTGAAGACAAAGGCACGTGGTATCGACGTTTCCTCGGGTGTCGAAACCAAGCCCGGCGTCAAGAGCGTCGCGTTGATCGATGAATTTTTCGATGCGGTCGAAGAGGCGGATAAGTCCGTCGTGGCCTCAGGGAGTTGAGAGTGAACGAAACGCCTAAACCGAATTCCTTCCGTTCCGGGCCCGATGAAGATGGCCGCTTCGGCATCTATGGCGGCCGTTTCGTTGCCGAAACGTTGATGCCTTTGATCCTCGATCTGCAGGATGAATGGAACAAGGCGAAGAACGATCCGGCCTTTCAGGCGGAACTAAAGCATCTTGGCGCCCATTATATCGGCCGCCCGAGCCCGCTTTATTTCGCTGAACGGCTGACGGCCGAACTCGGCGGCGCGAAGATCTATTTCAAGCGCGAGGAGTTGAACCACACCGGTTCGCACAAGATCAACAACTGCATCGGCCAGATCCTGCTCGCCAAGCGCATGGGCAAGACACGGATCATCGCCGAAACCGGCGCCGGCCAGCATGGCGTCGCTTCGGCGACTGTTGCCGCCCGCTTCGGCCTTCCCTGCGTCGTCTACATGGGCGCCACCGACGTCGAGCGCCAGGCGCCGAACGTTTTCCGCATGAAGCTGCTCGGCGCCGGAGTCAAACCGGTGACGGCAGGCAGCGGCACGCTGAAGGACGCGATGAACGAGGCGCTGCGCGACTGGGTCACCAATGTCGAGGATACCTATTACCTGATCGGCACGGCGGCCGGCCCGCATCCTTATCCGGAGATGGTCCGCGACTTCCAGTCGGTGATCGGCGCCGAAGCGAAAGAGCAGATGCTGGCAGCCGAAGGCCGTCTGCCGGATCTCGTCATTGCTGCCGTCGGCGGCGGCTCGAACGCCATCGGCATCTTCCATCCCTTCCTGGATGATTCCTCCGTGAAGATCGTCGGCGTCGAAGCCGGCGGCAAGGGCCTGCAGGGCGACGAACATTGCGCCTCGATCACCGCCGGAACGCCCGGCGTGCTGCACGGCAACCGCACCTACCTGCTGCAGGATGGCGATGGCCAGATCAAGGAAGGTCACTCGATTTCGGCCGGTCTCGACTATCCCGGCATCGGCCCCGAACATTCCTGGCTGAGCGATATCGGCCGCGTCGATTATGTGCCGATCATGGACCACGAAGCGCTCGAGGCCTTCCAGACCCTGACCCGCCTCGAAGGAATCATCCCGGCGCTCGAGGCCGCGCATGCGATTGCCGAAGTCATCAAGCGCGCGCCGAAGATGGGCAAGGATGAGATCATCCTGATGAATCTCTCCGGCCGCGGCGACAAGGATATCTTCACCGTCGGCAAGATTCTGGGAATGGGACTGTAAGACATGACCGCACGCATGGACAAACGCTTTGCCGCGCTGAAAGCCGAGGGCCGTCCGGCGCTTGTGACCTATTTCATGGGCGGCGATCCTGACTACGACACCTCTCTCGGCATCATGAAGGCACTGCCGGAAGCAGGTTCCGACATTATCGAGCTCGGCATGCCTTTCTCCGATCCGATGGCCGACGGCCCGGCGATCCAGCTGGCCGGTCAGCGGGCGCTGAAAGGCGGCCAGACGCTGAAGAAGACGCTGCAGCTGGCGGCCGACTTCCGCAAGACCAACGATGTGACGCCGATCGTCATGATGGGCTATTACAATCCGATCTACATCTACGGCGTCGAGACGTTTCTGGATGATGCGCTTGCTGCCGGTATCGACGGCCTAATCGTCGTCGACCTGCCGCCTGAGATGGATGACGAACTCTGCATTCCGGCGATCCGCAAGGGTATCAACTTCATCCGCCTGGCGACGCCGACCACGGACGAGAAGCGCCTGCCCGCGGTGCTGAAAAACACCTCCGGCTTCGTCTATTACGTCTCGATGAACGGCATCACCGGCTCGGCGCTGCCCGATCCGTCGCTGGTTTCGGGCGCCGTCCAGCGCATCAAGCAGCATACGGAGCTGCCCGTCTGCGTCGGCTTCGGCGTCAAGACGGCGGAACATGCCAAGGTCATCGGCGGCTCGGCCGATGGCGTTGTCGTGGGCACAGCCATTGTCAATCAGGTCGCAACCAGTTTGACGAAAGACGGAAAGGCGACGGCCGACACCGTTCAGGCGGTCGCAACGCTGGTGCGCGGCCTTTCCTCGGGAACACGTTCGGCGCGCCTTGTTGCTGCCGAATAGTTTTCCCACATTGGCACCAATCAGTTAGGAGATTTCGAGTTGAACTGGATCACCAACTACGTTCGCCCGCGGATCAATTCCATGCTGGGCCGCCGCGAAGTTCCCGAGAACCTGTGGATCAAGTGCCCGGAAACGGGCGAAATGGTCTTCCACAAGGATCTGGAATCCAACAAATGGGTCATTCCCGCATCCGGTTATCACATGAAGATGCCGGCCAAGGCGCGCCTTGCCGACCTTTTCGACAATGGCGAATATGAATCGCTTCCGCAGCCGAAGGTCGCCCAGGACCCGTTGAAGTTCCGCGATTCCAAAAAATATATCGATCGCCTCCGCGACAGCCGTGTGAAGACCGAACAGGAGGATACCATCCTTGCCGGCCTCGGAAAGGTGCACGGTCTGAAACTCGTTGCCGTTGTGCATGAATTCAACTTCATTGGCGGTTCGCTCGGCATTGCCGCCGGTGAGGCGATCGTCAAGGCTTTCGAACGCGCGACCTCCGAAAAGTGCCCGCTGGTGATGTTCCCCGCCTCCGGCGGCGCGCGCATGCAGGAAGGCATTCTGTCGCTGATGCAGCTGCCGCGGACAACCGTTGCCGTTGACCTGCTGAAGGAATCCGGCCAGCCTTATATTGTTGTGCTCACCAACCCGACCACAGGCGGTGTGACGGCCTCCTACGCCATGCTCGGCGATATTCATCTGGCAGAGCCCGGCGCCGAAATAGGCTTTGCCGGCAAGCGCGTGATCGAGCAGACGCTGCGCGAGAAGCTGCCTGAGGGTTTCCAGACCTCCGAATATCTACTGGAACATGGTATGGTCGATATGGTCGTCAAACGTCACGATATTCCGGAGACACTGGCGCGTTTGCTGAAGATCCTGACGAAGAAGCCCGTTTCGGCGGCCAACGACATGAATGGCGGCGCGATCGCTCTGGCGGCGAGCGCCTGATAACCGACACACAGGCGGGGTGCCGAATTGATACCAAGAGGCCAAACCGCGGTGAGTGAGGCAGCGCAAGAGATAGAAAAACTCATGGGATTGCATCCCAAGGGGTTCGATCTGTCTCTCGATCGCATCACCCGTCTTCTCGATCAACTCGGCAACCCGCACCGGAAACTGCCACCTGTGATCCATGTCGCCGGCACCAACGGCAAGGGCTCGGTCACCGCCTTCTGCCGCGCCTTGCTCGAGGCCGGCGGCTACAGCGCCCATGTCCATACCTCGCCGCATCTCGTCAATTGGCACGAGCGCTATCGCATTGGTGTCAAGGGCGGGCGCGGGCAGCTCGTCGATGACGCCGTCTTCGCCGATGCTGTGCGACGCGTGGCGGATGCCAATGCGGGGCAGCATATCACCGTCTTCGAAATCCTGACGGCGGTCACCTTCATTCTGTTTTCCGAGCACCCGGCCGACGCCGCGATCATCGAGGTCGGTCTCGGCGGCCGTTTCGACGCCACCAATGTCATTTCCGATCCGGCCGTTTCGGTGATTATGCCAATCTCGCTGGATCACCAGCCCTATCTCGGCGACAGGGTTGAGCTGATCGCTGCCGAAAAAGCCGGCATCATGAAGCCGGGACTGCCTGTCGTCATCGGCCACCAGGAATATGATGCAGCACTCGACGTGCTGATGTCGACGGCGGAGCGGCTGCATTGCCCGAGCGCCGTCTTCGGTCAGGATTTCATGGCGCATGAGGAATATGGGCGGCTCATCTATCAGGACGAGTTCGGCCTTGCCGACCTGCCGCTGCCGCGCCTTCCCGGCCGCCATCAGTATGCCAACGCCGCCGCGGCCATCCGCGCCGTCAAGGCCGCGGGTTTCATTGTCACCGAGACGATGATGGAAAAGGCGATGAATTTCGTGGAGTGGCCGGGCCGGCTGCAGCGCCTCAGCGAAGGCCGGCTGATGCAATATGCGCCGGCCGGTGCCGAGATCTGGGTCGATGGCGGGCATAATCCCGGCGCCGGCGAAGTGATCGCCGAAGCCATGGCCAATTTCGAGGAGCGCCAGCCGCGGCCGCTTTTCCTGATCATCGGCATGATCAACACCAAGGACCCGATCGGTTATTTCAAGGCTTTCACAGGCCTGGTCGAGAAGGTGTTCTGCGTGCCGATCCGCGGCAGCGACGCGATGATCGACCCTGTGATATTGTCGAACGCCGCCTATGATGCCGGTTTGATCGCCGAACCGATGTCGACGGTCGGCGAGGCGCTGGAAGCGATAAAATCGGCCCTCGACCCAGCGGCACTGCCGCCCCGCATCCTCATCGGCGGCTCTCTCTATCTCGTCGGGGATGTGCTTGCCGACAACGGCACGCCCCCGAAATAAGCAGACGAAAAAAGCCCGGCCGAAGCCGGGCTTTTCCATGCGATATATGAAGACGATATCGATTAGGCGGCGTTCGAAATCCAGTTCGAAAGCGCTGTCTTCGGCTTGGCGCCGACGGAGATATCAGCGACTTCGCCGCCCTTGAAGATCGCGAGCGTCGGAATGGAGCGCACGCCGAACTGGGCGGCGAGTTCAGGGTTTTCGTCGATATTGAGCTTGGCGACCTTGACCTTGCCTTCCATCTCGACGGAGATTTCCTCGAGGCTTGGAGCAATCATCTTGCACGGACCGCACCATTCAGCCCAGAAATCGACGACGACGGGTTCTGCGGATTCCAGAACTTCCGACTGGAAGTTGTTGATATCGACTTTCACGGTAGCCATAGGCTGCTCCTTTGACCGAAGAAGATGTTGAACCACATGTGATGGTGCGGCGCCAAATTTTCAATGTCCGGTATTTCACTTTGTCTTGAGTCCTGCAAGCGCCAAACCGAGTGCCTCTTCGCTCAAAGTGTAGAGCGACGCATTCTCGGTGTAGACGAGCATGCAGTCGATGCGTTTGCCGGGATAGAGCGGTGCCAGGATCTCACGATAAATCGCGAGCTGAGCCTTATGTGCGAAAGGGATCGCCTCCTTGGTCGAAGGTGGCACCCGATTGGTCTTGTAGTCAAGAATGACGACGCGATCGGCAAGCACGGCGAGCCGATCGATACGGCCGGAGACCGCATAGCGCCTGTCTGCAAGCGTCAATGTTCCCATGATCGAAACTTCCGGCTGGGCCTCTACTCCGAGAACCGGCTGCAGACCTTCTTCGTCCATCAGTGTCAGAACCGAATCGACGAGCCGGCGGCGTTCCGCTTCAGGCCAGAACCGCGCCGCCCGCTCGGCATAGCGGCTTGCGGCATCCGGCCGTTTGACCGGGGGAATGTCGGGAAGCGCCTGCAGCATGCGATGGATCAACCTGCCCTTTTCCAGGGAACGATCGCTGCGCTCCTTCTCGCCGAACAGCGGCGAAGCGACAAACAAGCTGCCCTCGTCTTCGTCGACGATCGTCCCGGCGCCGGATGGGCTGAGGGGGCGGGGCAGCTCAGCCTGCGGCGGCAGTGGCCGCAATAGGCCTTCCGGCAACGCCTCCTGGCTGTCGCGCGCCTCATGGCGGTCACTACGCTCGAAGCGCCGCTCCACCCGCGGCACCCGCCATCGTATGCCCGGCCATTCGCCGTCTGGGCCGGAGAAGGTGGCCGCCTCCACATGCGGATGGCCTTCGCTGAGCGCGGCTGAGATCATCATGTGCCAGGTATCGTTGTTGACACGAACGCCACGGTAGCCGCAAACAACAAGCCGGTCGGCAGCCCGTGTCATGGCGACGTAAAGCAGCCGGCGATACTCCTCTTCCGCCAGCATCTGGATCCGTGCTGCATCGTTTTGCGTCAGCGAATTGGCCAGGTCGGAGACGGGAACCCAGGCCGGCAGCGGCGGCTCGTCTGCGTCGGTTTCGATCAGGCGAAGCTTCGGCAGATGTGTATGCGTGAACGGCTTGGAGCCGCCGTCGACGAGGAAGACGATCGGTGCTTCAAGACCCTTGGAGGCATGCACGGTCATGATCCTGACCTCGTTGCGCCCCTTGTCCTGCTCACGCTTCACCTCCGGCGCTTCGAGCTCCAGCGTTGAGATGAAGGATTGCAGCCCGGGAAGGCCGGAACTCTCGTGGTCGAGCGTAAAGGTCAGGAACTCGTCGAGAATATCGCTGACCTCGGTGCCGAGACGGGCAAGGAATTGCCGCCGACCGCCATGGCTGCCCAGCACGCGCGCATAGAAATCATGGACCGACAGATGCCGCGACTGCCGCAGAAACAGCTCCAGCCTCTCGACGGCAGCACGGAATCGTTCAGTACCATCGGCCGCAAACCTCTTGAGCTGGCTCCAGACGCTCTCGTCGTCGCCCCGAAGGCCGGCGATTGCAAAGATATCGTCCTCCGAAAAATCGAAAAGCGGGCTCTTCAGCACGGCAGCGAGCGAAAGGTCGTCCTCTGGCAGAAGCAGGAAACGGCCGAGCGCCAGCAGATCCTGCACCGCGATATGGCTGGTGAGCGTCAGTCGGTCGGCGCCGGCGACGGGAATGTCGCCACGGCGCTTCAAGGCGCGGGTCAAGGCATTGACGAAGGCGTCGCGCTTGCGCACCAGAACGAGGATATCGCCGGCTTCGATCAGCCGCTCCGTGCCTTTGTCGACGATCGTTTCACGGCCGACGAGCGTGCCGATCGCATGGGCGATCCGCCGCGCGAGGATTGCGGCCGGCGCGCTTTCCGGCGTCGCATCGAAGGGCGCCGTCCAATCCTCTTCCTTCACCACCGCCTCAGGCGCGACCATCTCCCAGAGGTCGACGGCGCCGGGATGTCCGATGCGGCTGGATCGATGTACGACCGGTTCGCCGACAGCGCTGAGACCCCGCGCATTGTCCGCCGTCCGGAAGATCTGGTCGACGGCTTCGAGCACGTCGGCGGTCGAGCGGAAGGAGAGCGGCAGCCGCACGGAGGAAAAGCTCTGCCCGCTGTCGGCGACCCGCCGCCGTGTCCGGTCGCTCTCTTCGGAAAAACGCTCGGGTCGCGCTCCTTGGAAGGAGTAGATCGACTGTTTCTCGTCGCCGACGGCAAAGAGCGTGCGCACGACCGGCCGGGCGCTCTCGCCGGAAAAGAAATCCTCGGCGAGCGACTGGATGACGCTCCATTGGATCGGGCTGGTATCCTGGGCCTCGTCGACGAGGATATGATCGATACCCCGGTCCAGCTTGTAATGGACCCAGGGACCGACGCCACTCTTCGTCAGCAGGTCGGCGGTGCGTGTGATCAGGTCTTCGAAATCGAGTTGGCTGCGCTGCTTCTTCAGTTCCTCGTAATCGTGGTTCAGCCGACCGGCGAGCACCAGCGCCGCCCTCGTGGCGCCGAACATCCGCATCAGCTTCAACCGGTCACGGCTTGCGGCGACATGCGCGCGGGCGGCGGCTATGGCGCTCGTCAATTCCGGCGCTTCCGCAAGCATGGCTTTGACCAGGAACTGCGAGTCCGTTTTCGGCTCGCCTTTTGCCGTCAAAAAGATCTTCTCCAGCATCTCGGCGCGCTTGGCATCATCGCGCTCCCGGCCGGCGAGCCTGAGGCCATAAGCAACCTCCTGCGCCTTTGCGCCACCCTTCTGGTCGGCAAGCGCCAAATAAAGCTCCAGCATGCCGCCCGAAAGCTCCGGCAACGGCCAATATTGCGCCGCGATCCGGCTTTCAGTATCGCCCATGGCAAGGCCGAGCCTGTCGCGCAGAACCGTCTCCACGCCGCCCGGTCGCTCGGCAGCCGCCGTGAAGCGGCGAATGGCATTGCGGTTGGCGATGATGTCGGCGAGCAGGTTCTCCAGCCCGGATTCATCGCCGAGATTGAGCACATAGGCGAAAGCCTCGGCAAGAGCGCTGCCTTCCTCCGGCGCCGTTGCTGTCAGCAGCGCCCGGCGTACATCGGAAAGCAGTGCCGCCGCCGCGCGATCGTCGAGGACCGAGAAATGCCCGGCAACATTGGCCTCCAGCGGGAATTGGTGCAGCAGCGCTTCGCAAAACGCATGGATTGTCTGGATCTTCAATCCGCCCGGTGTTTCCAGCGCCTTCGCAAACAGCCGGCGCGCCTCGGCAAGCTTTAAGGCATCCGGCGCCGTACCCTCGATCTGCGTGATGCGACGGCTGAGATTTTCGTCGTCAAGCACCACCCAGTCTGCCAGCCGTTCGAAGACGCGGTTCGACATTTCGGAGGCCGCGGCCTTGGTATAGGTCAGGCAGAGAATGGCGGAAGGCCGTGCGCCGGCGAGCAGGAGACGAATGACACGCTGGGTCAGGACATGCGTCTTGCCGGAACCGGCATTGGCCGAGACCCAGGCCGAGCGCTCGGGATCGGAGGCGATTGCCTGTTGAATCGTGGTCCAGCCGATCCAGGCGCCGGGATCGTCGTCAATCGGAAGTGCAGTCTGGTCACTCATCGCCGCCGCCTTCCTCGGTCTCGGCCGTCGACCATTCGGAGACGCGGGCGAGATGATCATAGTCGCCGCCGAAATCAAACTGCTGCGCCGGAATGAGCCGCGATGTAAAGCCTTTTTCGCCGGACTGCAGCAAACTGACGAACTTGATCAGCTGGTCGACCGAGTCCGCGGCAAGGTCCATCGCCGATTTTGCCTTGTCGCTGCGGGCCGAGTTTTCGTTGTTCACCGTATCGACCTGGAACCGGCGTCCCGGACGCAGACGGACATAGAGCAGATCCTGCGGGATGAGACTGCCGGCATCGCGGAAGGCGCCGGCGCTCAACGCGGCCGCTTCGAGCGCGAGCTGCGGATCGAGAAGCGAGCGTGCCTGTGCCGGTGAGGGGTTGTAGCCGGTCTTGTAGTCGATGATATCGGCCGCCCCCGGTCCCGTAATATCGATCCGGTCGGCAACGCCGTTCAGCCGGACATCGATCGCCTCCAGCTCCACGCCGCCGCGCACTTCCGTCAGTGTCCTGCGTATGGCGGGACGTCGTCCGGCCTCCCATTCGAGGAAGGCGCCGGCCACGTCGCGAAAGCGCGGCCGCCACACGGCATCGATATGTGGCGGCAGCTTCTCCATGTCGAAAAGCTCGGTAAGAATCTGCTCCATCGCCGCTGCCGCCTCCGGCGTGCCGGCGACATGGGCCTCGCGGATGAACCGGTCGATGATCTTGTGGTAGAGCGTTCCGCGTTCGGCCGCTCCCGGATCCCGGTTGAACGCGTCGACCGGATCGAGCCGCAGGATACGGCGGGCATAGATCGCATAGGGATCGCGGCGCAGCCGGCCGACCTCGCTGAAGGAATAGGACTTCGGCTGCAGCGCCAGAGGCGGTTTCGGCGAGGGTCGCTGCGCCGGTGCCTGAACCTCTCCCCGATCGATGAGGCCGGCCCATTGCAGATACCGGTTACCGCGCCCTCTCAATGCCGCTTCGAATGTCTCTCCGCCGAGCGCCAGCAGCCGCTGCAGCCAGCGCGAGGCGACGGTCGGCGTCGAACCTTGGCGCAGCGCTCTCGAATAGATCAGGTGGCGAGTGCCGTTCGCCATCTCGAAATCATGCGCCAGCTGGCCGATGCGCCGCTCCGGCGGTTCGAGCCCGATCTCCGTCTTCATCATGCGCGGAATGAAGGGATTGTTTGCGCTCTGCCCTGGCCAGGAGCCTTCGTTCAAGCCGCCGAGGATCAGCGTGTCGACGCTCTGTAGGCGGGCTTCGAGCGTGCCGAAGATGAAGAGGCGGGGATGGCTGAGTGCCCGGGGTTTCACCGCATGGCCGGCGGCAAGTGCGGCCATGATGTCGATCCATTGCGGCCCGTCGGCCTCCATCTGGCCATCCGTGTCGATCACTTCGCTGAGAAGCGAGGCAAGGGCGTCTCCTGCCTCGTGCGACCAGAGATCGGCAAGATTGCCGTGCGGATCTGCCGCGACCGCTTCGAGCGAACGGCCGGTCCGCTCCGCCCATTCGGACAGCGTGAAACGCGCCGTCTTGCCGCGTTCTTCCGGCCGGTGCCGGACCAGCGCGGAAGCCAGAGGCTCGGTTGCGCGGGCAACCCGGCGGGCAAGCTCGGATGCGGCATTGGCCGCCTCGGCTGGCAGCGTTTTTCGCCATTGCGGCGTGTGTCGGTCCAGAGCCTGCTCGCCGAGCTGATGGGCCAGGAGCGACTCGAGCGCACTGATATCCACCTCCGCCACGCCGCCGCGCAGTGCCAGCAGCTCAAGCGCCTCGGTTGCAGAAATCAGGGCCCCACGTTCGAGGCCGAAGCGGGCCAGCGGATGTTTGAGCAGCGAGACGATCGCCACCGGATCGCCCGGGCGCAGCGCCGCTTCCAGCAGTAATTGCAGCAGGGTGCCCTGCGGGGTGGCCGAAAGCGGCGTGCCGGCCGAATCGTCGGCGAGGATGCCGAAGCGGGACAGTTCGGCCATCACCCGACGGGCGAGATTGCGGTCGGGCGTGATCAGGGCTGCCCGGCTTTCGCCGTCCTGGCCCGGCCTTTCCAGTGCGAGCCTGAGCGCGATGGCAATTGCGGTTGCTTCCTCGCGTTCATTGGCAGCTTCGATCAACGAAACATCGGCGAAGGCCGAAGTCAGCGCTCCCTCGGACAACGCGCCCTTCCAGGCCCCCCAGTCGCTGGTCGCCTCTGCCGGCGAGAGCGCGCGCGATAGGATTTCGGCGCGCCGATCGAGATCGGTCTCCGGCCTCTCAAGCAGGCTGATGTCGGCTCGTGTCAGCCTCAGCCTCTTCAGCAGCGAGGACAGGCCATATTGCGGATGGCTCCGGCTGGCCGGATTGGCATGCTGGCCCGGTGCCGGTTCCGGCGCGACCATTTGCCAATGCCTATCGGGCATGGAGAGATCGAGGCCGGGAAGGACGATCACGCCTTCGGGCAGATTGGCAACGGCGGCGATGAGATCGGCCGTGGCAGGGACCGAACCCGTCGAACCGGCGACGACAATCGGCCCCGCCGGCTTCGCCGCAGAAATCCTGGCTGCCTCGGCCCGCAGAATGGCGTTCCTGTGCCGCGCCGGCGAGGACCTGCCGAGCTCGGAAAGCCGCTCCGGCCAGAAGGCGCTGGCTATCTGCAGGAACTCCGCCGTCAGCTGCCACCAGGCGGCGTAGTCACCGGTGTCGAGTTTCGACAGTTCCGACCAGTCAAGATCCTCAGTTTCGATGGAATCGATCAGCTCCGCAAGGTTGCGGGCGAGCCAGATAGCATCCGCCGGGCTGGCCGGCGCAACCAAAGGCGAGTCCGAATGGATATGACGGACGATCTCCGGCAGTTTGTTTCGCCAGGCAAGGATCAGGCGCGCCAGTTCCAGCAGCCGGGCGGTATTCGACAGTGGCTGGGCGAGATCCATCGTTGCCGGCAGCGCCTCTTCGAAATATCCGCTGTCGTCATCGGTTTCGCCGAGCGGACGAATGACCGGCAGGATCGCCGAGCGGCCGCCGAGCAGGTCGACGAATTCCGAACGGAGCACACGCACGGCGCGCCGGGTCGGCAGGTAGATCGTCACCCTGGCGAGCGACAGCGGATCAGCGGGCTCATGCCGAAAGAGCGGCGTCAGGCGTCCGTCGCAAAGCGTCGTTGCCAGCGTTTTCAGGAAGGGGAGGCCCGCCGGGATCGTCAGGATGCGTGGCTGGTGCCGGTCCGCCATGAGCTCACGCGAACGCCCGCAGTCGGCGGATCGTTTCCTCCGCTTCGCCGATCGCCTCTGGCGTTCCCACTGTCAGCCAATGGCCTTCGAGCATAATGCCGAACAGACGGCGGCGCGCGATCGCCTTGTCGAAATAGATGTTGAGGTTGAAGGCATCCTTCGGCGCATCGTCAAATAGCGCCGGATTCATGGCGATCGCCCCGGCGTAGACGACCGGATTGGACGGATCGTCGCGATACCGCGTCAGCCGGCCATCTGCAGCGAGGCTGAAATCGTTCTTGCCGTTGTGACCCGTCGTATCCTCGATCCCAACGCAAAGCAGCGCCATGTCCATGTGTTCGGCATCGAAGTATCCGGCTAAGCGCTGCAGGTTCGTCGGCCGTCCCGGCTGTTCGCCGATCCAAAAGAGATCGGCATTCATGACGAAAAGATCGTCACGGTCCAGCAGCGTCAGGCCCTTCGCCAGCCCGCCACCGGAATTCATCAGTCCGTCCCGCTCATCCGATATGACGATGTCGAGGCCGCGATACTTGCCGAGATGGTCGAGCATCTGCTCGGCATGATGATGAACGTTGACGACGGCCCGCTCGACACCGGCCGAAACCAGCGCGTCCAGCGCATAGTCGATCATCGGCTTGCCGTCGATCTTCACCAGCGGCTTCGGAATCGTATCGGTGATCGGGCGCATGCGGGTCCCGAGACCCGCGGCCAGTACGATGGCTTGTCTGATGGTCATCTTGATCCGGAACTTATGATTCGCTCTGGCCTATTCCAGCCCTTGCACACCAATCGCGCAAGGGGGTAAGCGCCTCGTGCTCGAGCGCGACATTCAGATAAGCGAGTGTGCGCGGCATATGTTTGAGATAGCCGGGCTTGCCGTCCCGCTGCAGCAGCCGCACCCAGAGACCGGCGAGCTTGCAGTTGCGCTGCGCCGACATGATCGCCCACGCTTTCAGGAATCCGGCTTCGTCGAAGCCGCCCTGCGCGTGGCGAAGCGCCAGATAATCGTCCATCAGCTGCCGGAAAAGCTGCGGTTCGATCGTGACGCGCGCGTCCTGGACGATCGAGGCAAGGTCATAGGCTGTGGGCCCGATCATGGCGTCCTGGAAGTCGATGAGGCCGATCTTTCTGATGCCCGGCTCGTGCGGCCGCCAGATGATGTTCGGCGAGTGGAAATCGCGCAGCAGCAGGTTCTTTTCGACCGTGGCAAGTTCATCGATCAGGGCGTCCCAGATCGCCAGATATTCATTGCGCTCTGCCTCCGAGGGGGCGGTGCCGCGCTTCCAGGCAATGTGCCAGTCGAGCAGAAGCTGCACTTCCATTTTCATCGCCGTGCGATCGAAGTCCGGTATGTGATGCCTATGGGTGGCGGAAACCGGTATATCCTGCGGAAATTGCATGGAATGAAGATGGGCAAGACAGGCGACGCTTTGCCGGTAACGCTCGACGATCGGCCGCCCCTCGTCATCGAGCACGCCTTCGGTGCCAAGATCCTCGATCAAGAGGATGCCCTTGTTATAATCGACCTTATAAATCTCCGGCGCCGCAAACCCCCGTTCGCGCAGCGCATCGGCAATCGCAACGAAGGGATAGGCGTTCTGTGCCAGATGTGCGACCTTGGGATAGGGCTTGCCGTCGTGGACCGGCGGTCCCTCGGGATGCGGCTGCCAGTCCATCAGGATGAGACGGCCCTTGATGCTCTCACGATAGATCGCCTCGTAGGCACGCAGCGACGCATCGCCAGTCAGGAAGCGACGTTTGGCATCGGAACAGCCTGCGTCTTCGAGGAAATTGCGGATCGCCAGGACGCGCCGGATGCGCAAAGCCTGTGCGCCGGCGGCGCTGATCGTCGCCCGGCGGCCGTTGCCTTCATGGGTCAGCGTCAACGTGATGCATTCCCCAGGCAACTCGCTCGCCGCCATCTCCGGCCATTCGACGAGGCATATGCCGTTCTGCAGGGCCTCGTCGAAGCCGAGCTCCGTCAATTCACCGGGATCGCCGAGCCGGTAGAGATCGAAGTGCGAAACCGGGATACGCAGGTCGTAGGATTGCACCAGTGTGAAGGTCGGGCTCGGGACTTCGAGCCCATCGTCATCGGCAATGGCACGCAGGATCGCACGGGCAAGCGAGGATTTGCCGGCACCGAGATCGCCCGACAGGGCAAGACAATCGCCGGCCTTCAAGGCCAATGCCAGGTCTTCGCCGAGGCGAACCGTGGCCGCTTCGTCCTTCAGGAACAGCGAGATCGTATCGTCGGTCGTCATTCGGCGGCGGCGGAATGCGGTATGTTGACCGAGGGGATACGGCAGACGACCGTCGTGCCCTTGCCCGGCTCGCTGTCGATCGTCACGTCACCATGATGCAGGCTGACGAAGCTGTCGACGATCGACAGGCCGAGGCCGGCGCCGCCGCGTTTGCCGCTTTTAGCCCCGGTCGCGAACCGGTCGAAGACCGTCGCGATCATGTCGGGCGAAATACCGGGGCCGCGATCGCGGACGGAGAACACGAAATCCGTGCCTTCGCGATGGCATTCCAGCGAGATCGAGGTACCCTCCGGCGAGAAATTCGCCGCATTGGCAAGAAGCTTCAGAAGGATCTGCTTCAGCCGCTGCGGATCGGCGATGATCGAGCCGAGATACGCAGGCGCGGTGATTTCGAGCGCGACGCCGCTTTCGTGCAGCCGGTCGGCGATCTGCATCGAGACGTCGTCCAGCAGGTCGTTGAGATCGATCTCGGCATAGTTCAGACGCATGATGCCGGCATCGACCGTCGCAAGATCGAGAATGTCGTTGACGAGGGTCAGCAGAACCGAGGACGAAGTCGAGATGTGGTCGATATATTCGGCCTGCCGTTCATTCAGCGGCCCAACGCCCTGCGTGCGCAGCAGATCGGTAAAGCCGATGATATTGGTCAGCGGTGAGCGAAGTTCATAGGAAACATGCTGGACGAAGTCGTTTTTCAATTCGTCGGCTTTGCGCAGCGCCTCGTTCTTCTCGGTCAATGCCCGCTCGGCCCGCACGCTGTCCGTCATGTTGACGAAGGTCAGCATGGTCTGCGCGTTCGGCAGCGGGATGACGGCGTAATCGAGCACGAGGCCGGAGAAGAGTTCCAGCGTCCCCTGGCTCGAGCGACGTTCGTCATCGAAGCTGGTGATCAGTTCCGCAAAGGTCTTCCAGCCGTCCGGCCGGTCATAGGACGGTGCGCACGCCTCGCCCAGCGCGCGGATATGGGTTCCGGGCTTGGCTTCGGTCTCGGTAATACCCCAGAGCGCCCGGAAGGCCGGATTCGACAGGCGGATACGTCCATCGGGCCCGAATACCGCGACACCTTCGGAAAGGTGATCGATCGTTTCACCCTGTACCTTGACCAGCGTGTTGTAGCGGGTTTCGAGATCGACCTGTTCGGTCAGATTTTCGAAAACCCAGGTGGCGCCGCCCTGGGGATGGGCGGTCGCAAAGACGCGCAGCGTCTGGCCGTTCGGCAGGTGCCAGAGATCCGATTGCGTATCGAGCGTGCGATAGACCGAAAGGGCCGCTTCCTTCCAGCTTTTCCAGTTGAGCTGGTCCGGCAGTTTCTTGGCCGCTCGCAGCCGCTCGAGCAGCTCGCTATTGTCGGGCCGGCTTTCAAGGAAGGCGATATCCAGTTCCCAGAGGGCGACGAAGGCCTGGTTGTAGAACTGCAGCCTCCGCTCGCCGTCGAAGATGGCGACGGGTGTCGCGAGATGATCAAGCGTTTCGGCGTGGCTCTTCAGGGTCCGCTCCAGCTCGGCGCGGACCGCTTCGATGTCGGATACGTCGACAGCAATGCCGGCCGAGCCGCCGGGAACCTTGACGTCGACGACGTCGAAGAAGGTTCGGTTGCCGCGCACGACCGTCGAGATCGTGTCATGGAAAGGTGATTCCGGCGTCGCCGTCGCGCGAATGCGTTCGCGTGCCACGGTCGTCAGCATCTCGCGGCCTTCGTTGATCGCCTGCTGCGGCGAGCGCGCTTCGACCGCATCGCCATAAGCCTGATTGACCCAGGTCAGGCGGCCCGCCGGGTCGCGCTGCCAGGCCGGCATGTCGATCGCGTCGAGCATGGTCTGGAAGGCCGAGATCGAGGTCATCAGCCGGTCGCGCTCGATCCTGAGTTCGGCAAGCTCGGCGCGCAGATTGTTCAGCGCCACGAAGCGGACGAAGGCGCGTCCGCCGGAAACCCGGCCCTGCGCCTCGAGGATTTCATCGCGGATGGTCTCGACCACCATGTCGAAACTCTGCGCTCCGTCGCGCAGCCGGTCGATCGCCTTTTCCAGCTCCGAGGCGGAGTGTGACTTCAGCCAGAGGCCGAAGGCCAGGAATTCGCCATCCTGCGGTGCGCCAGTCTCGGGCGGAAGCTGCCCAAGCAGTTCCGGGCGCGCATTGCCGTCCCAGATGACGATGCGCCGGTTCTTGTCGGCGATCAGCGCCTGATATTGCGAAATGCGTTGCTGGGCATCCGAGAGCGCCGAGCGGATGTCCCGGCTCTCGTTTTCCAGATTGCCGCGCTGGCGCACGAGCCAGAGAGTGGAAAGCAGGGCTGCCGATATGACGCCGATGACGACGGAAACGCCAACGACCTGCGAGGAGGTGAAAAGGTGAGCCGAGGCCGCCGCCTGCTGCTCGCTTTGTGCCAGAACCGGCCGCGCCAGCGCGGCAAGCGCCGTGCCGGCCGCGCAAGTTTTCAAGAAGCGCGCCAATGATCCATGCTTTTGCTTTGCGGCCTCGTGTGCCGTTGCAGATTTATATCCCTGGCCTGCCATGAACGGACGGCGATGCTTACAAGCATCATCATCCGCCTGATCGGGCAGGCTGTTTTTCACTTCCGACATCCGCGGTATGTCTCCGTCCTTCAATGTGCCGCATTACGACAAGACATCCCATTTTCGGAGCGGTCGGACGGAGTCCGGCGTCCCGAATCAAGTCTTAAAACAATACTTCGGAAGGGAATCGGCGGGAAGGGAGCGGCCAAAAAATAAGCCGCGGCATTTGTCAATGCCGCGGCTTCTACATCTTGTGGATATCGACGACCCTATCAATATCTGTAGTGGTCGGACTTGAACGGGCCCTGCGGCTTCACGCCGATATAGGCAGCCTGCTCTTCGCTGAGCTGGGTCAGCTTCACGCCGAGCTTGTCGAGATGAAGGCGTGCGACCTTTTCGTCGAGATGCTTCGGCAGGATGTAGACCTTGTTCTCGTACTGGCCGGGCTTGGTGAAGAGTTCGATCTGCGCCAGCGTCTGGTTGGTGAAGGAAGCCGACATCACGAAGGACGGATGGCCGGTTGCATTGCCGAGGTTGAGCAGACGCCCTTCGGAGAGAAGGATGATGCGGTTGCCCTTGGGGAACTCGATCAGGTCGACCTGCGGCTTGACGTTGGTCCACTTGAGGTTACGCAGCGCGGCGACTTCGATTTCGTTGTCGAAATGGCCGATATTGCCGACGATCGCCATATCCTTCATCTGCCGCATGTGATCGATGCGGATGACGTCCTTGTTGCCCGTCGTGGTGATGAAGATGTCGGCAGAGGAAACGACGTCTTCCAGAAGTACGACTTCGTAACCGTCCATGGCGGCCTGCAGAGCGCAGATCGGATCGGCTTCGGTCACCTTTACACGGGCGCCGGCGCCGGAGAGCGAGGCAGCGGAACCCTTGCCGACGTCGCCGTAACCGCAGACGACGGCGACCTTGCCGGCCATCATCACGTCGGTGCCGCGGCGGATGCCGTCAACCAGCGATTCCTTGCAGCCGTATTTGTTGTCGAACTTCGACTTGGTGACGGAGTCGTTGACGTTGATCGCCGGGAAGGGCAGCAGGCCCTTCTGGCTGAGCTGGTAAAGGCGGTTGACGCCGGTCGTCGTTTCCTCGGTGACGCCCTTGATCGCGTCACGCTGCTTGGTGAACCAGCCCGGAGAAGCGGCGAGGCGCTTCTTGATCTGGGCGAAGAGGATTTCTTCTTCTTCCGAATGCGGGTTCGAGAGCACGTCCTCGCCGGCTTCGGCGCGGGCGCCGAGCAGGATGTACATGGTGGCGTCGCCGCCGTCATCGAGGATCATGTTGGAAAGGCCACCATCGGCCCACTGGAAGATCTTGTCGGTATAGACCCAATAGTCCGCGAGCGACTCGCCCTTGATAGCAAAGACCGGAACGCCGGCGGCGGCGATCGCGGCTGCAGCATGGTCCTGGGTCGAGAAGATGTTGCAGGAAGCCCAGCGGACTTCGGCGCCGAGCGCAACCAGGGTTTCGATCAACACGGCTGTCTGGATGGTCATGTGCAGCGAACCGGTGATGCGCGCGCCCTTGAGCGGCTTTGCCTCACCGAACTCGGCG
This sequence comes from Rhizobium atlanticum, assembly GCF_030182485.1. Taxonomy (NCBI): domain Bacteria; kingdom Pseudomonadati; phylum Pseudomonadota; class Alphaproteobacteria; order Hyphomicrobiales; family Rhizobiaceae; genus Rhizobium; species Rhizobium atlanticum. The sequence continues at coordinate 258,355 of NZ_JAQJCJ010000007.1, forward strand.
CGGCAGGACATCAGCCCCGGCATTTCGGTTTCGGCGATCGTAATTTCCTTGCGGCCGAAATCCGCAAGCCCGATATCGGCGACGACATAATCTTTTTCAGTGCTCATAGAGGTCTCCAGGCTGAAAAACGTCTCAAAAATTGGCGCAGGCGCAAGCAAGCGCACGGCATATCCGCCGTTTAGCAGGCTTCGCATGGGATGGCAATAAGGATATAAAGAAGTCTTTATATGTTTATATGAACTCGGACGAACTCACATTTCTTCGCCGAACTTGTTCTGGATCAGCTGATCCAGGGCCTCCAGGGCTTCCTGAGCCTGGCTGCCGCTTGCCGAGACGACGACGCTGGAGCCGGGGCTTGCCGCAAGCATCATGAGACCCATGATCGAGGTGCCGCCGACCGTCATTCCATCCTTGGAAACGGTGATGGCTGCATCGAAATTCTCGACCATCTGCACGAATTTAGCGGAGGCGCGAGCGTGAAGGCCGCGCTTGTTGATGATGAGGAGTTCCCGGGAAAGCGATGTCATGAAGCGCCGTTATTTTCCGCTGAGCACGCGGCTCGCGACATTGATATATTTCCGCCCGGCTTCGGAAGCCTCCACCAGCGCCTTCTCCATGTTGTTCTCGCCGCGTACGCCGGCGAGTTTGATCAGCATCGGCAGGTTCATGCCGGCAATGACTTCGGTATGGCCGCTGCTCATGACCGAGATGGCGAGGTTGGAAGGCGTGCCGCCGAACATATCGGTCAGGATAACAACGCCATGGCCGTCATCAGCGCCGGAAACGGCTTGCAGAATGTCCTGCCGTCTCTGGTCCATATCGTCTTCGGGGCCAATACAGACCGTCTCGATGAATTTCTGAGGACCGACGACGTGCTCGACAGCATGACGAAACTCTTCAGCCAGCTTGCCATGAGTGACAAGCACAAGTCCGATCATGATATTACTGCTCCCATATACGCAAACGGTGGCTGAGATATCGCAATGCAGCAATTTCGTCCACCGGTGGCGGCACATCTTCGCTATGAAAAGCCGAAGTGCAAGATAAAAATGCAAATATATAAGGCGGATTGATCAATCCGGAAGCCTTCAGCATCCGATGTCAGGCGCTTTCGCCATCAGGATCGCCAGCGGCGAGGCAACATTTGTGAGCAGCCGCAATGCGGGAAGCGAAAAACCCGGGGCGAGACTGACGATTTCGCCCTCCGCAGGGACGCGGTTTTCACCGGAAGCGCTGCCGGGAAGCACGGCATAGTGCATGGTTGCCGGGGACACGTGATCCTGCCGGACGATGCCAGTGCCGCGAAGTTCGATCAACCCGGCGATCGACGGCGGACAGGTGGCGATCACCGTGCCGGTCTCTCCCGACAGAAGCACCTGATCATCGGCGACCAGCGCCGTGAACAGCCCAAGACGGCGCGCCTCGGTCATGCAGGTGAAAGCCAGCATCGATTTCCCCCAGCCCGAGGGACCGCTGAACAGCAGCCCCGTTCTGCCGACGACGATCGCCGTGGCATGGATGTTGGCGGCCGCCGTCATGCGGCTGGATCGAGGGGCAGGGCGAGGATAAAGCGCGCGCCGAGCACCTGCCCGCTTTCGGCGTCGGTAATGTTCTCTGCTCTGAGCGACCCGCCATGCGCCTCGGCGATCTGGCGGCTGATCGACAGGCCGAGCCCCGAATTCTGGCCGAAGCCTTCGGATTCAGGTCGGTCGGTATAGAAGCGCTCGAAGATGCGATCGATATTTTCCGCCTGGATGCCGGGACCGTTGTCTTCGATCGTGGTGACACAGCGCGACCGTGTCCGCATCAGCCGCACGATGATCTTCCCGTCCTTTTCAGGGACGAAGGAGCGGGCGTTCTCGATCAGATTGGTGACGATCTGGCCGATGCGCAGGTCGTGACCGTTGACGACGAAGCGCGTCTTGATGTTCGGCTTGCGCTCCACGACATAGTCGATCTGCACTTGCTTTTTGCTGCCCCTGATCTGGCGCGACACGTCGATCAGGTCGCGCAGCAGCACCTCCATGTCGATGGAGGCGGCGTCGACGCGTGCGAGTTCGGCATCGAGCCGCGAGGCGTCGGAAATGTCGCTGATCAGGCGATCGAGGCGGCGGACGTCGTGCTGAATGACGTCAAGCAGCCGTTTCTTGGAATCCTCCGACCTGGCGAGCGGCAGCGTTTCGACGGCGCTGCGCAGCGAGGTCAGCGGGTTCTTGAGCTCGTGGCTGACATCGGCGGCAAAGCTTTCGATGGCGTCGATGCGGTCATAAAGCGCTGTCGTCATCTCGCGTAATGCGATGGAGAGGTTGCCGATTTCGTCCTGGCGAGCGGAAAAGTCGGGAATTTGCTCACGTGTCTTGGCGCCGCGGCGAACGCGGATGGCGGCTGCCGAAAGACGACGCAGGGGATTGGCGATCGTCGATGAGAGCACCAGCGACAGCAGTACGTTGACGAGCGTCGCCACGCCGAAAACGCGCATGATGGCCAGTCGTTCGGCATGGACGATATTGTCGATGTCACCGGCCTGCGTCGACAACAGCAGCACGCCGAGCACGGCGCGGAAGCGCTGGATCGGAACGGCGACGGAAACGATGAGTTCGCCTTTCTCGGTGGTGCGTACGACCGCGCCGCGCACGCCGGTCAGCGCGTTCATGACCTCCGGATAGATCGAGCCGTCGCCGCCCGGCGCTTCTTTGTAGAGCGGCAGATTGCCCGGCTGCAGCGCCTTGTTGAACAGCGTCGCGAACCAATCGCTCCAGGTCTGCTTTTCTTCCTCGACCGGCGGCAGGTCGAAGCGCAGCACCTGACCGCGCGAATAGAGGTGACGCGAATCGAGCAGCAGATTGGCGTCGGCATCGAAGATGCGCGCGCGTGTGCGCGTAGGCGAGATCAGCCGACGCAAGACGGGAGCGACCTTCTCGGGGTCGATCGGAAATTCCAGGTCCTCGTCGTTCGGCACTGGGGTGATGCTCTGGCCGGCCTGCAGTTCAAGCAGCTTTTGCGGATCGATGGTGATCGAGTTCGTATCGACCGACGCGGAAGCCGAAACGGCGCCGGCGATGATTTCACCCTGCGTCAACAGGCTTTCGGCGCGGGCGTCGATCAAGCCTTCGCGAAACTGGTTGAGATAGAGAATGCCGCCGACGAGCACCACCAGCGCGACGAGATTGAAGAACAGGATGCGCCGCGTCAGGCTCGAAAACACCGCATTGCCGAAGATGCGGCGGATCAGCGTAAAGGGATGCGACCAACGGCGGCCTCGGACGCGACGGGTGCTCACGCCCTCCGCGTCGTCCAAATCCCTTTCCTGCACCAACTGTGCCAATGGTAGGCCCTTTCGAAAGGTTGGGCCCGATAAACTGGCCGGCAACCTTCAATTTTTCCAGCTGTGCCGCTCGGGCTCAAGCTGCTTCGCGGAAGCGGTATCCCACTCCGTAGAGCGTTTCAATCATATCAAAGTCGGTATCGACCATCTTGAATTTCTTGCGCAGCCGCTTGATGTGGCTGTCGATGGTCCGGTCGTCGACATAGACCTGTTCATCATAGGCCGCATCCATCAGCGCGTCGCGGCTTTTCACGACACCGGGGCGCTGCGCCAGCGAATGCAGGATCAGGAACTCTGTCACAGTCAGCGTCACGGCCTCGCCCTTCCAGGTGCAGGTATGGCGCTCCTGGTCCATGACCAGCTGTCCGCGCTCGAGCGAGCGGGCCTGCTGCACCGCTCCGGCTTTCGGCGCAGCGCCGGGGCTTGTGCCGCCGGCGGCCGCGGCTTCGCGGCTGGAGGCGCGACGCAGGACGGCGCGGACGCGCTCCACCAGCAGGCGCTGCGAAAACGGCTTGGTGATGAAATCGTCCGCGCCCATCTTCAGGCCGAACAACTCGTCGATCTCCTCATCCTTGGAGGTGAGGAAGATGACCGGAATATCCGATTTCTGCCGCAGGCGGCGCAGCAGCTCCATGCCGTCCATTCGCGGCATCTTGATGTCGAAGATCGCCAGCTGCGGCGGTCGCGCCAGAAGGCCGTCGAGCGCCGAAGCACCGTCCGTATAGGTCTCGACCTTATATCCTTCGGCCTCCAGTGCGATCGACACCGAGGTGAGGATGTTGCGGTCGTCGTCAACGAGCGCGATTGTCGGCATGGTGTTGGTCTCCGTCATCAGTGCGCAATCTCCCGGATTTTGGTCGTCCCCAGGCGGTCTCAATGACCGGATGCGCTTATGGAGGATAAAGGTGGAACAAATTGTGGCAAAGATAAAGGGGAAGATTGTCGCTAAATTCGGCGGCACTCGTAAGTTGTGGCCGGAAATGTTTCAACGTTGTCTCTTCAAACGATTTAAAAACACCGAAACAAATTTAAATCGATTAATTAATTGATATTACTATATTTTCTCGATTCTTGTCTCTTGTCTTTTAAAATTTCTCCCCGTATTTTCCCGGTTAGTTTTAACGGCAACGAGCCTGAGCAAAGGGAACTAGCCATGGAAAAGTTCGGAGTTCATAACCCGGCAACGGAGCTTGCAACGGTTGGATTGGGCGGCGCAAGCAGCGTCCGCTATAACTTTTCCGCCGCAGCGCTCTATGAAGAAGCGATCCGCCGGGGTGAAGCCGAACTGACCGCTCAGGGCGCGCTTCGGGCCCTCACCGGTCAGCATACGGGCCGTTCGCCGCGCGACAAATTCATCGTTTGCGACGCCAATACCGATGGTCAAATCTGGTGGGATAACAACAAACCGCTCTCGCCGAAGCATTTTGCCCTGCTGCGCGACGACATGCTGGCGCATGCAGCCGGCAAGGAGCTGTTCGCTCAGGATCTTGTTGGTGGTGCCGAGGAAGGCCATGCCCTGCCGACCCGTGTCATCACCGAATTCGCCTGGCATTCGCTGTTCATTCGCAATCTGCTGATCCGCCCCGAGGCGGCGGCGTTGCCGACCTTCGTGCCGAAGCTGACGATCATCGATCTGCCGAGCTTCAAGGCCGATCCGGCCCGCCACGGCTGCCGTTCGGAAACGGTGATCGCCTGCGATCTCACCAACGGTCTCGTTCTCATCGGCGGCACCTCCTATGCCGGCGAAATGAAGAAGTCGGTCTTCACCGTGCTCAACTACCTGCTGCCGGCCAAGGGTGTCATGCCGATGCACTGCTCGGCCAATGTTGGCCCGGACGGTGACGCGGCGGTCTTCTTCGGTCTTTCCGGCACCGGCAAGACGACGCTTTCGGCCGATCCGGCCCGCACGCTGATCGGTGACGACGAACATGGCTGGAGCGAAAACGGCATCTTCAACTTCGAAGGCGGCTGCTACGCCAAGACCATCCGCCTCTCGGCCGAGGCCGAGCCGGAAATCTACGCAACGACGCAGCGCTTCGGCACTGTGCTCGAAAACGTCGTCCTCAACGAAAATCGCGAGCCCGATTTCGATGACGGTTCGCTGACTGAAAACACCCGTTGCGCCTACCCGATGCATTTCATTCCGAATGCCTCGGAAACCGGCCGGGCCGGGCATCCGAAGACGATCATCATGCTGACCGCCGATGCCTTCGGCGTCATGCCGCCGATCGCGCGGCTGACGCCCGATCAGGCGATGTATCATTTCCTCTCCGGCTACACCGCCAAGGTGGCCGGCACCGAAAAAGGTGTCGTCGAGCCGGAAGCGACCTTCTCCACCTGTTTCGGCGCGCCCTTCATGCCGCGTCATCCGGCCGAATACGGCAACCTGCTCAAGGAGCTGATCAGCCGCCACGGCGTCGAGTGCTGGCTCGTTAACACCGGCTGGACAGGCGGCGCCTACGGCACCGGCAAGCGCATGCCGATCAAGGCGACGCGCGCCCTTCTCGCTGCCGCCCTCAGCGGCAAACTCGGAAAGGTCGAATTCCGCACGGATACGAATTTCGGCTTTGCCGTGCCGGCTTCCGTCGACGGCGTCGAAGGCGGCATTCTCGATCCGCGCTCGACCTGGGCCGATAAGGCAGCCTATGACGCGCAAGCCGAAAAGCTGGTCTCGATGTTCATCGCCAACTTCGCGAAGTTCGAGAACCACGTCGATGGTGGCGTCCGCGATGCTGCTCCCGGCGTGAAGGTCGCAGCCGAATAAGAAGCGCAAGCAATTCCAGCAAAAGTGTGCAGCGGTTTTGCCAGGCAAAGCGCGAAGCGCTTTTGCCGGGAATTGCGCTAAACAGAATCTCTGATTCACGTGAAACCCGGCATCGCAGGACTGCCGGGTTTTCTCTTTGACGGCCGATATTTTCAATTGGCGGCCGATATGAGATAGAACGCCGCATGGCCAGCGACGCACTCTATATCGACGACAGGATCACCATCGCGGGATGGGAACTGACTGAACAGTTTGTTCTCGCGGGCGGTCCCGGCGGGCAGAACGTCAACAAGGTTTCGACCGCGGTCCAGCTGTTCTTCAACATCGCGAATTCGCCTTCCCTCAATGATCGCGTCAAAGCCAATGCGATCAAGCTCGCCGGCCGACGCATGTCGAAGGAGGGCGTGCTGATGATCGAGGCGAGCCGCTTTCGCAGCCAGGACCGCAACCGCGAGGATGCGCGCGAGCGGCTGAAGGAACTGATTCTGGGGGCGGCCAAGCCGCCGCCGCCGCCGCGCAAGAAGACCAAGCCGACCAAGGGTTCGATCGAACGCCGCCTGAAGGAAAAAACCGGCCGCTCGGAAGTGAAGAAAATGCGCGGCCGCCCCGACGGCGGCGAATGACATGCCCGAGCTTCTGAACGGCATCCGCCATCTGTCCGGCTATTTCGACCGGGCGCGCCAGGCGGAATTGGTCGAGGTGATCCGTGCCGTCGTCGCCGAAGCGCCGCTCTATGTGCCCGCGATGCCCGGCACCGGCAAGCCGATGTCCGTCAGGATGACCAATTGCGGGCTGCTCGGATGGGTGACGGACAAGGAGCGCGGCTATCGCTATCAGCCGACGCACCCGGCAACCGGCCGGCCCTGGCCTGAGATGCCGGCGCCTTTGCTCGATATCTGGAATGAGGTTTCCGGCTATGAGAAGCCACCGGAGGCCTGCCTCGTCAATTTCTATTCCGACGACGCCCGTATGGGCCTGCATCAGGACAAGGACGAGCAGGATCTGCAGGCGCCGGTCGTCTCGATCTCGCTCGGCAACAGCTGCCTCTTCCGCATCGGCGGCCTCAACCGCAATGATCGCACGCTATCCTTCAAGCTTGCGAGCGGTGATCTGGTCGTGCTGGGCGGCGAGGGGAGGCTTTGTTATCATGGCGTCGACCGCATTTGCCCCGCGACATCGACGCTGTTGAAGAACGGCGGCCGCATCAATCTGACGCTGCGCCGCGTTCGTCCGTGAAAATTGATCGTCTGCTATAGTTTTCTGAGCGCGACCTGTTCGATCAGATGATCCTTGCCCTTTTTCAGGATGAGATCGGCGCGCGGCCGCGTCGGCAGGATGTTCTGGCGCAGGTTCTTCAGGTTGATGTTCGCCCAGAGATCTTCGGCGATTTCGAGCGCTTCCCCATCGGTGATCGAGGCGTAGCGATGGAAATAGGAGTTCGGATCGCGGAAGGCGGTTTCCCGCAGCCGCATGAAGCGCGTCACGTACCAGTTGTGGATCTGGTCTTCCGCGGCGTCGATATAGATCGAGAAGTCGAAGAAGTCGGACACCATCGGCACGATCTTGCCGTCGGCCGGCAGGTTGCGCGATTGCAGCACGTTGATGCCTTCGAAGATCAGAATATCGGGCCGGTCGACGATCTTGTATTCGTCCGGCAGCACGTCATAGACGAGATGCGAATAACACGGCGCCTTCACATCGGGCCGCCCGGCCTTGATCGCCGAGAGGAAGCGCAGGATCGCGCCAGTATCGTAGCTTTCCGGGAAACCCTTGCGTTGCATCAGCTTTTCCCGCTGCAGCACCGCGTTCGGGTGGAGGAAGCCGTCTGTCGTGATGAGATCGACCTTCGGGCTGGAAGGCCAGCGGCCCAAGAGCTCCTTCAGGATACGGGCTGTGGTCGATTTTCCCACAGCGACGGAGCCGGCGATGCCAATGACGAAAGGCGTTTTCGTTACATCCGACATGCTGAGGAAGCGGTTGCGCTGGTCGAACAGCATCTGCGAGGATTCGACATGTGACGAGAGCAGGCGCGACAGCGAGAGGTAGATGCGCCGGACCTCGTCGAGATCGATCGGGTCGCCCATTGAGCGCAGCCGCTTGACCTCGTCGCCGGTCAGCGTCAGCGGCGTGTCGGCGCGGAATTTCGCCCATTGCTCGGAAGAGAAGAAATGGTAGGGCGAATAGGATTCAGACTGGAAGTGATCCAATATCTCCGGCACCCCGATAATCTCAGTCGCGATACTCATGAACTCTGCCGGCTGGCCTTTTCCTTGAGACCGGACTGCGCGGTTCTGCGCTCGAGTTCGGCCATGACATTCTCTAACGGTATTTCAGCAATCTTCAATACGACCAAAAGGTGATAGAGCAGGTCGGCCGCTTCGTAGGTCAGATTGTCGCGATCGCCCGTCACCGCCGCCATCACCGCTTCGATTGCCTCTTCACCAAGCTTCTTCGCCGCTTTCGGCTGGCCGGCGGCTACAAGCTTGGCTGTCCAGGACTGCTCCGGTGAGGCTTTCGATCGCTCTTCGACGATGCGTTCGAGGTCGGAAAGGGAAAAACCGCTCATTGTTCGTTCTCAGGGTTCAGTCGAGACGCATGTCGATGCCGCACTTCGACATATAGTGCTTCGCCTCGCCGACGGTATAGGTGCCGAAGTGGAAGATCGATGCGGCGAGCACGGCATTGGCATGGCCTTCCTTCACCCCGGCGACGAGATCGTCGAGGTCGCCGACGCCGCCGGATGCGATGACCGGCACACGCACAGCATCGGCAATCGCCCGCGTCAGCTCCAGGTCGTAGCCGGCCTTGGTGCCGTCGCGGTCCATGGAGGTAACGAGCAGTTCGCCGGCCCCGCGCGCCACCATTTTCTGAGCGAATTCGATAGCATCGATGCCGGTCGCGTTGCGGCCGCCATGCGTATAGATTTCCCAGGCGCTGAGATTGTCGCCGCCGACCGCTTGCGTGCGTCGGCGCTTGGCGTCGATCGAGACGATGATGCACTGGTCACCGAACTTGTCGGCCGCTTCAGTGACGAAATCAGGATTGCTGACGGCCGCCGAGTTGATCGACACCTTGTCGGCGCCGCACAGCAGGAGCTTGCGGATGTCGGCGATGGTTCTGACCCCGCCTCCGACAGTCAGCGGCATGAAGCATTGATCGGCCGTGCGCGACACGACATCGAAAATCGTCTCGCGATTGTCCGAGGACGCGGTGATGTCGAGGAAGCAGAGCTCGTCGGCGCCGGCCGCGTCATAAGCCTTCGCCGCTTCGACGGGATCGCCGGCATCGACGAGATTGAGAAAGTTGACGCCCTTGACGACGCGGCCGTCCTTGACGTCGAGGCAGGGAATGACACGAGCCTTGAGGGTCATTATGCGGTCTCCTTCGCCCTGTTGGCCTTGATCAGCGCCAGCGCTTCCTTGGGGTCGATACGCCCGTCGTAAAGCGCCCGGCCTGAAATCGCCCCTTCCAGCTTCTGCGCGTCGGGCTGCAGCATGCGCTTGATATCTTCGATGGAGGCAAGGCCGCCCGAAGCGACGACGGGAATGGAGACGGCATCGGCGAGTTCCAGAGTCGAGCTCCAGTTGATGCCGGTCAGGATGCCGTCGCGGTCGATATCGGTGTAGATGATCGCGGCAACGCCGGCGCCCTCGAATTTCCGGGCAAGCTCGACAATGCCGAGTTCCGAAGCTTCAGCCCAACCCTCGACGGCCACTTTGCCGCCTTTGGCATCGATGCCGACGGCAACCTGGTCCGGAAATTTCCGGCAGGCCTCGATCACCAGATCAGGATTTCTGACCGCGACGGTGCCGAGGATGACCCGCCGCAACCCACGCGACAGCCAGGCTTCGATGTGGTCGAGGGTGCGGATGCCGCCGCCGAGCTGCACCGGATTTTTTGTCGCCTTCAGGATCGCCTCGACGGCGTCGCCATTGGCCGAATGTCCCGCGAAGGCGCCATCGAGATCGACCACGTGCAGCCATTCGAAACCCTGGTCTTCGAAGGACTTCGCCTGGGCGGCGGGATCGGTGTTGTAAACCGTCGCCTGTTGCATGTCGCCGAGCTTCAGGCGAACGCATTGGCCGCCCTTCAGATCGATCGCGGGAAAAAGGATCATGTCGTCTTACGTCCGTAGAGTGATCGCTGCCATCAGCGCATTCCACGCATCTACGATATCCGAGTGGAAAAAGACAGCGGCAATGGCGGCCGCGCTCAAAAGCAGCAGAAGCAAAAGGATGGCGATGAAGCCCGCACGCACCTGCCGCCAGAAACCGAGGCGCTTCTTCACCGATTTCTCGATCTCCCGCACCCGCCGCAGGGCGTCGCTGTTGACGGCGGCGAGCCGGATCTCAGGCTCCATCGCTTCCACATAGGTCTCGGCATAGCTCGAAAGAATCTGCGAGGCGCGATCGCGCAGCGTATTGCGCAGGTCAGTGGAGAGATAATTGCTGGAAACTGCGGCAAGCTCGGCCTCATTGGGCGAACGGCCGGCATTCCGCTTTCGATAGCTGACGACGAAATCGCGCTTATGCCGCTCGTAAAGGGCGTAGGCAAGCAGGCCGATCAGATCGTCTTCGCCTTCGATATAGAATTCCAGCACGGCTTCGGTGATATCGCCGGCATTGATCCCATTGGCGCGCAGCTGCGAATTCTCGTTGCCGCCAAGAAATTCATGAATCATCGGTCCAGCCTTTCCTTCAATGCCTTGGCCGCATTGGAAAGCGCTCTTCTATGGAGGGCTTCGTCGACACGGCGAATGATCGTCCCGTCGGGAAGCCGGATGTCCGAGAAGGGAGGCAGACCCTCTCTGGAGGGTCTCAGCATATAGAACACCTTGCCTGATTTCCGCGAAGCCGGCATCGAGCGCACTCCTGTTCGGCTCTTTTCATAAAGAGGAAATAAGGCGGAGGTATTATGGGTTCCAGCGCAGGAAATTGGCGATCAGGGCGAGGCCGAGCTTCTGGCTCTTTTCCGGGTGAAACTGGGCCCCCACCATGTTGTCGCGCCCGACGAGGGCGGTCATCGGTCTGCCATAATCGACGGTCGCAATGACATCCTCGGCATTTTCGGCGGCAAGATGGTAGGAATGGACGAAATAGGCATGCAGCCCCTGCGGCCCGGTGGGAATGCCGTCGAAGAGCGGATGCTCGCGCTTCAGGTCGAGCGTGTTCCAGCCGATCTGCGGAATCTTCAAGGCGGGATCGTCAGGCGTCATCTCGATGACGTCGCCTGGGATCCAGCCGAAGCCGTGTGTCACGGTCTTCTCCAGACCGCGCGACGACATCAGTTGCATGCCGACGCAGATGCCGAGGAAAGGCCGCGCCTTGTTCTCGACAGCCTCGATCAGCACTTCGTTCATGCCGGGCACGGCGTCCAGTCCGCGCCGGCAATCGGCATATGCGCCGACGCCGGGCAGCACGATACGATCGGCCGCAGCAACGTCCTCCGCCTTATCGGTGAGATCGATATGGGCATTGATGCCCGCCTCCCGCGCGGCCCGCTCGAAAGCCTTGGTCGCCGAGCGCAGATTGCCGGAGCCATAGTCGATAATCGCGACGCGCATCGTCAGCGTCCTCCATCAAAACCAAAGAGATCAAGCGATGTTGCTTGGCCGCGCAGGCTGTTTGCACCGGGCTTGTTCTGCCAATCCGGTGCGACCGTATCGTCACTGCTCGCAGGGACTGTCTTGTCCGCAAAATAGACCTGCTCGGCGATATCGAGCGTATCGGCTGCAATGAGGGCGTCCTCGTTCCAGCCCTTGGCGGCAAGATGGCGGATGCGAAAGTTCTGGCCTTCGAGACCGACCACTATATTCACGCCCAGCATGATCGCCGCGCCCGCCGGCCCCAGACCGGGTTCGTCCATCAGTGCGCCGCCGATTCCCTGCAGGAGAAACGCCGCGGCCGCATGCATCCATAGCCGGTGCACCAGAAGCCAAACCCATGGAAACAGGAAGCCGAGCCAGGTGAAGCCGTCGCGAATAGTGCGCACCTCATCGGTCGCTGGGTTCGCACCGGGCGGTGTCAGGAAAATATAGCTGGAGGTCATTGTCGCCGCTCCCTGAGGGGCTCAGACGAGCGTGCCCTTCGTCGAGGGAACACGGCCCGCCTGTCTCGGATCGATCTCTGTCGCCGTGCGCAATGCGCGCGCGACCGCCTTGAAGCATGTCTCGGCAATATGGTGGTTGTTGGCGCCATAATGATTGAGAATATGCAAGGTGATGCCGGCGTTCTGGGCGAGCGCCTGGAAAAATTCGCGCACGAGTTCCGTGTCAAAGGTGCCGATCTTCGGTGCGCTGAAGGCGACATTCCAGACGAGGAACGGCCGACCCGAAAGATCGACAGCCGCCTTGGTCATCGTCTCGTCCATAGCGAGATCGATCGAAGCGTAGCGTGTGATGCCCCGGCGGTCGCCAAGCGCCTTCGAGATCGCCTGGCCGATCGCAATACCGGTATCCTCGACCGTGTGATGATCATCGATATGCAGGTCACCCTTGGCTTCGATTTCCATGTCGATGAGCGAATGCCGCGAAAGTTGATCGAGCATATGGTCGAAGAAGCCGACGCCGGTCGAAATCTTCGATTTGCCGGTGCCGTCGAGATTAACGGAAACGGAAATCGACGTCTCGTTGGTCTTGCGGGCAACGCTGCCGGTACGGCTTGCTGCGGTCTCGGCCATCTGGCCCTCCATCGGAATAAGGCCGTTCCTTATCAGGCGCATCGGCAAATATCCAGAAGCCGGGCAGGAGAAAAGCCCGCCCATTTGCAATCAGCTCCGGCCGGCTTACATAGGGTTCAACAAGGACCGGTTTGCGGTCTCGTGTAAAGGCCCGCCTCATGGGCAGACAGGTGTTTTATGACAACAATCATTACAGTTCGAAAAGGCGGCAAGGTGGTGATGGCGGGCGATGGCCAGGTGAGCCTCGGCCAGACCGTGATGAAGGGCAATGCCCGCAAGGTCCGGCGCATCGGCAAGGGCGAGGTCATCGCCGGTTTCGCCGGCGCCACGGCCGACGCTTTCACCCTGCTCGAAAGGCTTGAAAAGAAGCTGGAACAATATCCCGGTCAGCTGATGCGCGCCGCCGTCGAGCTCGCCAAGGACTGGCGCACCGACAAATACCTGCGTAATCTCGAAGCCATGATGCTCGTCGCCGACAAGTCGATCACCCTGGCAATCACCGGCAATGGCGATGTTCTGGAGCCCGAACATGGCACGACGGCGATCGGTTCTGGCGGCAATTTTGCCTTCGCCGCCGCTCGTGCACTGATGGATACCGACAAATCGGCCGAAGAGATCGCGCGGCGCGCCCTCGATATCGCCGCCGACATCTGCGTCTACACCAACCACAATATCGTGGTCGAATTGCTGGACGTCGAAAGCTGAATCCCGGCCTTCCGGCTGCTGCCGCGGCTGACCCGTCGCGGCGCGACAACGATGAATTGCGGCCGGGCGTTGATGGCTCCGGACCGCCAGGAGAATGATACGCAATGACGACCTTTTCCCCCCGCGAGATCGTTTCCGAACTCGATCGCTACATCATCGGCCAGCATGATGCCAAACGCGCCGTCGCGATTGCGCTGCGCAACCGCTGGCGTCGCCAGCAGCTCGACCCGAGCCTGCGCGACGAAGTCATGCCGAAAAACATCCTGATGATCGGTCCGACCGGTGTCGGTAAAACGGAGATTTCCCGCCGTCTGGCAAAACTCGCCGGCGCGCCTTTCATCAAGGTCGAAGCCACGAAGTTCACCGAAGTCGGCTATGTCGGCCGTGATGTCGAGCAGATCATCCGCGATCTGGTCGAGGTCGGCATCGGCCTGGTGCGCGAGAAGAAGCGGGCCGAGGTGCAGGCCAAGGCGCATGTGAGCGCCGAGGAGCGTGTGCTCGATGCGCTGGTCGGCACCACCGCTTCGCCCGCCACCCGCGAAAGTTTCCGCAAGAAGCTCAGGGACGGTGAGCTCGACGACAAGGAAATCGATATCGAGGTGGCCGATGCCGGCTCCGGCATGGGCGGCTTTGAAATACCCGGGATGCCGGGCGCCAATATCGGCGTGCTCAACCTGTCGGAAATGTTCGGCAAGGCAATGGGCGGACGCACTAAGAAGGTGCGCACGACGGTCAAGGCTTCCTATACCGATCTGATTCGCGATGAATCCGACAAGCTGATCGACAACGAGGTGATCCAGCGCGAGGCCGTCCGCTCTACCGAAAATGACGGCATCGTCTTCCTCGACGAGATCGACAAGATCGCCGCCCGCGACGGCGGCATGGGTGCCGGCGTTTCACGCGAAGGTGTCCAGCGCGACCTGCTGCCGCTCGTCGAAGGCACGACGGTCTCGACCAAATACGGGCCTGTGAAGACGGACCATATCCTCTTCATCGCCTCTGGCGCCTTCCATGTCTCCAAACCCTCGGATCTCTTGCCGGAGCTGCAGGGCCGCCTGCCGATCCGCGTCGAGCTGCGCCCGCTGAACAAGGAGGATTTCCGCCGGATCCTGACAGAGACCGAAGCGAGCCTCATCCGCCAGTACCGGGCGCTGATGGAAACCGAAAATCTGAACCTCGATTTCACCGAGGACGCGATCGACGCGCTGGCTGATGTCGCCGTGCATTTGAACTCCTCGGTCGAGAATATCGGTGCGCGCCGTCTGCAGACGGTGATGGAGCGGGTTCTGGACGATATTTCCTACAATGCGCCGGATCGGGCAGGGGCAGCCATCACGATCGATGCAGCCTATGTGCGCGAACATGTCGGCGATCTCGCGCAGAATACCGACCTGTCACGCTTCATTCTGTGATATCGGCGCACCGGCTCGTGGCTTTACCGATGTGAATGCCGCATTCTGTTGACCTCGACTATCGACAGCGGGCCTTTTCCTTTTTAGTGAAGGCCCGTTTTGTTTTCCGCTACGGCTTTATTCGGCCAAGATTCTGGTCCAGTCAGCCGCATCGCGAACAGGACGATGAACGGACGGGATAGCGGATCGTGCGACGCCTTTTGACAAGCCTTTTGATTGCCGTTGCCCTGGTGAATTCGGCGCCGGCCTTCGCCATGCAGACGGTGCCGGCCGGCAATCGCCACGCTGAGCAGCCCGATATTCCCGGCGCGTCCGTCCGCCGCACCAAGGGCACCAAGAGCAGCTTCGATCTGAAATATGAGAAGGTCCATGAGCTTCTTGCGACCGATCGCGAGCTGATGGCCAAGATCCGCAAGGTCTCCAGCGCTTACGGCATCAATCCCATCCATGTCGTCGGCGCGATCGTTGGCGAACATACCTATAATGTCGACGCTTACGACAGGCTGCAGGCCTATTATGTCAAAGCCGCTTCCTATGCCGGGGAAAGTTTCCGCTTCGCCTATGACGGCGAAAACGTCGACGATTTCGTGGCGCGGCCGCAATTTGCGCAGTGCAAGGGCAAGAATGATTCCTACACGCTCTGGTCCTGCCGGGAAGATGTCTGGGAAAGCGATTTCCGCGGCAAGACCGTGGGTGGCGAGAGCTTCCCCAACAACCGCTTCAGTGCGGTCTTCTTTCAGCCTTTCTATGCCGGCCAGACCTTCGGCCTCGGTCAGGTCAATCCGCTGACGGCGTTGATGCTCTCCGATCTCGTCAGCCGCGTCTCCGGCTATCCGAAGCTGAACGAGAAGAATGCCGGCGACGTCTATAAGGCGATCATGGATCCAGATATCTCGCTCGCCTTCGTCGCGGCCTCGATCCGCCGGTCGATCGACGACTACAAGGAGATTGCCGGCATGGATATCTCGGGCAATCCCGGCCTGACGGCGACGCTGTATAATGTCGGCAATTCCCGCCAGCGTGCCACAGCCCTTGCGGCGAAAAACCGCTCTTCCGGTGCGACCGTTTGGCCTGAAGAGAATTATTACGGCTGGCTGATCAACGACAAGCTGGACGAACTCAAGGGCCTGCTCTAGCTTCAAGCTTGCCGGGAAGGCGTCGCTCTTCCCCGAAAGGCTTTGACGATGGACATGCGTCCGGATCCCTTCGTTCCGCCGGCACCGCTGCCGCGCACTGTGCCGCCGAGCCGGCTGGATATCATCCGAATCATCCTGCGCAACCCGCTCGAACTCTGGGGCGAGCCCTCCTATACGCTACCCTGGATCAAGACGAGTTTCTTCGGGCAACACACCCTCATCGTCAACGATCCCGGCTTCATCAAGCACGTGCTGGTCGACAATGCCGCCAATTACCGCATGTCCGACATTCGCCAGCTGGTGTTGCGGCCAATCTTGCGTGACGGGTTGTTGACGGCGGAAGGCCAGGTCTGGAAGCGATCGCGAAAGGCGGTCGCGCCAGTCTTCACGCCGCGCCACGCCAAGGGCTTTGCCGGCCAGATGCTGCGGCAATCGGAAGATTTCGTCCGCAAATACGAGAACGGCGAGGCGGCTGGTCAAATTTTCGACATTGCCACCGACATGACCGATTTGACCTTTGCTATCCTTGCCGAAACGCTCTTCTCCGGCGAAATCATCTCGTCGAGCGGCCATTTCGCCGATGACGTCAACCAGCTTCTCCACCGGATGGGCCGCGTCGACCCGATGGACCTGCTGCGCGCGCCCTCCTGGGTGCCACGCCTGACCCGTATCGGCGGTCAGAAGGTGCTGGAAAAATTCAGGGCTATCGTCCGCGATACCATGGATGTGCGTCTGGCGAAGATGAAGGCCGATCGCGCCGCCGCACCGGAGGATTTTCTGACGCTGCTCCTGGAACAGGCAGGTCCGGATGGCCTGACCAAGGAGGAGATCGAGGACAATATCCTGACTTTCATCGGAGCCGGCCACGAGACGACGGCGCGTGCGCTTGCCTGGACACTTTATTGTGTGGCCAACAGCCCGCATATTCGTGAGGCGATGGAGACGGAGATCGATGCCGTCCTGGCGACTGGAGCCGAACCAGTGGAATGGCTGGATCTGATGCCGGTGACGCGGGCGGCCTTCGAAGAGGCCCTCAGACTTTACCCGCCGGCTCCTTCGATCAATCGCGCCGCCATAGCCGATGACCTCTGGACGAATGCCAAGGGCGAAAAGGTCGAAATACCGGCGGATATTACCGTGCTGATCATGCCGTGGACGCTGCATCGCCACGAACTTTATTGGGAAAAGCCGCGCGCCTATATGCCGGAGCGCTTCCTGCCGGAAAACCGCGGCAGCATCGGCCGGTATCAGTTTCTGCCGTTCGGCGCCGGCCCGCGCGTCTGCATCGGCGCGACCTTCGCGCTGCAGGAGGCGGTGATCGCACTGGCCGTGATGATGCGCCGTTTCCGTTTCGATCAGACGGCAACCACCAACCCTTGGCCGGTGCAGAAGCTGACGACTCAGCCGCAGAACGGGCTTCCCATGCGCGTGACGTCGCGCATAATTTCCGGAACGGCATAAATCTTTCGAACTATTGCGGAATTGACTGTGAATGAAAGCCGGGCAAAGTGGCAGCATTCACAGGCGCTGCCAGGGAGAATACGCATGAGCCGCATTGATAAGAACGGTCTTGCCATCGAAACCGTCCTTCACGATTTCCTGACGCAGGAGGTTCTGCCGGGTCTGGCGATCGATGTGGACAGATTCTTTGCCGATTTTTCGGCGATCGTTCACGATCTCGCCCCGCGCAATCGCGCACTGCTGGCCAAACGCGACGAGCTGCAGACGAAGATTGATGACTGGTATCGCCAGCATGGCGCCCCGTCGGATATGGACGACTATCAATCCTTTCTCCGTAGCATCGGCTACCTTCTGCCGGAAGGATCGGACTTCCAGGTCTCGACCGAAAACGTCGATCCCGAGATCGCCTCGATCGCCGGTCCGCAGCTCGTCGTTCCCGTGATGAATGCCCGCTACGCTTTGAACGCCGCCAACGCTCGCTGGGGCTCGCTCTATGATGCGCTCTATGGCACCGACGCCATTCCCGAGAGCGACGGCGCCGAGAAGGGTAAGGGGTATAATCCGAAGCGCGGCGAAAAGGTCATCGCCTGGGTGCGAGATTTCCTCGATACGGCGACGCCGCTGCAGGACGGCAGCTGGAAGGATGTCGGCAGCTTCGCCGTCAAGGACGGAATGCTCGTCGTCAGATCGGTGGACGGCGAGCAGACAATGCTCAGAGACGGCCGGCATTTTGCCGGCTATCGCGGCGATGCCACCATGCCGAGCCATATTCTCCTGAAGAACAACGGCATCCATATCGATATCGTTATCGACCCGACGACAGCGATCGGTAAGGCCGATCCGGCCCATATTTCCGATGTCTGGCTGGAATCGGCGATCACCACGATCATGGACTGCGAGGATTCGATTGCAGCCGTCGACGCCGAAGACAAGGTGATCGTCTATCGCAACTGGCTCGGCTTGATGAAGGGCGATCTGCAGGAAGAGGTGGCAAAGGGCGGAACGACCTTCATCCGCAAGCTCAACCCGGATCTGGACTATACGGGCCCGGATGGCGCTTCGTTCGAGGTGCATCGCCGTTCGTTGATGCTGGTGCGCAATGTTGGCCACCTGATGACCAATCCCGCGATCCTCGACAAGGACGGCAACGAAGTGCCCGAGGGCATCATGGATGCCATCATCACTGCCCTGATCGCGCTTTACGATATCGGTCCCGCCGGCCGGAAGAAGAATTCCCGCACCGGCTCCATGTATGTGGTGAAGCCGAAGATGCATGGGCCAGAAGAGGTCGCCTTCGCCGTCGAGATTTTCTCCCGGGTCGAAGACGCGCTCGGCATGGCGCGCAACACCATCAAGATGGGCATCATGGACGAGGAGCGGCGCACAACGGTCAATCTCAAGGAGTGCATTCGTGCCGCCCGCGAGCGCGTCGTCTTCATCAACACCGGTTTCCTCGACCGCACCGGCGACGAGATCCATACTTCGATGGAAGCCGGTCCGATGATTCGCAAGGGCGATATGCGCCAGGCAGCGTGGATATCGGCCTATGAGAACTGGAACGTTGATATCGGTCTGGAATGCGGCCTTTCCGGCCACGCCCAAATCGGCAAGGGCATGTGGGCGATGCCGGATCTGATGGCGGCGATGCTGGAACAGAAGATCGCCCATCCCAAGGCCGGCGCGAACACCGCCTGGGTGCCGTCGCCGACGGCCGCAACCCTGCATGCCACCCATTATCACCGCGTCAACGTCGCCCGGGTTCAGCAGGGGCTGAAGGACCGGGCTCGCAAAAAGCTTTCCGACATTCTCTCCGTGCCGGTTGCGGTGCGGCCGAACTGGACTCCCGAGGAAATCCAGCGGGAACTCGACAACAATGCCCAGGGTATCCTCGGTTACGTCGTGCGCTGGGTCGATCAGGGCGTCGGTTGCTCGAAAGTGCCCGACATCAACAATATCGGCCTGATGGAGGATCGCGCCACGTTGCGCATTTCGGCCCAGCACATGGCGAATTGGCTGCATCACAAAGTCGTCACCGAAGCTCAGATCGTCGAAACGATGAAACGCATGGCTGCCATCGTCGATCGACAGAACGAATCCGATCCGGCCTACCGGCCGATGGCGGCCAATTTCGATGATTCGATCGCCTTCCAGGCCGCCCTCGATCTCGTCCGGAAGGGCAGGGAGCAACCGAACGGCTATACCGAACCGGTGCTTCACCGCCGCCGCCTCGAGCTCAAGGCGAAACAATCGGTGTAACCGAGAATACGAAAAAGCCGCCGGAACGACAGTCCGGCGGCCCTTTTTATACCGAATTCGGTATCTAGCCTACTGGATGACGATGACCTTGGAGGTCCCCTTGCCGGGGCGGACGCGGCTGTAGAGGTCGATGACGTCCTGGTTCATCAGGCGAATGCAGCCCGAGGAAGCGGCGGTGCCGATCGAAGCCCATTCCGGCGTGCCGTGCAGGCGGAACAGGGTGTCCTTGCCGTCGTCGTTGAAGAGATACATGGCGCGCGCGCCGAGCGGATTGCTGAGACCGGGGCCCATGCCCTCCTCGACGTATTTGGCGACGTCGGGGCGGCGTTCAGCCATTTCCTTCGGCGGGTGCCAGGTCGGCCATTCCTGTTTCCAGGCGACATAGGCAGTGCCGGCCCATGCGAAGCCCTGCTTGCCGACGCCGATGCCGTAGCGCATCGCCTTGCCGTTCGGCAGGATGTAATAGAGGAAGCGCTCGCGCGTATTGACGATGATGGTGCCTGGACGCTCGGTGGTCTGGTAGCTGACGACCTGGCGGCGGAACTGCGGCTTGACCCTGTCGATCGGGATCGCCGGCAGGGAGTATCCGGCGTCCTTCGTCACGCCATAGGCGTCGTTGAAGATTTGAGCTGTCTGTACCGTCGGGCCTGCGCCCTTGTCGTCGACGGATGCGCTTTCGGAATTGGTGGAGCAGCCGGCCAGTGCGAGTGTCGTCAGCAGGCCAAATACAGGGAATGCGTTGCGGATGCGCATAGATAACTCTTGAAGTTTTCGGGCGAGGAGAACAGTCTTTCGACCATCGTTGATTATGGTTTATTTTCGATTAACTTGCGCTTTGCAAGACTGCTTCGGCGCGAGGAATCCGTCTGCCGCGCAAATTAAAAGCGCATGGTTTTTTTGCAACAACACACCCGGCTCGGCGATGGTTATCCATGACGATTTTGAGCGTTTACAATAACAATCCGTTAATCGATGGCCGGCAATCGGACAGGGCCATGATGGTGCGGCGCGGAACGCAGATATTGCTGCACGAAATGCGCCATGCGGTGCTGCCGGAACTGCCGCTCGCCAGCGGCCGCCGCGCCGATCTGATCACGCTTTCGGAAAAGGGCGAAGTTTGGATCATCGAAATCAAGACATCGATCGAGGATTTCCGGGTGGATCGCAAATGGCCCGAATACAGGCTGCATTGCGACCGCCTGTTCTTTGCGACTCATGAAGGTGTGCCGCTTGACATCTTTCCCGAGGAATGCGGGCTCTTCCTCTCAGATGGCTATGGCGCCCATATGATCCGCGAGGCGCCGGAACACCGCATGGCACCGGCCACGCGCAAATCTGTCACGCTCAGTTTCTCGCGCGCCGCTGCGCAAAGGTTGATGATGGCCGAATGGGCGAACGGAAAACCATTCACTGTGGATGATGTCTGACGAAGGTTTCTTCTATTTCGGCGCGCGTTTGGCAAGTATGCGCTGCAGCGTTCGCCGATGCATGTTGAGCCGACGTGCTGTTTCCGAGACATTGCGCTCGCACATCTCGTAGACCCGCTGGATGTGTTCCCAGCGCACCCGATCGGCCGACATCGGATTCTCCGGCAGCTCGGCCTTTTCGCCCGGCCGTTGCGTCAGCGCTGAAAAGACCTCGTCGGCATCCGCGGGCTTGGCCAGATAATCGACGGCTCCGAGTTTTACGGCCGTCACCGCTGTTGCGATATTGCCGTAGCCGGTCAGCACGATGATCCGGGTATCGTCGCGCCGCTGCCGGATCGCTTCGATGACGTCGAGGCCGTTGCCGTCGCCGAGGCGAAGGTCGACCACCGCATATTTCGGCGGCCTGCCTTTCGATTTCGCAACGCCTTCCGCCACTGATTCGGCCGTCTCCACCTCGAAACCGCGCGTCTCCATCGCCCGTGCGAGACGGCGCAGGAAGGGCCCGTCGTCGTCGACGATCAGCAGGCTGGCGTCGGGCCCGATATGGTCTTCATCCGGTGCGGCGAAATTTCCATGATTCTGTTCTGTCATCGTCTCGGGTCCCGGCGGTTGCGCCTGATCCTGGGCAACCGTTTCTCATTCTACTTATGCCCACAAACTCATTTTGTCGAATTTGCGTCGATCAGCATTCGCGGCCATTCGATGCGGATGCGCGCGCCGGCTCTTTCCGGCTCTCGGTTCTCGAAAACCAGCGATGCGCCCGAGCGCTCCAGCAGTGTCTTGGCGATGAAAAGTCCGAGCCCGAGGCCGCCGGCCGTATCTTCCTTCTGCCGCTTGGTCACATAGGGCTCGCCGATGCGCGTCAGGATGTCAGGCGAGTAACCATTGCCGTCGTCTTCGATGACGATCAATACTTTGTCTTGATCATGCTCGACGGTCACGGTCACTTTCTCCCTGGCATAATCGACGGCATTTTCGATGAGGTTTCCGAGCCCGTACATGATGCCGGCATTGCGATCGGTGACCGGCTCGCTCTTGCGCGGGCTCTTCTCGATGAGCTCGAGTGTGATGCCGAATTCCCGGTGCGGTGCGACAACTTCTTCGATCATGGAGGAAAGCGGCAGCCGGCGCATATGCGCCTCTCCTTCGGAGGAGAGCGTCGTCAGCCGCCGCAGAATGTCACGGCAGCGTTCGCTCTGGCTTCGCAGCAGCATGACATCCTCGCGAAAGCGATCATCATCCTTGAGCTCGCGCTCCATTTCCTTGGCGACGACGCTGATCGTGGCAAGCGGCGTGCCGAGTTCATGAGCGGCGGCCGCAGCCAGACCGTCCAGCTGCGAAAGATGCTTTTCCCGCTGTAGCACCAGTTCGGTCGCGGCGAGCGCATCGGCAAGCTGGCTCGCTTCCATCGAGACGCGATAGGCATAGAAGGCGGCGAAGGCCATGGTCGAGGCGATCGAGCACCAGACGCCGAACTGCATGACATTATGGACATTGATCTCGACGCCGTCGAACCAGGGCAGCGGGAAAGGCGAAAAGGCAAGCACTGTAATGCAGACCATGGCAAAGCCGATCAGTGCCGTGCTGTAGCGGATTGGCTGTGAGGCGAAAGAGATGATGACGGGCACGCAGACGAGTGCGGCGAACGGATTGGCGAGGCCGCCCGTGATGAAGAGCAGCGCGCAAAGCTGCAGAAGATCGAAGCCGAGCAAAGCGAAGGCGGCCGGCGGCTCCAGCCGATGCGTCGGCGGATAGCGGATTGTCAGGTAGAAATTCACCCAGGCAAGGGCGGCGATCAGCAAAGAGCTGGCGATCAGCGGCAAGGGAAATTTCAGCCAGAAGGCGACGATGAACACCGTCAGTGCCTGGCCGCCGACCGCAAGCCAGCGAAGCCGCACCAACGTCTGTAGCCGCAGCCTGCGGCTGCTGTGCCGGTCTTCCAGCGTATGGCTTTCGGTCTTGTCGATGACACCGGGCTTGTCGATCATTCCGGAGCTCCTTGATGGCTCTCATGTACCACGTGGTTTTGCCCGTGTCGTCGGCAGCGCCTCTTCCGGCCGCTCCGGCCAGGGGTGGCGGGGATAGCGTCCACGCATCTCGGCGCGCACGTCCTTCCATGAGCCCACCCAGAAGCCGGGCAGGTCGCGTGTCGTCTGGATCGGCCGGTGCGCCGGTGACGTCAGCTCCAGGAGTAGCGGCAGGCGGCCTCCGGCGACCGCCGGATGCTGCTTGAGCCCGAACAGCTCCTGCACGCGGATCGTCAGGACCGGCTCCTCGCCTTCATATTGGATGGGATGTTTTTGACCGGTCGGCGCTTCGAAATGCGTTGGCGCAAGCCGGCTAAGATCGCGCTGCAGCTCGTGTGGTACCAACGACATCAGGCCGTTCGAAAGCCCGGCCGCAGAAACCTCGGAAAGGCTACGGGCGTCCTCCTGGAAGGGAGCGAACCAATCTTCCAGCCGAGAAAGCAGAGCATCGTCGCTGACATCGGGCCAGGGATCACCGATCGTCCGATGAAGAAAACCGATCCGTTCGCGAAGCTGCATGGCCTCCTTTGAGAAGGCGAGCTGATCAAGCCCCAATTCGCGCACGCCCTCTATCAGCGCCTGAGTGACGGCGGCTCCGGAAGGACGCGGCAAGGGCGTCTCTTCGAAGACGATTGCGCCAAGCCGAGTTGCCCGCCGCGCCCGCACCTGCCGGCTTTGCCGGTCGAAGAATATCTGGTCATCGGTTCTGATCTCGCCAGGCAGTTCGGCTTCGATATCCGCACGTGTCACTTCCGCCGCCGCCAGAATCCGCCCCTGCGCCGCGCGCCCGGTGAGATCGGCGATGACGAGCATCTGGCTGCCGGCGAGCCGCTCGGTCTCCGGCAGTTCCGCTCCCCGCCCGTTCACCATGACGAATCGCCCGCGCCCCCCGCGCTGAAGCGCGATCCGATCTGGGAATGCGTGCAGCAGCAGCTGACCCGCCAATACGGGTGCGGCTGTTGTGACGGGATCGAGGCCGGCGGCCAGCCGCCCCGCCAGCCGCCGCGAGGCGTCGGCTCTGTCACCGCGCTCGGCTTTGAATCGCCGCAGCCGGTCGTCAATGTCGATGCTCGATCCGCCAAGCCCCTGTTCGGTCAGGAGCACGGCAATCATCGCCGCCTCCCGGGCATGGCCCGATTCGCCTGATGAGACGACCATGGCGGCAAGTCGCGGCGGCAAAGCGAGATCGCGCATCATCTTGCCACGGGCAGTCAACGCGCCATCCTTGTCGAGCGCTCCGAGCTGACCGAGCAGCGCCCGCGCTTCCTTAAGCGTCGTTTCCGGCGGCAGATCGACGAAGGCAAGGGATGCGGGATCCTGGACCCCCCAATGCGCGAGATCGAGCACCAGGCCGGAGAGGTCGCTGGAGAGGATCTGCGGCGGTGTGAAAGCCGGCAGTGCCGCCGTCTGCCCCTGGTGCCACAGCCGGATGGCGATGCCGGGCTCGGTTCGTCCCGCGCGGCCGGCCCGCTGATCGGCCGAGGCTCGCGACACCCGCACCGTCTCGAGCCGCGTAATCCCGGTCGAGGCCTCGAAGACCGGCAGACGCTGCAATCCGCTGTCGATCACGATCCTAACACCGTCGATGGTGATCGATGTTTCGGCGATCGAGGTGGCAAGAACGATCTTGCGCATTCCCTTGGGCGCCGGGCGAATCGCTGCATCCTGCTCCTTCTGGCTAAGATTGCCATAGAGAGGGGCAATCAAGGTTTCGGGCCCGAATCGCCCCTGCAGGCGCTCCACGGTGCGCGTGATTTCCGCCTGGCCGGGCAGGAAGGCGAGGATAGAGCCGTCCTCATCGGCGTGAGCCTCGATAATCACCCGCGAGACGGCGTCCTCGATGCGCTCGCCGCCGGCCCGGTCCTGATAGCGGATATCGATCGGAAAGCTGCGTCCCAGGCTCTCGATGATAGGCGGGTTATCGAGCAGGGCGGCCACACGCTCCACGTCGAGCGTCGCCGACATCACCAGGACGCGCAGATCCTCGCGCAACGCTGACTGCACGTCGAGCGCCAGCGCCAGCCCGAAATCGGCATCGAGCGACCGCTCATGGAATTCGTCGAAAAGCACGGTCGAGACGCCGGTCAGTTCCGGATCGTCGAGGATCATCCTGGCGAAAACCCCTTCTGTCACCACTTCGACCCGGGTCGCCGCCGATATCCTGCTGTCGAGGCGCATACGGTAGCCGATCGTTTCGCCCACCTTTTCGCCGATGAGCGACGCCATCCGGCTGGCTGCGGCTCGCGCCGCTAGCCGCCGCGGTTCGAGCAGGATGATCTTGCCGTCGCCGCGCCAGGGCTGATCGAGCAGGTAGAGCGGCACCAGCGTCGTCTTGCCGGCGCCGGGTGGCGCGGAAAGAACGGCGCGTCGCTGCTCGGCCAACGCCGCCGCGACGGCTGGCAGGACATGCGAAACCGGAAGCTCCGGCAATGATGCACTGATCGTCACTTGCGGCCCGCCACCGTCTCATAGGCAAGGATGGCGCCGGCGAGATCCTCGAGTGCTGCGCCGACCGATTTGAACAGCGTAATCTCCTCATCATGGCTTCGTCCGCCATGCACGCCGCTGACGAGTTCAGCAAGCTCCGATTGGATATCGTTCATGTCAAGCACGCCGCTTTTAATCGGCTGAACGATATCGCCGGCCTCGCTGGTGGCGCCAGCGCGGGTATCGACATGGACCGAAGCGCGGCGAATGGCTTCGTCGTCGCTTTCGCGCATGCTCGGTTTGAAGGCGCCGACGAGGTCGAGATGTGCGCCCGGCTTCAGCCATTCGCCCGATACCAGCGGTTCGCTGGAAAGTGTGGCGCAGGAAATGATGTCGGCCGTCCGTGCCGCCGCTTCCCTGTCGGTGACGGCTCTAGCATCGAGGCCCAGCACTCGCGCTTCCGCCGCGATCTTCTCCGCCGCCTGCGCGTTGCGTCCCCAGATCCTGTATCTCTTTATGGGCCGGGTCGTGCCGTGGGCGAGCATCAGGTTGAGCGACAGCCGCCCGGTTCCGCAGACGAGCATTTCCTCCGCATTCGGGCGAGCGAGATAACGGCCGGCGAGCGCCGATGCCGCTGCTGTCCGCCGCGCCGTCAGCTCGGCGCCGTCAATCACGGCCAGCATCTCGCCGGTCGCGCCTGAGGAAAGAAGATAGGTCCCTGAAATTGCCGGCAGGCTTCGCTGTGCATTGCCGGGAAAGACCGAAACCATCTTCACCCCGGCATAACGCCCGGGAACCCAGGCCGGCATCAGAAGCAGCGTTGCGCTCTCTTCACCGGGTACGTCCATCTCGTGGTGATGTCGCACCGGCATCACGCATTCGCTCGCAAACATGGCGGCGATCGCTTCGATCAGCTCGGGCCAGGGCAGGGCCGCGCGCGTCTGTTCTTCGTTGAGGACAAGCATTCTTCACTCCGCCGGATCGTTGTTCCAGCCAAATTAGCGAGGGGCGTACGTGAGACGCAAGCGCCCTGGAATTACAGCTGCAGGCTTCCCATATAGGTCATGACAGCGCCTTCGAAGCGATTTGTCCGAGATTCGGTTAAGACAGGCCCTCAGAACTGCCCAATCGGGCGGCAATTTTGCGGGTTTTCAAAGACCGAAACAAAAAGCTAAGCAAAATCAGCCTGTTACAAAAATGTCAAAAAACTTTTGGAATGGCTGTTGACTTAGAAAAGGGGGTGGGATTATAAGCCCACTCACTGACGAGGGCGGCGGCGCTGCTGGCGACGAAGTCTCTCGTTCTTAAGAAACTCAAGCGAATTGGCGGATTGCTGGTTTGTTGCTTCGGGCTTAGGTTTGGAGCGGGTTTTGGTGACGGCTTTTGGTCGTCTGTTATTTGACAATTGAAGATTGGAAGAAAGAGAAACGTGGGCGGCGGAGCTTGCGGGATCTGAGAGATTGGATCCTTTGAAAG